>JAGCRI010000067.1 GCA_017964755.1 Bacteroidales bacterium | reverse complement strand
TTTTGAACAAGGGCGGAATAGTAGTAACCGACCAGTCGCAGGTGAAAGAAGCCGAGTTGCCGGAATCTGACGCCAAGAAACTTCAGACAGGGCGTCAGGAGGTTGGCAGCGGGCGGCAGGTTGCGGCGGGCGGCAAAGGCAGCGCTCCGGTGCATGTGGAGAAGCGTGTCGGCAGAAACGACCCGTGCCCGTGCGGCAGCGGCAAGAAATACAAAAACTGCCACGGCAGGGAATAGTAAGATTTAAGACGAAGTCGGCCTTTTATGAAGAAGTTATTAATCCTGACATTTCTTATAGGGCTCTTTTCCTTGCCTGTATTAGTCTGCGGGCAACGGAATTTCAAAAACAACATGTTCTTTTATAAGGACACTATCGGGGCAGTCTATTTGGATATGCCGTTGGTTGATTTGCCTTCGCAAATCTATGCTTACCGTGCCACAGGCGGCTTCTTCAAGTCATATATGAATCCTGGCATGGAGACCTCATTGGCCTATTCTGTTGATTTTTATTCTGCTGTCCATTTCGGTTTCAAAAATATCCGTATCAGAAAAAGCGTTGGGGCGCAGGCTTTCATACAGAGGTTGCTGATTAGCGGTTTTGATGTGGTTTCGCAATGGCTTCCGTTGGGCGCGCCTTGGCTTCACGAAGAGTACCATCGCGGTGTTATGACTCAATATGGCTTTGACAGCTTTAACGAGGTGCTGACCTTTCCTTTCGGTAAAAGTTCTATTGCAGTGAATCATGTGAAAGACGAGCATCTTGAAAATCTTTGTGATGAGCATCATTCTGATTTTGTGCGCCTTATGAGTGCAGGGCATGAGGCCGAGGTGCAACTTGTCCGCAACCTTCAGGCCAATGAATTTTTCTATCATCAGAATCTTGACAACGAGGTGCTTTACATAATGTATTTGGTGCAAAACATTGTGTATGTGAGCAGTTGCGCACATGGCGGCGGTGACGAAGGGACGCGAAAACGCAATGAGATTGAGAAGACCATAAAGGAGCGTGATTTCACAGGTATGGATATGAATGCTTGGATTGATGCGCTTTGTTTCCCCGACAAACCATACGCGGCGCGTGGGCTTCATCCCAGCGGTGTTGGTGTTAATCGCTATATCATGTATGATGACATAACTGAGGAAGGCCGGAAATATCTTTTGCGCCAGACATATTTGGATATTTTCAATTTCGTGTCGCCGATGATGATTGGTTTTTCGCATATCCGCCTTGCAAACACTTCTGAAGGCGAGTGGTTCGGGAATTTCGCTTTCCGCCACTATCTGACCTCTTTCGGCGATGACATCTCTCTTGACCTGTATTTGCAGGCACCCAAATTCAATTTGTACACAACGCTTCATAGCTATAATAATCTCCACTATCATTTTGCAGGAATTGAGGCCGGACTTGTCGATTTCCCGCTGTTAGACAACCGAATGCAGATTGGTGGTAGGGTTATGTTCTGGGTGCAGCCGAAGGATATGTCTTTTTACACTAAAAAAGGTGCGGTTGGAGGATTGGTGAATGCGAGAATATCGTACCACAGCCGGTATATAGATCCTTACCTCGAACTTGGCTGGAAAAGCAAAGGTTGGGTCGCCGGCAACGTTTGCCTGAACCCAAGCTTTTCTGTCAGGGCTGGTATCCGTTGGCAGATAAGTCGTTAGATTTTAGTATAATTAATATATGAATTTTAAATTTAAAAACAAGAAAAAAAGAATTACACTTCAAATTGCATTTTGCGCTTTTCTTCTCGTTTTTGTCTCATGTGATAAGAAAAAAACGGAAAATGAACAGAAACCGCAGCCGACACCAACTGTTGTGGATTCATACGATTTTGACAAAGTGATTGTCGCTGACTGTCAGAAAATTAAGGATATGTACGGGGATGATTATATGTTTTTTGAAGCCAAAGTCTTGTTTGCCGACAGTGTTCATAAGCTCACAAAGCCGACAATTATTTCCATGGAAACGGTTTTTCAGGTTGAAGATACGGTAGTTCTTATTGACCATAATGCCAATGAATTTGAAGCGGAACCTGAAATTACAGCATTCATAGACCACGTAATAGGTGATATGGTAATTGACATTAACGACATTCCGGTTTCATTTTCGCAGGCTTGGGTGTTGCTGCACGAGTCAGAGCTTCCACTGCCAACTGGTATGACGATGACTATGAGAACAGCATTGGCACCGCCTTTTGATGAATATCCGTCATACATTTTTTCAACAAGTGACGGCAAATATATCAGAGTTTATTCCGGAGACGGGAGAGTTGAGGAGTTCGAATAGTCCATACGGTAACTTACTGTCGTTTTTTTTGATTTTGTCGTCTTGGCACTATTTGTTTGCCAAAAGAAAAAATTTTTTGTTACTGAAGACAAAATAGTAGTATCTTTGCGCAAACGAAAAAATGCTGATGTTTTTTGATGACGAATTTTTTATGAGGTTGGCGTTGGCAGAGGCGGAGGAGGCATACGCAGCCGATGAGGTGCCTATTGGTGCAGTGGTTGTCGCCGACAACGAAATCATCGGGCGGGGGCACAACCTCACGCAGACACTCAACGATGTTACAGCCCATGCCGAGATGCAGGCCATAACGGCTGCAGCTGCAAATTTGGGCGCGAAATATCTGAACGATTGTACGTTGTATGTCACATTGGAACCGTGTGTCATGTGCGCGGGGGCTATCGCGTGGGCGCAGTTAGGACGCCTTGTTTTTGCCGCCGCCGATCCGAAAAAAGGATATTCGCTTTTGCAGAAAAACATCCTTCACCCTAAAACTGAAGTTGTTGCCGGTATTCTTGAAAAGGAATCGTCAGCACTTTTGAAACAGTTTTTTCAAAACAAGCGCAGATGAAAAAAATATTGTTAGCACTATCTCTTCTTGTCACTATCAGCTTTTCCGACCTTTTTGCGCAAAAGTTTCTTGGCTCAGTCTTTGCGGGTGTAAACCTTGCCCAGATTGAGGGTGACGATGTGCATGGTTTTTACAAAGTTGGGGCAAATGTCGGTGCCGGCATCTCTCTGCCACTTGATGCAAAACAGCATTGGACAATCACTCTCGAACTTATGTTCACGCAAAAAGGTTCATATAAAAAATACAGGATGGAAAGTGCTTTTGACACAGCGGCCTACGCATCTGTGATGTTTGAAGATGTTAACCGCGCTGTGGCTTTCGACCCGCTTATGAAGTGCAAGATAAACCTCGACTATGTTGAGATTCCGCTTTTGGCGCACTATGAAGACCACAATACGGGGTGGGCAATAGGGGCAGGTTTCTCGTGGGGACGCCTCGTCCGTGCCAAGGAAATATATAACGGCTTTGCACGCACTACTAATGTCCGCTCAAAAACCTATTCCACAAGCGACTGGAGCGTGTTGGTTGATGTGCGCGCCCGAATATGGAAAGGGCTTAAATTCGGTCTCCGCTGGAGTTATTCTATCGCTCCTATACGCAAACTTACTTACGTTACAGTGAAGACCAACGGTGACACTGACAGCTGGACAAGCAATTTTCACAATCATACAATATCACTTCGTCTGATGTACATTTTTAACGAGAAATTTGTGAAGAACGAAAAAGGAAAATGGACAAAGGATATTTCAAAATCACCTTGGGACAAATGAACTGGATAGACATAATTGTATTAATACCGTTGGCATGGTTCGGATTCAGGGGACTTAAGAACGGGCTGATCAAGGAGGTAGCGTCAATAATTGCAATTATTGGCGGCGGTTGGGCTGCAATCAAGTTTTCCCCGCTTATAGCCCAGCAGCTTGGCGGTTCGCTCACCGTTGAGATAGTTACTTTCATCATTCTCTTTTTCTTTTTCTTGATTTTAGTCCATTTTCTCGCAATATTGGTGTCTAAAATTGTAAAATTGGTTATTTCTGATACCTTAGACCATATTCTCGGCTTATGCTTCGGGGCTTTGAAGGTGCTTCTTGTCTTTGGCATTCTTTTTATGTTCATTTTTAAAGTTGATGAGCATTCCGTTGTCATAAAGGAAGATACAAAATCGGCTTCAATTTTTTGCAGAAGTGTTGAGCCGGTGGTCGCATGGTGTGTTCATAAGGCTTTTTAAAAATACAAATTCTTTATTTTTTTTCCAAAGTTTTGCCTAAAACAGTTATTTTTGAAAGTCATATTCCGGTAATATCCCTTTCAGACGGGTCGGTTTATATTTCAAAAAACGCATATTGCAGACCTTTTTCAGCATAAATATGCTGTTTTATCTTAAAATTGCGTTTTTCAGCTATGAAAACCGTTTCCCGCCTTAAATCTGCCGTTTTTTTGGTGTGAAGAGTAATAAACAAGTCATTTCAGGCCTCTTCGTCACTTTTTTTATTTTTACTCTGATATAAAGATTTAGAAACAATATATTTGTAAATATTTTACAAAACAAAAAAATAAAACAAAAACGCACAAAAATGAACAAACTTAAATGTACGCTTTATGTAAATAGTGCTGAAATTGAGAATCGTATTCTTGAGTACATACAGAACTTTGACACCATAGAGGTTCTGGCAGTTTTCAAAAATGAACTGGAAATGATTGAGAAACTGACGCATTTGCGGCCTGATGTGCTTTTTCTTGATATTTGCGGCGCCAATTCTGCGGTGGCTGATTTTTTGCAGATAATGACCAAGCCGCCGTTCATAATTGGAATCACGCAAAAAATGGATACTTTGAAAAATTATTTGGACAACGGATTCTTTGACCTCATTCGTCCTGAATTTTCGTTGACAGATTTTTGCCGCACAATAAGCAAAATAATAACCATAGCGACATCGTTGAAGACGGAGCCGAACGAACCAGCCGCTGCAGAACCGCCTGTCGCGCTGAAATACAAGGCAAAGCCACAAATCCCTAAAGAGTACATTATCCTTCGGCACCACCGCGACAAGACACGGGTGCGCTACGATGACATACTCTACATACTGAATGTCGGCAATGTGGTGAAAATCATTGATGTGGACGGGAAACCACACTATCACGCTTCAACGCTGGTGAAAATTCTCAAAGAGTTGCCGTTTGAGCGTTTCGCACGGGTAAACAAGTCTGTAATTGTCAATTGTGACAAAATTGACAAAATCGCGAACCAGAAAATCTACATCCGTGATACGGCATTCCTGCTGTCGCGCACCTATTCCATTGAACTGATGGAACGGTTCGACAGAAAATAGAATCATGTTCTCATTGCAATTTCATAAAGTGTAATTTGGCAGGAGATAATTTGCGTTTCTAAATCTGGAAAATGAAAATGTACCAATGCCTTTAGGTTGATGTATGGGGCAGGCTTCAGGTATATATGGTCATTTTAACAATAAAAAAGCGGCACTTTCGTACCGCTTTTTTTGGTAATTTTGCACTTTCTAAGTAATATTTGATAAATGGACAAGATTTCTGAAACCCCCTTGATGAAGCAGTACAACCAGTTCAAGGCTAAACATCCTGACGCAATTCTGCTGTTTCGTGTTGGCGATTTTTATGAGACATTCGGGGAGGATGCTATCACCACTTCACGTGTCTTGGGCATTGTCCTCACAAAACGCGCAAATGGGGCGGCGGCCTCCGTTGACCTTGCCGGCTTCCCACATCATGCGATAGACACATATCTTCCGAAACTTGTCCGTGCCGGTTATCGTGTCGCCATCTGCGACCAGCTTGA
>JAGCRI010000066.1 GCA_017964755.1 Bacteroidales bacterium | reverse complement strand
GGCGAAGAAGAGAAAGCAGCTCCTGCAAAGAAAAAGACTGCAGCGAAGAAACCCGCCGCAAAGAAAACAGCAAAAGCTGAAAAACCAGCTGCAAAAGAGACGAAAGAATAATTTTGCGGACAGGATTTCCGATAAAAGAAATTGATTGAAAAGAATAGAGGTTCGTTATGCGGGCCTCTATTTTTTTACTCCACAATTCGCAAAAATAATTGCGGACGCATTGCTGCGCCCGCAATTATCCAAAATATTACCATTAAATCAAATTGTCAGAAATAGATGTCGCGCTGCCCTTCACCGACTTTGGCAAGGTTTTCGCGGACTTTTTCCTTGTGGTTGCCTGCAGGAATGTCGTTTTCCAACATCTTGTCAATGAGTGCCAACCCTTTTTTGCGGGTCTCCTCCGAAGCGAAGTCCATCAGATACTCCTTGAACGTGAACATCGCATTTGGCAGGCAGTATTGTTTGATGAGCCCTGGTTTTGCCAAGTCCATGAAATCTGCGCCGACACGTCCTTTGCGGTAGCAGCCCGTGCAGAACGATGGAATATAGCCGCTGTCGATCATGCTGGAAATGACCTCATCGAGTGAGCGGTGGTCGCCAAGAGAGAATTGGCTGCCCGATTTCTCGGCCTCATCGCTGTATGCGCCGGGGTTTGTGCGCGAGCCCGCTGAAATCTGGCTGATTCCATAGTTGAAAAGCTCTGTACGCATGTCATCGTTTTCGCGCGTGCTCAGTATTATGCCGGTGTATGGCAGGGCTATGCGGATGATGGCGATTATTTTCTTGAAATCTTCATCGGAGACTTTGTGCGGGATATTGTCCGGCAGCGGTGCACCTTCGGCGGGCTCGATACGCGGGAAGCTGATTGTGTGTGGCCCGCAGCCAAAAGCTCTCTCAAGATGGTTCGCGTGCTCCATGAGTGCCAATATCTCAAAACGATAATCAGCGAGACCGAACAGCACGCCAAGACCCACATCGTTGATTCCGCCTTCCATGGCGCGGTCCATAACCAGCAGACGGTTTTCGTAGTCGGCTTTGGGGCTGCCGGCCGGATGGTATTCTTTGTAGAGAATCGGGTCGTAAGTCTCTTGGAAGCAGACGTAAGTGCCGATGTGTTCATCTTTCAGACGGCGGAAATCCTCAACGGACATCGGTGCCAGCTCAACATTGATACGGCGGACGTTGCTGTTGCCCTCTCGCACCGAATAGGTGCGGCGGATTGCTTCGCAGATATAGTTTATGTCGTTGCGCGGACTCTCACCGCAGATGAGTAGTATGCGCTTGTGACCGTCACGCAGAAGTATGCGCGTCTCTTGTTCTATCTCGTCCATATTCAGTACTTTACGTACAATTTTCTTGTTGTCGCGGCGGAATGCGCAATAGACACAGTTGTTCACACATACGTTGCCCGTGTAAACCGGAGCGAAGAGCACAAGCCGCTTGCCGTAAATGCTCTCTTTGACGAAATGTGCCGTTTCCATTATCTTTTTGATTTCAGAATAATCCTCAACGCGAAGAAGTTGCGCCACGTCTTCCAACGAAAGGCCCTTCAACTTTTTCGCCTTGTCCAAAATCTTTTGCAGCTCCTCTGAAGTCGGCGCCGCACCTTCAAGCATTGAATAGAGTTTTTCTCTGTCAATGAAATTCTTGTTTCTTTCTTCAATGTTCATTTTTCAAACGTATTATATTGTTATTTGATTAATTATGATTATCACTCTTTGTGAAAATAGTCTTGACCTCCACTCCGGAAATTCTTCCCATATTGCCTGTGAAATTGTTGATGCGGTTCATCTCAGCGTCAACGACTAACGAAATGAACGACAAACCGCGCTCGTGCATCGGAATGCCCTGCCTTGCAATGAAAATATCGGAAAATTTTGAGATTAACTCGTTTACACGGTTAACACTCTCCCTGTCTGAAATGACTATGGCTATCAGCCCTAAACGCTTCTCCATCAGTTTGTTGTCTTTTGGATTAGAATAATATCATCAAGACTTTGAAAAAGATAAAATCCGTTTCTCAGTCGCTACAAACATACAATAAATTTTTGAATTTTTTATCGGGAAAAACATTTTTTTTCCTCTATTGATTTTGTAAAACTTTTTTTCTATATTTGCACGCTTTTTGAATATGAATTTGACGGAAAAGGCGGATAAAAAGTAATGTTATGTAAATTATTGATTTACAGATATTTAAAATTGTGCTTTGAAATGAGGCGGTGGAGAGGGCTTATAAAAAGGGTGTAAAAAAAGAAAAAAAAACTTCCAATTTGGAATAAAAATTGAATAGAAAAGAAAAAATAAAAGAAACATTAACCAGAAAAATATCAGAAAGATGAAAATAGTGAATTATTTTAAAGAGACTTATGACGAATTGGTACACAAAGTGTCATGGCCGTCAGCTAAGGAACTTCAAAATAGCGTTGTGGTTGTGTCCATTGCATCCCTAATTATAATACTTATTGTATTATTGATGGACTTCATCTTCAACTCGGGAATGTCATTCCTTTTCCCGGCTGTCTAATCTTTCAATATTATTAGTAATCATTCCGTCAACACGCTTTGCTATGGCTGAATTAGAAAAGAAATGGTATGTTATCCGAACTGTAACAGGTTCTGAGAAGAAAGTGAAACAGAACATTGACAGTGAGATAGAACTTTCGTTTATGAAGGATTTTGTCACACGTGTTCTTGTTCCTACTGAAAAGACCATGACCACGCGCAACGGCAAAAAGGTGAGCAAGGAGATAGTTCGTTTCCCCGGTTATATCTATGTTGAGGCTATAATGCTGGAGAAGGTGATATCTGTATTGCAAAATGTGCCAGGTGTGCTGGGCTTCGTAGGCTGCAAGAAAAAGACCGATCCGCCTGTCGCTCTGAGACCAGAAGAGGTCAAGAGGCTTCTGACAGACATTGACGAGTTTTCTGGAGCAGACGAGAAGTTCGTTACGACATTCGTGCCGGGCGAGGAGGTGAAAATCATTGATGGACCTTTCAACTCATTCAACGGGATTATCGAGGAGATAAACACCGAGAAGATGACTTTGAAGATTACGGTGAAAATCTTCGGGCGCAGCACTCCAGTTGAACTGAAGTTCCTGCAGGTTGAAAAGGCATGATGCTAAAAACAAAAACAGTTACAAATCAAAAAAAAGTAAAACAAAATGGCAAAAGAAGTAGCAGGACTTATTAAGTTACAGATCAAGGGAGGTGCTGCTAATCCGGCTCCGCCAGTTGGTCCGGCTCTCGGTTCCAAGGGCGTGAACATCATGGAGTTTTGTAAACAGTTCAATGCGCGTACGCAGGATCAGGCCGGTAAGATAATACCTGTCATCATCACTGTTTACAAGGACAAGTCGTTTGACTTCGTCACCAAGACCCCTCCTGTCGCTGTCCAACTTATTGAAGCAGCAAAAATTCAGAAAGGATCTGCCGAACCAAACCGTAGCAAGGTTGCCACAGTCACTTGGGATCAGGTGCGCACTATCGCCGAAAACAAAATGAACGACTTGAACTGCTTCGTGGTCGAGTCGGCAATGAGCATGGTGGCAGGCACCGCCCGCAGTATGGGCATCAATGTAAAAGGTGGTACAAATCCTTTCGAAAATTAATTATTAACAAGAATTATTAACACGAAACACAATGGCTAAAATATCAAAAAAACGCAAAGAAGCTTTTGCCAAATTTGATAAGACAAAACTTTATTCTTTGCCGGAAGCCGTTCAAGCCGTGAAAGACATCACCTACACCAAGTTTGATGCATCTTTCGATATCGACGTCCGTCTGGGCGTTGACCCCCGAAAGGCGAACCAGATGGTGCGTGGCGTGGTGACACTGCCGCACGGGACAGGCAAGGTTACGAGAGTTTTGGTTCTTTGCACCCCCGACAAGGAGGAGGAAGCAAAAGCAGCCGGCGCTGACTATGTGGGACTTGAGGAATATGTCGAGAAGATCAAGAAAGGTTGGACAGACATTGACGTCATCATCACAATGCCAAGCGTTATGCCGAAGATCGGTGCGCTGGGTAGAATCCTCGGTCCCCGCGGATTGATGCCCAACCCGAAATCCGGTACCGTCACGATGGAAATCGGCAAGGCCGTGTCCGAAGTGAAAGCCGGTAAGATCGACTTCAAGGTCGATAAGTATGGTATCATCCATACAGGTATCGGCAAGGCAAGCTTCACAGCCGAGAAATTGGTTGAGAACGCTCGCGAGATGATGACCACCATCATCAAGTTGAAACCGACCGCAGCAAAAGGCACCTACATCAAAAGCATCTATGTATCATCAACAATGAGCCCCGGTGTTCAAGTTGACCCGAAATCAGTTACATTATAAACCTTAAAAGCTAAATTACCATGAAACAAGAACAAAAAGCTCAGATTATTGACGCTATCGCGAAAGATTTAGCTGAATATTCTAATGTTTATGTAACAGATATGTCAGGCTTCACTGTAGATACCGTTAACCAGTTCAGAAGACTCTGCTTCCGCAGGGACATTAAGGTAAAGGTTGTGAAGAATACCTTGCTGAAACGCGCCATGGAAGCCTCAGAGGTCGATTATTCAGGTATCTACGATGCGTTGAAAGGCACTACGGCAGTAATGCTCTCTAATGTCGGTAACGCACCAGCACGCCTCATAAAAGAATTTCGAGCTAAAAATAAAAAACCGTTGCTTAAAGGTGCCTTTATCGAAGAGACTTCCTATCTTGGAGACGAGAACCTTGAGGCTCTTTGCAACATCAAATCCAAAAACGAACTTATCGCCGATGTTATCGCATTGCTACAGTCACCTGCTAAGAACGTCGTTTCTGCTCTGCAGTCCGGCGGCGGCAAACTTGCTGGCATTGTTAAAACATTGTCTGAAAGGGAATAAAACAACAAAAATCAATCAATTAAAAATAGTAATAAACCATTAAAAATTATAAAGTTATGGCAGATTTGAAAGCATTTGCAGAACAATTAGTTAATTTGACCGTTAAAGAAGTTAACGAGTTAGCACAGATTTTGAAAGATGAATACGGCATTGAACCAGCAGCAGCAGCAGTGGCAGTAGCAGCTCCGGCAGCAGGCGGTGCAGCAGCAGCAGCTGAAGAAAAAACTGAATTTGATGTTATCCTCAAATCAGCAGGCGCAAACAAATTGGCAGTCGTTAAATTGGTCAAGGAACTCACAAGCCTCGGTCTTAAAGAAGCCAAGGAACTTGTCGATACAGCTCCTCAACCGGTTAAACAGGGCGTGTCTAAAGACGAAGCTGAAGGTCTGAAGAAATCTCTGACAGAAGCTGGCGCCGAAGTTGAAGTGAAATAGTCATTCATCTCCGACAAAATGAAGTACAACACTTTCACAGTGCGTGAAAGTGTTGTGCTTATTCTTGTTTAAAATACTCCTGCTATCTGCCCTCACTGTTGGAACACTCTACTGCTACCAGATTTATTCCCAATTTTTTATGTAACCGTAAAAAAATATAGCTTTGACAACGAAAAATAACAAAAGATATAGCTTCGCGAAGACCAACCCTATTGATTATCCGGACTTCCTTGATATACAGCTGAAATCGTTCAAGGAGTTTTTCCAGATTGACACCGCAGCGGAACACCGTTGCGAAGAGGGACTTTACAAGGTCTTCTCGGAAAACTTTCCCATCTCGGATGCAAGAAACAGCTTCGTCCTTGAATTTTTGGACTATTATATTGACGCCCCGCGCTACACTATGGACGAGTGCCTCGAACGTGGCCTCACTTATAGCGTGCCGCTTAAAGCCAAAATGAAGCTTTCTTGCAATGATATGGATCACGAGGATTTCGAAACACAGATATCCGATGTCTATTTGGGTATGATACCTTATATGACACCGCGCGGAACTTTCATCATCAACGGGGCCGAACGTGTTGTGGTCTCGCAGTTGCACCGTTCGCCCGGCGTCTTCTTCGGATCATCGTACCATTCTAACGGTTCCCAACTCTATTCTGCCCGTATCATACCTTTCAAAGGTTCGTGGATGGAATTCACCACTGACATTAACAATGTGATGTATGCATACATCGACAGAAAGAAGAAATTGCCGGTGACAACGCTGCTGCGCGCTATCGGCTACGAAACAGATAAGGATATTCTTGATATTTTTGACATAGCACAGGAAGTGAAAGCTACCAAAGCCAACCTGAAGAAGTGTATTGGCGAAAAGTTGGCCGGTAGTGTCGTCAAAAGCTGGAACGAGGATTTTGTTGATGAAGAGACCGGCGAGGTCGTAAATATCGAACGTCAGGAAGTTATCATTGAACGTGAGACTATCCTCGAAGAAAGACATATCCAGACAATAGTTGACGCGAATATAAAGACCGTCCTATTCCATAAACCAGACGAAAAACAAACCGATTATTCGGTGATATTCAATACATTGCAGAAAGACCCTGCACACTCGGAGAAACAGGCGATAGAATATATCTACCTCCAGCTCCGTAACGCCGCACCGCCGGATGAGGAGACCGCCCGCGGCGCACTAGAAAAACTTTTCTTCTCAGAGAAACGTTATGACCTCGGCGAAGTCGGCCGTTACAAAATAAACCACAAACTCGGCCTCAATATCCCGATGAAAGTCGGTATCCTTACAAAAGAGGACATCATCGCGATTATACGTTACCTTATTGAACTTATCAATTCGAAGACTGAGGTTGACGATATTGACCACTTGAGCAACCGTAGAATCCGTACAGTCGGCGAACAGTTGTATAACCAGTTTGGCGTTGGCCTTGCGCGTATGGCACGTACAATCCGTGAGAAGATGAATGTGCGCAACAATGAGGTCTTCTCTCCAACTGACCTGATTAATGCAAAGACATTGTCTTCAGTCATCAATTCGTTTTTCGGCACTAACCAGCTGTCACAGTTCATGGACCAGACCAACCCGTTGTCCGAAATTACCCATAAGAGCAGGATTTCTGCACTCGGTCCTGGCGGTCTTTCCCGTGAGAGAGCCGGCTTTGAGGTGCGTGACGTCCACTATACCCACTACGGCCGCCTCTGTACTATCGAAACCCCTGAAGGACCTAACATCGGTCTTATTTCATCACTCTGCGTTTTCGCTAAAGTGAATAAGTTGGGATTCATAGAAACACCTTACAGAAAAGTTACTGACGGTGTGGTGCAGTTCAATGAGCCTGTAGTTTATCTCAGCGCAGAAGAGGAGGAAAACAAGTCAATAGCCCAGGCTAATACCCCGATGACGAAAGACGGGAAGTTGGGCGAAAAAGTGAAAGCACGTAATCTTGCCGACTACCCGATTTTGTCGAGTGACCAGATTGACCTTATTGATGTCGGACCGAACCAGATTGCATCTATCGCTGCTTCGTTAATTCCGTTCCTTGAAAATGATGACGCTAACCGTGCCCTGATGGGGTCGAACATGATGCGTCAGGCTGTCCCGTTGCTCAATCCGGAGGCGCCTATCGTTGGTACCGGTCTCGAAAGACAGGTCGCCCTCGATTCACGCAACATCTTGCGCGCGGAAGGTACAGGTGTGGTTGAATATGTTGATGCACAGCAGATTGTCATCAATTATGAGCGCTCAGATTATGACAAGCTCGTTAATTTTGACTCTAACGTCAAAACATATCAGTTGCAGAAGTTCAGAAGAACAAACCAGAACACCTGCATCAATATGAAACCTATCGTAAAGAAAGGTCAGAAGGTTGTCAAGGGAGACGTGCTCACAGAAGGGTACGCTACCCGTGACGGCGAGCTTGCTCTTGGCCGCAACTTGCGTGTGGCTTACATGCCTTGGAAAGGCTATAACTATGAGGACGCTATCGTGATTTCAGAACGCGTTGTACGCGAAGATATTTTCACCTCCATACATATTGAGGAATTTACCCTCGAAGTGCGCGACACCAAACGCGGTGTTGAGGAACTGACAAACGATATACCGAATGTGTCAACCGAGGCAACCAAAGACTTGCAGGAGAATGGTCTTATCCGTATTGGCGCAGAAGTCAACGAAGGCGATATCCTTATCGGTAAAATTACTCCGAAAGGCGAGTCTTATCCAAGCCCTGAGGAGAAATTACTCCGTGCTATCTTCGGAGATAAGGCCGGTGATGTGAAGGACGCTTCACTGAAAGCACCGCCATCAATGAAAGGTGTTGTTATCGGTTCGAAATCAATGTCACGACTCGTCAAGGACCGCAAGTCCCGTACAAGAGACAAGGATATCCTTAAGGAGATAGATGACAAGTACAATGCGGAACTTGCTGTTTTGAAAGATGTTATCGTTTCAAAACTTTATAAGCTCCTCGAAGGCAAGATTTCACATAACATTATCGACAATACAAAAAATATTATTATTCAAAAAGGTGCTAAGTTCTCACAAAGACTGCTCGGTACAATCGACTATTCTACTGTAGTTGTCTCAAAATGGACGAATGATGCGAAGATAAACGGCTGTGTGGCTGAGATTATCAAGAACTATCTCGTTCAGAAGAGGGCACTTGATGCCAAGATGACACGTGAGAAATTCGATGCCACCATCGGCAGCGACCTCCCGAACGGAATCGTCCAGATGGCCAAAGTCTATGTTGCCACGAAACGTAAGTTGAAGGTGGGTGACAAGATGGCTGGTCGTCATGGTAACAAAGGTATTGTGGCGAAGATTGTCAAGGACGAGGATATGCCATTCTTGGAGGACGGCACACCGGTTGACATTGTCCTCAACCCGCTTGGCGTGCCTTCCCGTATGAACCTCGGCCAGATTTACGAGGCTGTTCTCGGTTGGGCAGGTAAGGAACTCGGTATGCGTTTCGCCACCCCGATTTTCGATGGCGCGACATACGAGCAGATCAACGAACTGCTTGAAAAGGCAGGTCTTCCTAAGAACGCAAGCATTGACGTTTACGACGGTGCTACCGGCGAGAAGTTCCATCAGAAAGTCACGGTCGGTTATACTTACATGATTAAGTTGCACCACTTGGTTGACGACAAGATGCACGCCCGTTCAATCGGACCTTATTCACTCATCACGCAGCAGCCGCTTGGCGGTAAGGCCCAGTTCGGTGGTCAGCGTTTCGGTGAAATGGAGGTCTGGGCAATCGAAGCCTTCGGTGCGGCCAACGTGCTTCAGGAAATCCTCACTGTCAAGTCTGATGACGTACAGGGACGTGCCAAGTCGTATGAGGCTATCGTTAAGGGCGACAATATGCCGGTACCGGGGCTTCCGGAATCCTTCAACGTCCTCGTTAACGAGCTTCGCGGCCTTTGCCTTAACGTTCAATTTGATTAATAATACAAGACAATTTAATATTAAAGATAAATATGGCTTTCAGAAAAGAAACGAACACAAGAAAGGAATTTTCAAAAATCACTGTCAGTCTTGCTTCGCCGGAAATGATTCTTGAGCAGTCGAAGGGCGAAGTGGTGAAGCCTGAAACCATCAACTACAGGACATACAAGCCGGAGACAAACGGCCTGTTCTGCGAGAAGATATTCGGGCCTGTGAAGGATTGGGAATGCCATTGTGGTAAATATAAGAGAATCAGATACAAGGGTATCGTGTGCGACCGCTGCGGTGTGGAGGTTACAGAAAAGAAGGTGCGCCGCGAAAGAATGGGGCATATTCAGCTTGTGGTGCCCGTTGCCCATATATGGTTCTTCAAATCTTTGCCGAACAAAATAGGGGCGCTGCTCGGTCTGCCTTCAAAGGCGATAGATGCAATCGTCTATTATGAGAAATATATTGTTATTCAGCCTGGTATTGCAGAAAGCGATACAATCAAGAAAATGACACTTCTCTCTGATGAGGAGTATTTCGAGATAATGGACAATCTTCCGCAGGAAAACCGTATGCTGGAAGATACTGACCCGAACAAGTTCATCGCAAAAATGGGTGCTGAGGCTCTTTATGATCTGCTCAGCCAGCTTGACCTTGATGCAGAATCGTATGCTTTGCGTGACAAGGCCAATACCGAAACGTCACAACAGCGCAAACAGGAGATTCTCAAACGTCTCCAAGTCTTTGAGGCTTTCAGAGACGGGCGCAAACGTGCCGAGAACCGTCCCGAATGGATGATAGTGAAAATAGTCCCCGTCATCCCGCCTGAGTTGCGTCCTTTGGTCCCGCTTGACGGTGGACGCTTCGCAACTTCCGACCTTAACGACCTCTATCGTAGGGTCATTATCAGAAACAACCGTCTGAAAAGACTTATCCAGATTAAGGCTCCTGATGTCATCATGCGTAATGAAAAACGTATGCTTCAAGAGGCTGTGGATTCACTTTTTGACAATTCAAGAAAGACGACAGCTGTTAAAACAGAATCTAATCGTCCTCTCAAATCTTTGTCAGACAGCTTGAAGGGCAAACAGGGACGTTTCCGTCAGAATTTGCTCGGTAAACGTGTGGATTATTCAGGCCGTTCCGTCATCGTGGTCGGTCCCGAACTTCACCTCAACGAATGCGGGCTGCCGAAAGATATGGCTGCAGAACTTTTCAAACCGTTCATTATCAGAAAGATATTGGAAAGAGGTATTGTAAAGACAGTCAAGTCTGCAAAGAAAATTGTTGATAGAAAAGATCCTGTCGTATGGGATATTTTGGAGAATATATTGAAAGGGCATCCTGTGTTGCTGAACCGTGCTCCTACATTGCACCGTCTCGGTATTCAGGCGTTCCAGCCGAAACTTGTCGAGGGTAAGGCTCTCCGTCTTCACCCGCTCTGCTGTACCGCTTTCAACGCCGACTTCGATGGTGACCAGATGGCTGTCCACGTTCCGCTTGGCAACGCCGCAGTGCTCGAAGCACAAATGCTGATGCTGGCTTCGCATAACATTCTGAATCCGGCTAACGGTGCGCCTATCACAGTGCCTTCGCAGGACATGGTACTTGGCCTTTATTATATCACTAAAGGCCTTAAGTCAACAGATGAATTTAAAGTTCCTGGCGAAAATATGGTATTTTATTCTCCAGAAGAGGTTATCATTGCCTATAATGAGAAGAAAATCCATCTTAACGCATGGATTAAATGTAAAGTTGATGTTGACGGTTCAGGAAAGATGGAATTGGTTGAAACTACGGTCGGGCGTGTCCTTTTCAATCAGGTTGTCCCTTCCACATACGGTTTCATCAATACAATCCTGACAAAGAAATCTTTGCGCGACATCATCGGTTCGGTATTGACAAAATGCGGAAATTCCGATACAGTCAAATTCTTGGACGACATCATGCGCATGGGGTTCCGTATGGCTTATGAAGGCGGACTTTCATTCAACTTGGGTGATATTCTTATTCCTGAGGAGAAAGCTGACCTCATTGCAGAATCAAATGCTGAAATCGACCAGATTGTGATGAACTATAACATGGGTTTCATTACAAATACTGAACGTTATAATCAGGTTATTGATGTTTGGTCTCACACTAACAGAAGACTGAGTGATATTCTGATGAAGAAGATCGCAGCCGACCGTCAGGGCTTCAATCCTGTTTACATGATGCTTGATTCCGGAGCTCGTGGTTCTAAGGAGCAGATTCGTCAGCTGGCAGGTATGCGTGGTCTTATGGCGAAACCGTCAAAGGCCGGCTCAACTGGCGGCGAGATTATTGAGAACCCGATTCTTTCCAACTTCAAGGAAGGTCTTTCGGTTTTGGAATACTTCATTTCAACACACGGTGCCCGTAAAGGTTTGGCCGATACCGCTCTTAAGACCGCTGACGCTGGTTATCTTACCCGTCGTTTGGTTGACGTTTCTCACGATGTTATCATCACAGAAGAAGACTGTGGTACGTTGCGCGGTATGACAGTTTCAGCCCTGAAACGTAATGAGGAAGTCGTTGAAACGTTGTATGACCGTTTGCTTGGTCGTGTTACCCTTCACGATGTGTATCATCCGACAACGGGCGAGCTTATTATTAAAGCCGGTGAAGAGTTGACAGAGCATTATTGCAAGATCATTGAAGAATCTCCGATTGAGGAGGTTGAAATACGTTCCGTGCCGACTTGTGAGTCGAAGCAGGGGGTGTGCCGCAAATGCTACGGCCGTAACCTTGCAACCGGCAAGATGGTACAGATAGGTGAGGCGGTCGGCGTCATTGCTGCACAGTCTATCGGTGAGCCGGGTACACAGCTTACCCTCCGTACATTCCACGTCGGTGGTGTTGCGGGCAACATTGCCGCCAACAGCCAGATCGTTGCCAAGTACGATGGTATCCTGAGCATTGACGAACTCCGCGCTCTCGAAAAGAAGGACGATGAAGGTAAGACTTACTATAATGTGATTGGCCGTTCATCGGAAATGAAGATTATAGACGTCAATACAGGCGTGGCTCTCGCTTCTGCAAATATTCCTTACGCTTCTAATCTCTATTTCAAACATGGCGATAAGGTTAAGAAGGGCGACAACATCGCTGAGTGGGATCCTTTCAACGCGCTTATCCTTACTGACGTTGCAGGTAAGGTCGAATTTAAGGATATTACAGAAGGTGTCACTTACAGAGTTGAGACTGACGAACAGACCAATATTCACGATAAGGTTATTGTCGAAAGCCGTCTGAAAACCAAGAACCCGAGCATTATGATTGTCGGAGAGGACGGTGAGGTTGTCAAGTCGTTCGACCTTCCTGTCGGAGCACGTCTTCAGGTTGACGAAGGTCAGGTTATTGACTCAGGTGAGATATTGGTTAAGATCCCGCGTTCGTTCGGTAAGTCGGGCGATATCACCGGCGGTCTGCCGCGTGTCACTGAGCTCTTCGAGGCGCGTAACCCATCAGATCCGGCAATCGTTGCTGAAATCGATGGTATCGTTTCATTCGACAAGAAGCTGAAACGTGGTAACCGTTCTGTGAGAATCACCTCTAGTACGGGTGAAGAGAAGACATATCTCATTCCTACTGCAAAACAGATTCTTGCTCAGGAGAACGACTATGTGAAGGCAGGTACGCCGCTGTCAGAAGGAGCGCTTACCCCGTCCGACATTCTCTCAATCAAGGGTGCGATGAAAGTTCAGGAATATATCGTAAATGAAATTCAGGACGTTTACCGTCAGCAGGGTGTTAAGATTAATGACAAACATTTCGAGGTCATTGTCCGCCAGATGATGCGTAAGATGGAAATCGAGGATCCGGGCGACACCAAGTTCTTGCAGGGCGAGCTCATCAACAAGATTGACTTCCAAGAGGAGAATGACGCAATC
>JAGCRI010000065.1 GCA_017964755.1 Bacteroidales bacterium | reverse complement strand
TTTTTTTCATTAAGTTCATGAATAAAGTAGGGATTTCATTACTTCAAAAATGTATCTTTGCACACTGTTTGATGAAACAATGGAAATGACAACTTATTTCGCCGATGTGCTGCTGCCGTTGCCGCTGCCGAACCTCTTCACATACCGTATTCCGCAGGATATGGACGGCGCGGTGTGCTTCGGAGTGCGCGTTGTCGTCCCATTCGGGCGCAACAAACTCTACTCGGCTCTTGTCGTCAAAGTGCATACAGAAGCGCCTAAACAATTATCAACCAAGTATATATTGGATATTATTGACGACTCGCCTGTAATTACGGAGACACAATTCCGCTTCTGGCAATGGATTGCTGACTATTACCTTTGCACACTCGGCGAAGTGATGGCCGCCGCACTGCCCTCCGCACTCAAACTCGCTGGTGAGACCAATGTGATGCTCCACCCCGCTTTTGAAGGCGATATAACCTCCCTTACCCCGAATGAGACAAAAGTGCTGGAGTATTTGTCGTACCGCCAATATATGACCGTGCAGGAACTGTCGAAAGTGGCAAACATGCCGAAGATAATGCCCGTAATCAAATCTTTGGTCGAAAAAGAGATTGTAATTACAGATGAAGAAATAAAGAATCCGTACAAACCTAAGACCGAGACTTTTATAAAATTATCTGAGCCATACTGCAAATCTGATGATTCATTAAACGCTCTGATAGATTCACTTTCGCACTCGAAACAATGCGAAAAACAGGTTGATGCACTCCTTTATTTTATCATGTTAAGACAAAAATCTTCTGATAAATACAATTTTTCTGTCAAAAAAAGCGATTTTCTGAAAAATTGCTCCGTATCTGCCTTAAAATCACTTATTTCAAAGAATATTTTCACAGAAGATACAGTCAAAGTCAGCCGCCTTGCAGAATACGACTCACAAGACACAGCCGCTAATATTGAACTGACTCAGATACAATCAGGAGCTTTGAAAAAAATTGAGGAACAGTTTGATAATTTTCCAGTAGTACTATTACACGGAGTAACCGGCAGCGGCAAGACGGAAATATATATCAAACTGATAGATAAAGTATTACAACAAGGGAAACAGGTTTTATACCTTCTTCCGGAAATTGCCCTCACAACACAGATTGTGAACAGGCTGCGGCGTTACTTCGGCGACAAAGTAGGGGTTTATCACTCACGTTTCAACGAATATGAGCGTGTGGAGATTTGGAACCGTGTGCTGAACTTCAAAAATGATACAGGCAGCAAATACCAGCTTATACTTGGGGCGCGCTCGGCTCTCTTTTTGCCATACTCCGACCTCGGACTTGTCATTGTTGACGAGGAGCACGACACCTCATACAAGCAGACAAGCCCTGCTCCGCGCTATCACGCCCGCGATGCGGCTATTGTGCTCGCAAGTCTCTTCAAGGCGCGCACGCTACTTGGCACGGCAACCCCATCAATAGAGAGCTATCATAATGTGCGGCAGCACCGCTACGGATTAGTGGAGCTTAACAAGCGCTTCGCCGACAGCAAGCTGCCTGAAATATGGCTTGTTGACATGGTCGAAGCCACACGGCAGAAACAACTGAACGGACATCTTTCACAATTTCTCATCAATCATATAGAAGAGGCTCTGGCACGCAACGAGCAGGTGATACTTTTCCAGAACCGGCGCGGCTACTCGCTTCGTCTCTTCTGCAACTCCTGCCAGTCAACGCCGACCTGCGCCCATTGCGATGTTACGCTGACGTACCACAAGCAGACGCATCTGCTGAAATGCCACTATTGCGGATATGCTATAGAGGTGCCCCAGACGTGTCCTGTGTGCGGAAGCGACAACCTTGAGATGAAAGGCTTCGGGACGGAAAAGATTGAGGAGGCACTGGGTGAATTGTTCCCTACAGCTTCGATAGTGAGGATGGATTTGGACACGACCCGCTCCAAAACGGCGCACCAAAAAATTATCACAAATTTTGAAAATCACAAAACTGACATCTTGGTCGGGACTCAGATGGTGACAAAAGGGCTTGATTTTGACAACGTCAGCGTGGTTGGCATACTCAACGCCGACTCGCTTTTGGCGTATCCTGATTTCAGATCATTTGAGCGGGCATACCAGATAATGGCCCAGGTGAGCGGGCGGGCAGGGCGCAGGAATGTGCCGGGCAAAGTCATTGTGCAGACATACCAGCCGAAGCACCCAGCGCTGCAATATGTGGTTGCCAATGACTACGGAGCCATGTATGAAAACCAGATGCTTGAGCGGGAAAGGTTCAACTTCCCTCCGCTTTGCAGGCTCGTGAAAGTTACGGTGAGACACAAAGATGAAAATACTGTGAACGCGGCGGCAGCGGCACTCAAACCGCTTCTCTACAAAGCATTTCCCAAACAGGTGCTCGGTCCGGAGTTCCCCATCATCGCAAAGATTCAAAACTATTATCTGAAAGATTTCTGGATAAAATTCCCTAAAACCAACGACTTGCAGCTTCGCAAAAAGGAACTTGTCAGAATTATAGGAATTATGCACGCCATGCCCGACTTTAAAGCTGTAAATGTCATTATAAATGTGGATTGTTGATAACTTTTCATATTTTTGGCCCTATATTTTAAAAAAAATTTTCACCTTTGCCACAATTATTAATCAACCTTAAAACAAAACAATATGGCTTACAAAATTGATCCCGAATCATGTGTTGCTTGCGGTTCTTGCATCGGCGAATGTCCGGTAGAAGCAATTTCCGAAGGCGATGTCTATTCCATCAATCCTGACGTATGTGTGGAATGCGGTTCTTGTGCAGCAGCATGCCCCAACGAAGCGATTCATCCGGAATAAAAAGTGACATAACTACACGAAAACAGAGAGAGGCGGTAATTATCGTCTCTCTTTTTTTATGAATACAATCTATTTGCAATAAACATTCACGTTTTTCTGCTTTCATATATGGCAATATATTTAAAAGAAATTATTGTATATTTGCACGGTTTTAAAAATATTAATAACTTAAAAAAATTAGAATTATGGATTTCTTTTCTGTAACGATATTTATCGGATGCGTTATTCTTTTTGTGATTTTCCTATGGATGGTGCCCATCGGCCTGTGGTTCACAGCCCTCATTTCGGGCGTGCATGTGTCATTGGTGCAGCTTATCCTTATGAGATGGAGAAAAGTTGACCCGCATGTCATTGTCAATGCGATGATTATGGGGGCAAAGGCGGGACTGCCGCTGAACCGTGACGAACTTGAGGCGCACTACCTCTGCTTCGCCCAAAAGAGCGACGCCAGCCGCCATGTTAAAATGGTGGTGAACGCGCTTATCTCAGCCAACAAGGCCAATATCCAGCTTTCTTTCAAGGCTGCCACCGCCATTGACCTCGCGGGCAGAAACATTTTGGACGCAATTCAAACATCTGTTAATCCGAAAGTCATAGATACTCCGTCAGTTGCAGCAGTTGCAAAGGACGGTATCCAGCTGGTTGCCAAAGCGCGTGTTACAGTGCGTACAAATATCAAACAATTAGTCGGCGGTGCAGGCGAAGAGACAATCATCGCCCGCGTAGGTGAAGGCATCGTCACGGCTATCGGCTCAGCGGAAACCCACAAAATGGTGCTCGAAAATCCTGACTCAATTTCAAAAGTCGTTCTTGCCAAAGGTCTCGATTCAGGCAGTGCGTTTGAAATCCTTTCTATTGATATTGCTGATGTTGATGTCGGGAAAAATATCGGTGCAATTCTCCAGATGGATCAGGCTAATGCCGATAAGAACATCGCGCAGGCAAAAGCTGAGGAACGCCGCGCCATGGCCATCGCCCTTGAACAGGAGATGAAGGCGAAAGCACAGGAGGCGCGCGCCAAAGTCATCGAGGCCGAAGCGGAAGTGCCGCTCGCTCTCGCAGATGCTTTCAAAAAAGGTAATCTCGGTGTAATGGATTATTACAGACTTGAAAACATCAAAGCCGACACCTCAATGAGAGATTCCATCGGCAAAACTGTACCATCTAAAAAAATTGAAAAATGAAAAAGATAGTTTTTAGTATTATGATTTGCATTTTAACATGCAGCGTTATGGCACAGGATATAAAATTGCCGCAACCTAAAAAAGACGGCGGGATGTCGCTTATGGAAGCCCTTGCCGCCCGTAAAACAAACCGCAGTTTCTCAAGCAGGCCTATATCAATGATTCAGCTAAGTTCCCTGCTTTGGGCAGCCACAGGCGTTAACCGTGATGACGGCAGACTGACAGCCCCGACAGCACGCAACGCACAACAGATTGACACATACGTATATACAACAACAAATGTCTATCTTTATATTCCGAACGAAAATATGCTCAAAATGGTTGCTGAAGGCGACCACCGGTCGGAAGTAGGCCGTCAGCCGTTTGCCGCTGAAGCACCTGTCATTCTCGTCTATGTAGCGAACTATGACAAGATGCAGGGTTGGGATAATGAGAGCAAGGCCTTCTACGGAGCCACAGACTGTGGCAATATCGGACAAAACGTATATCTGTACTGCGCCGCCAACGGTCTCAGTACTGTGGAACTCGGCTCAATACAACGCGACAAAATCAAAGAATTGCTCGGCTTCAACGGCCGCGCACAACTCGCACAACCAGTCGGTTTCCCTAAAGAATAATCAAGTGTTATTGGATTAACACTTTCGTTACCGTCTTTCCTTTTCCGGTTTCAACATCCAAGAAATAGAAGCCTTTTGAAAGTGAAGACGGTAATTTTATTTGCTTTTCCGAATCTCCGCCATAAACATCAAATTCATTAACCGACAACGTTTTACCGGTCATGTCATAAAGAGTGCAAGTAACGTGGTCTGAACTTTCTGTGGATAATCTCACATTAATGAAATCGGTTGCAGGATTCGGGTAAACAGTCAAGCCGTCAATGTGTCCGTATTTCGCGATATCTGTGGTGGCATGCCAGTTGATTTTGAAGCCGCCGCCATTAATATAGTTGTCTGCGACAAACACAATCTTTATTTTTGAAGTCGGATATGCCGTATTATAAGGATAGTTGTCCATATCGTAGCGTTCAAGCAGTACGGCAGGATTTTTCGAGTTGTCATATACATCCAAAAAGTCGCCCTCCCTCAGGTCAAATTCAGGGAAGGTAACGTGCAGTTTCGACATCTCTGCCGGCTGGATAAGCCATGTGCAGAATGTCTCATGGCGGTAGTCCTCATCGCCGCTGCCGTCAGTGATTTCACCTTCATACACGCTCACAATCTCCTGCTGGTTGCAGAACTGGTCTTCCAGTATGGTTGAATATTGGAGTACAAAGCCGCTGCCGCTGTTATCAGCATCATAAGTGAAGGTTACCAAAACGCTGTCAGCACCGACAATGTCGAGCGGCTGCGGAGCCACATCATAGCCGGAGAATGTGCCTGCAACGCCTGAAGCCACAGTAGGGCCATTATAAATGGTAATAACATCCTTGTCAGGTTCAGTATTAAGATAAGAGAAAGTGAAAGTATATTTGAGTGCGTCTTTCACTGCGACCACCCAAGAGCAGTCGGAGTTGGCGTCGTATGGCTGCCGTGCCGAGCCGTTGGTGATGGTGCCGAAAGATGCCGTCAAATGCTGTTCTCCTGCGCATTGTGCCGGATAGCCTGTTGAAGGATAAAGGTTGAAAAGAGCGTTCTCTCCGTTATTATAAGGATCACCTGATCCGTCAGCGTCGAGGTTTTCTATCTGGAAATAGCCGTTTGAGCTGCCGCCCCATCCCCAGTTCACATGAAAGAGTCCGTCTGCATCAAAGCCGTCAATGACGAAAGCGTGACCGCCGCCGCTGTTAGATGCCGTATAGAAAAGCGGGTGTTTCTTGCTCAATTCTTCGCGCAGTGCATCTCCGTAATCCGGGAACATTGCAGGACCGACAAGTGCGGGCTTGTTATATTTGAAGACCGTTTCAAACTGGTCTTTCGCTTCCAGCTCGGTGGAGCCTGAACCGAATGGTGTGTAACCCATTTTGACGGCAACTCCGCAATGATATACCAAATGCGACATCTGCCCCGCATAAAAATTAAGATTGTCGGGCATAGCTGCATAATTGTAATGCTGCTGCGAAAAATATACGGTCTGCCTATCGTAGCCATACGGAACGTATGAAACTCCTCCGACACCGTGCTCAGGATATTGGTAGAAATTCATAATCATAGACATCGCAAGGGCAACGCAGCCGTTAGGGACACGGTAGTCGTACCAAGCACCTGCATATATATCCCACGGACAATATGTATTGTGGAACATATTCTGGTTCCAAGTTGTTGTGAGCAGCGGTAGCAGTTCTTCACCGTCACGTTTTTTGTCAGGCATGAACGGCTCAGCCATATAATGTGTCCAAACTTCCGACACCCTCTGATTTTGCGGGGCACGCCTGCCTTCAATGTCTGCAATTTCTTTTGAATATCTGTCTAACAAATAGTTGGCAGCAGGATTCTCCACAAAATCATTTTCAAAAGAATATGCCAGAATAGGAGATACCAAATCTGAAGCCGAGACAATTACGAACCCTTTTTCACCTATATTAAAACGATAATAGACATCAGCAACTTCCTCAGCAAGCGTAATTGCATCCGATGAATTAAAATTTGCCATCTTTTCTATGCAAAATGACTTTGCAACAACAGCTGCATCCCGTTCAGAAACAGGAGCGGCATAATTTGCTGTGAAAAAAGAAATAACAGTGAGCAAAAGAACCAGTTTTTTCATATCAATTATATTTTGTTTTTGTTATAAATTCTTAAAGTATAATAATTTAGCGTCTTCCTTATCGAATTTGCAATAAGAGTCATGCACAAGCCAGTCACCGATATTTATATATCTTGATTTTTCATTCAGTTTTATGTCTAAAGGAAGATGTCGGTGTCCGTAAATAAAGAAGTCGATATTATGATTTTTTAATACTGTTAAGGCGTATTGCGCAAGCATCTCTTTCTCCTCACCCATATAGACATTGTCGGCGGCGCCCGTCATTGCACGGCTTTTGTGCGAAAAGAACCGTGCTATGGAGAAAGCAATGCGCGGATGCAAAAGACCATATAACCACACATTGGGACGGAATGCAAAAACCCTCTTGATGAACTTATACCCCAAATCACCTTTCCCTAATCCGTCACCGTGCCCCACAAGACAGCGTTTCCCGTTTACAATAAAAAATTGCTGTCTCCTAAATATCTGAAAACCAAATTCTTTTACAAAATAATCATCAACCCACATATCATGGTTACCAGTAAAATAGAAGACGGGAATTCCTTTTTCATGAATCTCATGAAATTTTGAAAACAGACGGTAATAACCTCTCGGAACCACATCGCGGTACTCGAACCAGAAATCGAAAATATCGCCGAGCAGGAAGAGCGCGTCTGCATTGGCAAGAACCTCGTCAAGCCACATCAGCACACGGTTTTCGCGCTCCGCCGAAGCCGCTTCGTCAGGTGCGCCGAAGTGGAAGTCGGAGGCAAAATAGCACGTTCCGTCAATAGTTATGGGATTATCTGTAAGTTCTTCCATTTGTCAGTAAAAGAGAGCAAAGATAGCAAAAATTTCTAATCACCGCAAATCACTTTCAGCGACTGCGGGAGCATTCTGATTGTAATCTCGTCAACTGGCTCACGAAAATCACCGTCAACATGCCAAAACATTTTTTGTCCGTCTTTTATTCTTATTTTCAATTCTTTACACTTTTTATATTCTATTAGTTTACGATGGTTGATACGGTTAAGGAGAAGACTTGCAACGGTGTCGCCCAAATGCAGCCAGTTCGGTTTTTTTGCAATACATACGTCAAGAAGACCGTCCTGGACGGAGGCTTTTGGCTGAATTTTCACATTGTAGCCCCATTGTGAAGAGTTGGCGAAAGTTATGAAAAAGGCGTCCCTCTCAAATTCTTCTCCGTCACAGTCAATGAGATAAGTATTATAATTGTAATTAAAATAATCTTTAAGGATAAATTTGAGATAACCGCTGAAACCGCGCTCATCGCCATGGTTGAAATCGTATGCGACTTTTGCATCGTAGCCCACGCCGGCTATGCTGAAGAAATAATTGCCGTTAATGGAGCAAGAGTCAACTAATTCTGGTGTATTTATCTTATTTTCAATAATTTGCAAAGCTTTATCAGCACTTGTAGGAATAGAGAGATGATGTGCGAGACCGTTTCCAGAGCCGAGAGGTATTATTGCAAGAGCTGTTTCGGAATTGAGCAGCTGTGTGGCGATTTCGTTGATAGTGCCGTCTCCGCCGACTGCCACTACGACATCCGCCCCGTCTTTCACCGCCGCCGCAGCAATTTCCGCCCCATGCCCGGCATATTGCGTATAGGCGATTTCAAAATCCAAATCACTGTTATCGAATCTTTTATGTATCTTATTCACAAGAAAATCCTTCTTCTTTTTGCCTGAAATAGGATTAATGATGAACAGGATTTTTTTCATAATCTGGAAAATATGTTTGCACTACGTATGTCTTGCAGATTGCCTGCGCAGCAAAATTACACAAATTCGGGGAATATTACCAAAATATTTGGGTTCAGTGAGATTTTGTTTTCTCTAAAGTTGTATTTTTGCTGACTAAAATTTATCAAAAAGGTATGAATAATAAAAAAACGGAAACAGCCAAGACAAGTGTATTGCAGAAAATAGAGAATTTTTCACGAAACAGGTTTGTGATAGCCATTCTCCTGCTTATAATTTCTGTAGTGTTTTTTGTGAACTACTCCGCCCTGTACGATAAGAAATTGGACATGAACGGGGACAACATATACTATTTTGCTTTGGGCAAATCACTGTATGACGGGCACGGCTACAGCAATACCATGTATCTGGAAGAAACGCCGCACTCACATTTTCCACCAGGCTATCCGGCATTCATATCAGCCCTGTTCCACGTCTCGCCGAACAATATCCAATTCGTGAAAAAGACAAACGGGGTGCTTCTATACCTTAGCATTCTAATGCTGTTCTGGATTGCGATGCTCACGACCAAAAACACAATTCTTGCCTTCTGCTCATCGCTGCTTGCCTCGATTCACAACGACTTGCTGCGCTGGGCGACAATCATGATGAGCGAAACCTTGCTGATTTTCCTGTCTCTTGCCGCAATACTGCTGACAATAATTGTCGTAAACTGGGATTTCAAGCCGAAACGGAAATGGCTTCTGGTAGTTCTATTAATATTGCTTACGGCTGTTACAGCATATATCTATTTTGTGAGGACAATGGGTATGGCAGTCATTCTTGCACTTATTGGCTGGAGCGGGATTATGATGCTTGTGTCGTTAGTAAAATGGCGCAAAAGCATAAAGGAGAATGATGCCGAGCAAAGTCTTTTCCTCCGTAACCAGTTCATATTGAGGCTTGTTGTTGCCGCTGCTCTCACTGTCGGCACCGCCACAGCGGTATTGTCGTGGGAGGCACGCAACCAGTCCATTGGGGTTACCGGAAGCGACTACAAAAAAGACTTTCTTAAAAAAGCCAATGGCGAACAAATGTCAACCAAGGAAGATTGGATAGCGCGTTTCAAGAGCAACTCCACTAATTTCATTGCGCGTTGGGTGCCTGAAGCAACTTGGTTCCACAAATACAACAAAGACAACCCTGTAACATCAGGAGAATGGGCAAAGGGGATTATGCTCGCAGCTCTTCTGATAATTGGTGCGTGCTACCTTTCCACAGGCGGACTCGCGTTTTTATTCTACGTGTTCCTGACGGTGGGCGTATTGATTTTCTATTACGAGCAATATAGCGGCACCCGTTATCTGACCCCTATAATGCCGATACTCATATTCCTGCTTTTGAGCAGTGTTTGCGGAATCTTTTCTTTCCTCTACAAAATCACAAAACGCACCTCTTCCCCATGGATTTTACAAACTATAGCATTGCTAATCATCACTTTCGGAGTGCTTTCACCGACTTACTCCAAACAGCAGGAGGATAACCGCAAGCTCGCATCCATAAAATCGTGGACTTCTGTAAACGACAGACGTATGGTTGATTTCATTGAGGCGTGCAAGTGGTGCGGCGAAAACCTGCCCGACACTGCGCGGATGATGTGCCGTAAGCCCGAAATCTATTATATGTATTCCGACTACCATAAGTCAATGGGAATGCCGTGGGCAGGCGAACCCGACACAATATTGCAGCTGTTCCGCAAAAACAACCTGCAATATGTCATCATCGACAGTTGGTTCCGCCATGGCTACGCCACCATTTATCCTTGCATTGTGAAGTATCAGGATAAGTTCAGACTGATAAAGCAGATAGGCGAGGTGAATCAGGCGCAGCAGATAAACCCGACACTTATTTTTGAATTTAACGATGAGTGGGGCTACACAGGCGATATGGTTGACGGGCGCCGCGAAGGGCAGGGGGTGCTGAAGATGAACGACGGCCGCAGATATGAGGGTGCGTTCTCAGCCAATGCGCCAAACGGCTTCGGAATACTGTACGACCCGCAGGGAAAGGTCATTTCAAAAGGAATCTGGCAAAACGGTATTTTGGTGAGGCCGCAGTAATTTTTCCTGATTAGCGGCAGGATTTCCTGCCAAGAATATCATTTTCTTCCGAAATCAGCCGGTATCTCCCCCCAGAGCGGAGTATTCCATTTGATTATGGGATTTGAAAAAGTATTGTTCTGAAGCCACGCCTCAGCACGCTGGAGCAAGTCAAAGATTATGGCATTTTTTTCGGTAGGGAGCACCACCGACTTATGCTTTTTAGCGCGCACCCACGCAATGCCCGTTATGCTGTCGGAATATATCGGGAGATTACTGCCCCGCTGTTTCAGATATGCCAAACCGTGCACCAATGCGAGAAATTCACCGATGTTGTTGGTGGCACCCTCAAAAGGGCCTTTATGGAAGAGCACCTCGCCCGTGGCAGTCTTCACCCCGCGATATTCCATCACTTTTGTCACAGAGTTCCACGCCGCGTCAACAGCAATACTGTTCCACTCCGGCTGCGGGTCCGAGTCGCTGAGAAAGCGGAATTTCCCTTCCTTTTTTTCAACGGGATGTTCCTGATAGTAAAGCTCGTAGCCGTCATTAAAGGCTTTGTTTGCCTCTAATTTTGACGGGAATGACTTGTATTTGGCGCCAGCGAAGCCCTCGACTTGAGCCTTACAGCTTTTCCAATCTTCGTACACGCCGCATACAAAACCTTTCCAAACCACATAATATTTCTTTTTCTCAGGCATAAAATCTGTTGTTTAAGAATATGAGTTTCTGTGTAATATGATTTATTACGTTTTATTTTTATTGATTGACAAAAATACAAAAAACAAGGATTTGACAACCCGTTTAGGGATAGGAAGTGAAAATTGTAAACTGAAACAGTGATGGTGTAAACCCAATTAGTTTAACCGTTCCCAAAAGTGTCAACTTTTTTCAGGGAAAGTCAATGTACTAAATCTTTTCTTGGTGATATTCCATATTTCAAAAAAAATATTTGAATTTCGGAAAATTATTCTGTATTTTAGAATTTTTGTTTATTTTTGCATCGATCAATTTATTCGTTATGCATATCATATCTAAGAGCACTATTGTTGAGTACTACACAAAACATCCATCATCTAAACAACCATTAGAGGATTGGTATGTTCTAACAAGCAAGTCTAATTGGCAGAATTTGAGCGATATAAGGAAAGTGTTTAATAATGTAGATTACGTTGGAAATGACCGTTATGTGTTCAATATCAAAGGAAATGATTATCGTCTTGTTGTGGTGATTAGGTTTTCCAAAGGTCGTGTTTTCATCCGTTTTATTGGCACACACACTGAATATGACAAAATTAAAGACATTCAAAATATTTAGGTTATGGCACAGATAAAGAGCGAGGCCGCTTATCGAGCTGCATTAAAAAGAATTGACGAGTTGCTCCCTTTGACAGGCGATGAGGTTCCAGATGATGACCCGAATATGCTGGAAATGGACATGCTTTGTGACATGGTGGAGGAATACGAAAATATTCATTATCCCATTGGTAAACCTGAATTGGCGGATGTTATTAAGCTTAGGATGTATGAACGTAATCTCACCCAGACTGCCATTGCGCATCTCCTTGGTATTAGTCCGTCACGAATGAGTGAATTGATGCATGGCAAGATGGAGCCTTCTTACCAGCTATCTCGAAACCTCTGCCTCAAATTGAACATTGAGCCATCGGTGGTTTTGGGAGTGTGAGGAGCTGGTCGTCACTAATTCTCTGAATTGGCGATTTTAATCCACATAGTCCAACATGCCGAAATCGTGGCTCTTGAAACATGCATATTACAATTTATTACGTTTATAATTATAATAATTGAAAAATTTGCAGAAGTCATCTGCCATACAAAATAATTCTGTAATTTTGCCGTCGGATAACACAGCGATTTGTGTTTTGATTTCCATTGCCAATATATCGTCATGTTATTCATTTTTAATAAATTATCTTATATCAAACTCGTAGTAAATCTATTGTCATGACACCAGAATAAAAAGAATTAATTTGTAACTAATATATTGATTATTAATAAAATATAATTAGATATAGAAACAGAATAAAAAACATTACAAATATTTGATAGCGTTTGCAGCTATCCTTGAACATCAAATTTCCACAATGTCCTCTTTTTGGGACAAAACATCTCAAGGATTAGTTATGAATGCCGTAATAGCACGGCGTGGAATGGCTTGTTAGAGATGTGGGGCGTGGAAACCCTGATGTTCAAGCAAGAAATAAGTTCCACGCTTTTTTATGGCAGATATAAAGGAGATACATATAGGCAATCTGATAAAGAGAAAAATGAAGGAGCAAGGGCGCACCAATGTCTGGTTGGCACATCAGATTCCTTGTTCTCCGAACCATATTTACAAAATTTACAATTCGCCATCCATAAAGACAGATTTGCTCATTCGTATTTCGCAGATTATCGGGTACAACTTTTTTGAAGATTTTATCCAAAAATAATAGTGGCTCCTATTGAAATTGGATATGATTTACAGATAAAGACAATTATTAGAGGTTGTATTTTTGCAAATGACAAAAATTATTTATTAAGTTAAAATTATTATGAAAAAAATAATCATTCTATTTATGGCTGTTTTGCCATTTTTAGCGACTTCGTGCAAAAAGAAAGTAGTGGCTGATTTCGGCTATTATATTTACACTACCGAAAATGGAGCCAAAATTGTGACAGAAAACAGATCTTCAAATGCAGATTACTATTTGTGGAATCTCATGGGGGCATCCGGCTTTTTTGATAGTAATGAAAAAGAGCCAAGTTTCAGTATTTCTAAATCTGGAGATTATACACTGCAACTTTATGCGGAAAATTCTAAGTATAATGATTATAAAGAAGTTCGCTTTAGTGTAACATTAAATGGAGATGGCGGGGGCGGCAGTTATGCAAATCCAGTTGCTTCATTCAATTTGACAAGTAACAACGGCAGTTATGCTCCTGCAACAATAACATGTGTCAATACTTCGACAAATGCAGTTTCATACCATTGGACACTTACCCGACCGGACTATACCACATCAACAAGTTCAAGTACAAATCCCTCTTTCACTTGTAATCAAACAGGTAACTACACAATAAAATTAACTGCATATAATGCTAATAATGTTTCGGCCACTTCCACTAAAACTTTTACCTTGTCTGCTCCTACAAGTGTAACAATAACTTACCTTTCCTTATATAAAATACCTATGTTAGATAGCGACAACTCATCATGGGATACAGGTACTTTTGGTGGTGCAGATCCAGACATCTTTTTCAAAATTGTAAATTCAAGCAATTCAGTATTATATACAAGTGCAACTAAAGAAAATGTCACATCCGCCGACCTGCCGGTCAGTTGGTACAGTATTAATACAACTTTGAATTTTGGTACTGATTATTACATTAAATTCTATGATGAAGACGGAAGTCTGGATCCGAACGATCTGATGGCAAACTGTATTTTTAATAATTCCTATTTGACACCAGGGAATAGTTCATATACTTGGGAAAGTACAGATGGTACTATAAAATTTACGGTCGGTTTGTCTTGGTCAAGCAGTAAAGGAGGCGAATTGGAAGTAACAGATGAAAATAGTGTGACCGCTGAAAAATAGAATTGCTTGTAATTCCAAACAAAAAGCGTCAAGAGAAATATCAACTCCCTTGACGCTTTTTTTTACCCGCTGTTATCCGGCAAATCCTACAACTGTGCAACGGCCTCTTTGAATTTGTTGCCGCGTTCCTTGAAACTTGCGTACTGCCCTTCACTCTTGACGCCAGGCGAGAAGAGCACCGCATCGCCGGATTCGGAAGCATAGAAAGCTTTGAGGACAGCTTCTTCCATGTTGTCGGTGAGAATGATTTCCTTACCCATACTTTCAAACAATGCAAGAATATCAAGATTGTAAACCGACAATGCCACTATCCTTTTTACCTTGTTTTCTATAAGCTCTATTAATGATGCATCAATACTTTCAGTGGAATTTAAGCTCGTTATCCAAGTAATCGGTCTGTTTACCGATTCCAATGAAAACCACAGGCGGTTCACGTTTATCGCATGCGAGTCATTAATAAGCTCTATGCCGTTTTTTGTGGCGACATGTTCCAGTTTATGGTCATTGTTGTCCAAATCGTTCACCAACGCGTGCAATGAGTTGCTGCGTGATTGGATTAGCATTTTTGTGAAACCGTTTTCCGACTCAGTATTTTCCTGTCCGAATAGTCCGTATTGATATGTCTGCGGGGCCGGCTTGCCCTTTTTGCTGAAATTTATCTTGCTTTGCATAATGGTTTGGTTTTTGATATGGTTTGTATTATCTTATTTTCAATGTCACAATTGTGAGTACAGCGCACAAAATGCTTACAATAATGAAGCGTTGTACGATTTTAGACTCGTGGTAGCCTTTTTTCTGGTAGTGGTGGTGAAGCGGAGCCATGAGAAAATAACGTCTGGCTTCACCATATTTTTTGCGGGTGTATTTAAAGTAGTAGCGCTGAATTATTACAGATACCGACTCAATGAGAAATACGAAGCAAAGTATCGGGATAAGCAGTTCTTTCCTTATTATCACGCAGGATACGGCTATAACTCCGCCGAGCATAAGGCTGCCGGTGTCGCCCATAAAGACCTGTGCCGGATAGCAATTCCACCAGTAGAAGCCGATACACGCTCCCATGAGGGCGGCGATGAAGACAACCAGCTCGCCAATGTCAGGTATGTACATTATATTCAGATAGTCAGCGAAGATGGCGTTACCGGAAAAGTAGGCCAAAATTGCTATGCCGACTGCTATAACTCCGGAAGTTCCCGTCGCGAGACCGTCTAATCCGTCTGTGAGATTTGCTCCGTTGGAAACAGCAACTATGATGAAAATGATTATAGGTATATAAATGAAGAACGACCAGCTGCCATCCTCATCGCCGAGCCAGCGGGTGAACCATGCGTAATCCAGCTCGTGGTTTTTCACGAATGGTATGGTCGTCTTCACTGAACGGCTCGCCGGCACATCGCTTAACGAACTCGTGGCACTTTTTACGCCGTTGTCCATGGCGAAAACCTCGTCGGTTTGAACGTATGCTTCTTGTTTGACAGAGTTTTCTTTTATCACAACATTTGTGTTGAAGTACATCACAACAGCGACAATTAAACCGAGGACAATTTGTCCGCATAACTTCATCTTAGCGGAAAGACCTTCTTTGTTCTTTTTGAAAACTTTAATGTAATCATCTATAAATCCTAAAGTTCCGAGCCATATTGTGGTGAATATCATCAAAAGGATATAGACATTGTTCAATTTTGTAAAAAGGAGTACGGGAATCAGAATAGAGATGATGATGATGATTCCGCCCATTGTAGGGGTGCCCTTTTTCTCCATCTGTCCGGCAAGGCCGAGGTCGCGAATACTTTCCCCTATCTGTTTTTTCTGAAGATAATGAATTATACTCCGCCCGATTATCATGGAGATGAACAGCGACAAAATGACTGCCGCCGAAGCTCTGAACGATATGTATTGGAACATTCCCGCTCCGGGAAAGTGTGCGTTTGAAAGCCAATTGAATAATGGATATAACATGATTTGTCTTTTTATCGGTTATCTTATTTTGTTTGCGGTGTCCAGTTTTTAATGACCTCCTCCATGTCGTTGAAATGGTGTCTCACATGGTTGATTTCCTGATATGTTTCATGCCCTTTACCTGCCACAAGCAGCACACCACCGGCGGTGAGCATCATACAGCCGGCCTTAATGGCCTCATGGCGGTTCTCAATCACTAAAACGTTCTGACGGAAAGCCACAGGGACGCCTTTCTCCATTTCAGCGAGTATGGCATTGGGGTCTTCGGTGCGAGGGTTATCGGAAGTGAGTATCACCTTGTTGCTATACTGACAAGCGGTCTCGGCCATAATCGGGCGTTTCAGGGCGTCACGGTCGCCGCCGCAGCCGACAACGGTTATTATTTCCGCACTGTTTTCAGTTATCTCCTTTATGGTTGAAAGCACATTCTTCAACGCATCAGGAGTGTGCGCATAGTCGATGATAGCGGTGCAGCCCTTGTCGTTCCTGTAAATCTGGAATCGGCCGGTGGCGCTGTCCAAACCGCTCATCGTCTGCAAGACCTCATCCTCCGAAGCACCGAGCAGGATGGCAGTGCCATAAATGGCTAACAGGTTGTATGCGTTGAATTTGCCACAGAGCTTGAAGAAGACTTCTTTTCTGTTTATCTCCATCTGAAGCCCTTCAAAACTATTATCCGTGATGCGCCCTTTGAATGTCGCTGCCGTTTGGAGACTATAGGTGCTTACTTTTGCCTTTGTGTTTTGTGTCATCACGAGCCCGTTGCGGTCGTCTGCATTTGTAAGGGCGAACGCTGTCGGCGGCAGCATGTCGAAAAACATCTTTTTTGCAGCAATATAGTTTGCGAAAGTCTTGTGGAAATCGAGATGGTCGTGGGTTATGTTACTGAAAATGCCGCCTGTGAAGTGCAACCCCGCAATTCTGCCCTGACAGATGGAGTGAGAGCTGACTTCCATGAAGCAATATTCGCAACCTGCGGCGACCATTTCGGCGAGCAGCTTGTTGAGCTGTACTGCATCCGGTGTGGTATGTGTCGCTGGAATTTCGCGCTCCCCGATTCTGTTTACGATTGTTGAGAGCATTCCAGCCATGTACCCCATTTTGGTGAAAAGCCTGTGTAGCAATGTCACCGTTGTGGTTTTGCCGTTGGTGCCGGTTATGCCGACAAGTTTGAGACTTTTGCTCGGGAACCCGTAAAATGCGCTTGCAAGTTTGCCGAGTGCGGTGGCTGAATCGCTGACTTTTATATAAGTAACATTATCCGACAGCTCTTGAGGAAACTCTTCGCAGACGATGCAGCCCGCGCCGGCGGCGACAGCCTGCGGAATGAAAGCATGGCCGTCAACCTGCGTGCCGCGCTGGGCAACGTACAATGGTGCGCCGTCAGCCGCCGGCGCTATCTTTCTCGTGTCAAATTCTATCCCCGAAACAAAAGTCTCTTTTTCAGATCCCCTTATCTCGTATTTTTCAAGAACTGCAAGCAACGATTCCAATGTTTTCATAATACTTATAGCTTATTTTGACAGATGAAGAACTACTGTATTCGTTTCAGGATAATAGGTCTGGTCTTTCACAAATCCTTCTCCTTCAATTTTGACGTGATAATTTTTAAGTGATAGCTCATATATGGCATCAGCAGCGTTCATTCCCCGCACATCCGGCAGTTTTGCCTTGCCATTGTATTTGAAATCCTTTATGAACGTCTTGTTTTCCTCATTGAATCCAGTTTGAATATACGGCGACTTGCTCTCTTGTTTCGCTTTTATTCCAAATTCAGAGAGGAGCACCCCTGCCTGACTTGACGGAATAGGGTTGAAGCGCGGCATTTGGCGTCCGTTCTGTCTGTCAACTTCCTGAATGTTGACGGTATTGGACTCTTCCACTATCCTCTGTGCGATATTTGTGAAAACTTTTACCGCTATCGAGCTCTTTTTTGATACGTTATATATGAAGACGAGACATGTGTATTGCGGTTCATCAGCGGGGAAGAAGCCGCAAAATGAAACGCTATTCTTGTTTTTCAGGTAGCTCTGTGTCTTTTCGTCCCAGATGTCGCGCGTACCTGTTTTTCCAGCGAAAGTGAAATTCGCATTCCTGTAACGCCGCGCCGTGCCGTGCTCGCCTTCAACCACAGACCTCAAATACTCTTTTGCACGTGCAATCGTGGTCTTTTTGCAAATCTGCTCGCTGATGACCTCGGCATGGAATTTTGCTATTGTGTCATCGTGCTGGGTGATGCTTTTCACAAAGATTGGGGCTATCATCTTCCCGTTGTTTGCCACGGCATTGAAATATACGAGCGTACGCATTGGCGGCATTGTGAACCCCGTTCCGAAACATGTGTTGTAGTAGCTGTGGAAGTCGGTTGCCTTGCGGAGAATGTTCGGCGGGTCAATCTGTCCGAGCTGTGTCTTGAATGAGGTTGTGATGAACATCGAGTCAATTTTGTTAAGGTAGTCGCTGCGGTTCTCTTCCGAATACTTGTCGAAAACCATAGAGGCGATACCGACATTGGAGGATCGTTGGAATGCTTCTATCGGATATGCGCTGGCTTCGGCGCGCCCTTTCTCGTCAAATTTGAAATACGAGTACTCTTTCCCCGATTTGCTTTTCCTTGTGAAAGTGTGTGCCAGTATCGGATATTTTTTCGCCGTGTCGTTAGTGGTGCGCTCAAGGTAGGCAAGCAGCGAGGCAAGTTTGAAAGTCGAGCCAGGTTCCACCATGGCTTTCAGGGCATAGTTCTTTTCTGCTTCGTAGTAGGCGGTCTTGTCCGAATTTGAGCGAAGGTTCGCAATGGCTTTCACCTCGCCGGTCTTGGTCTCCATAACCACGGCGCAGCCCCATTCAGCCTGCTGGTCAATCAGCACTTTCTGAAGCTCTGTGTGCACAATATTCTGTATTTCCAAGTTTATCGTGGTGTTCACATCATATCCGTCAATAGGGTCGGTGCGGTCGTTCAGCGGAATTTTGGTATGGTTGACATATAGCGCCTTCTGTGCCCCGTTTATTCCTGCAAGGTAGTCGTTGAAGGCTGCCTCAATACCGTATTTCCTCGGTGCGATTTCGCTGTCGTCAGGTATATAGTACATTCCGAGCGTCCGCTTGCACAACTCGCCGTATGGCATGATGCGCATTTGGAACACGTCGTAGTGCAGCCCGCAGCGGCGTTTGCGGCACAGCAGCGGCAGTTTCGCAATGGCTGCCGTGTCGTCAGAGGTTATCCACTGCCTGTCGTTGACGTGACTTGACCTCAGTATGAGCGCGTTTTTCTGGTCTTTTATCGCCTTAGTGAACTGCTGTTTGTAGAATCTCAGGCTTTTGTTCGGGAATCGTTCGTGGAACATCTGGTAGAAAGCAGTGGCAAGCTCGTTTATGAGTTCGTCAACTTTTGCGGGCTCGCCGTTGCGCGATATTTTGCGGCCGTTGCCGCAGTATATAGTGTCGTTCACAATCTCTTTCTGCCCTTTGCGATACACATTCGGCATAAGTACGCGCCCGTCCAGTGTAATGTCGAAAATGGCGTAGTTGCCGACGAGAAGACGTCCTTGGTCATCGTAAATTTCACCTCGTGTCGGAGTGATGTCGTTTTGAACCACGGTGCATTTGCAGTCGGGGTCACGCGCAAGGGCTGTGGTGTCCCATCCGTCCCGCGTCTTGTCGAGGCACTCTTTTGAAGTTCCTGTGTAGAGCCCCCTTTCGAAAAGCACAAGGTGCATTATCTTGAGAAAGCACAGCAGTCCGAAGAACAAAACGGCGACATATACGATGTGGAGTCGTATGCCTTTTGAGTCAATATTTCCTTTTTTTTCGCCCATAATCCGCTTTTATTCCTCTTTTGCTTCTTTTACAACGATTTTATATCTGTTCTTGTCATTTTTCACAAACCCTCTTTCCTCTATTATCTTAAGCAGTTCCTGACTTTCCTGATAAGGGATGAACTGGTTGTTCTTTTTGAGTTTGCTCAATGCTTCCTTATATTCGTTTTCGTATTTTTTGATTTTATTCTGTTTTTTTGTTATTTGCTGCTCGTTGATGATGATTGCCGTGATGAGGCAGATGACCATAAAAATGTATGGGTAAAGACGTTTCACATATTCCGACATAAACACTTCCCCATCGAAAATATGCGACAGCCTGATTTTCGGCTTCGTTTTCTGCTCCTGCGGTTCTTTTTCCTGTTTCCTATATGTCGTTTTCATGTTTCGCGTTTAAATTTTTTCAGCGACACGCAGTTTCGCGCTGCGTGCACGCGGATTTGCCTCTGTCTCGCTGTCTGACGGGATTACAGGTTTCCGTGTTATGCTTCTGAATGGCGTCAGCGGGTTCCCATAAAAGTCCTTTTCTATTTCGCCTTCAAAATTGCCGGCTCTGAAGAAGTTTTTCACGAGGCGGTCTTCAATGGAGTGGTAAGAGAGCACGGCAATGCGGCCGCCGCTTTTCAGGAGCCTGACACTTTGAAGCAGAAGCTGCTTCAGCGCCTCCACCTCCCCGTTAACCTCTATTCTTATGGCTTGAAAAAGCTGCGAAAGGATTTTGTTCTCCTTGCCCTTTGGCAGCAATGGCGCGACTGCTGCTGTAAGCTGGTCGGTGGTTGAGAGCGGGCGCGCTCCGGCTATAAGGTCAGCCATGCGTTTTGCGTTCTGCAGTTCGCCATATTCTGATAGTATAGCTGTGAGGTGGCTCTGCGGGTATTGGTTCACGACATCGGCGGCGGAAAACTCTTTGGATGTGTTCATCCGCATATCCAATGGGGCAGGGAAGCGGTATGAGAAGCCTCGCTGCGGTGTGTCGAACTGATGCGATGAGACACCGAGGTCGGCGATAATGCCGTCAACCTGCGGGCATTTGTAGTATTCGAGCCATTTGGCAATGTTCTTGAAATTTTGGGGAATGAATTGGAAGCGCGTGTCATCAATATCGGCTGCCAGACACTCGCTGTCCTGGTCGAAGCCGAAAAGCCGCCCGTTTCCGCCAAGCCTTTTCAGAATCTCGCGGGAGTGTCCGCCGCCGCCGAAAGTGACGTCAACGTAAATTCCGTCAGGGTTCTGCACAAGTGCGCCCACAGTCTCAGTAAGCAAAACCGGTTCATGATACATTGCCGCCATCTCCCACATTTTTAAAGTCCCCTGTATGTATCTCTTCATTGAGTTTGTTGAACTCATCTGGCGACATGTCGTATTCTGATTCGTATTGCGCTTTGTTCCATATCTCTATGCGGCCGTTGTCAAGCAGGAGCACTATCTCCTTTTCAATGCCGTAGCGTTCAAGCAGCGGCTTGGGGATGACAAAGCGGTCTTGCGAGTCGCTCTCGATGAATGTCGTGTTTCGCAGGAAGGCGTTGCGATATTTTTTTACTTCTATAATGTTGCGGTTCAATGAGTTGAGAAAAGTCATCTGCTCTTGATAGGCTTTCTCTGTCCATAGCATTATGTTATTGCCGAACCCATGGGTTATCCAGAATTTCTTGCGCTCGTCCTCAGGCAACGACTTGAGAAGTGCGGTTGGCAGTTTGAGCCGCCCCTGCTTCTCAATAGTTATTTCCCAATATCCGTAGTCCAAATTCGGCATGATAATTTGTTTTTTCAGACCACAAAGATAGAAAAATTTTTTCAGTTATTCCATTAAATTGTATTTTTTTTGGAAATTGTCTTGTATTATTATATTAACTAATTGATATTCAAATAAATATTTTATGGAAAAAAAAGGAAAGTTTTTTAAATACTATTGTTGAAAACCTAAGTTATAAACATTAAATTATTGATAACTTGTAAATTAATCACAAAAAGCTCTGTTTAATCGTATTTTGTTGATTTAAAGAAAATTATATTCAAATATCAATTTTTGGCCTGACAAAACAGGAATTTTATGGAAAAAAATGGAAAACTAAGGGGCGCACTTTACAAAATCAAAGGTTGAAAAAAAAAATTCTAAATAGTTGAATATTATGAAAATAAATTTGTATATTTGCAAACTTTTTGAGAAAAAGTGAAAACGATTTTCAAAAAGCATAACTAATTGATTAATAACAAATTCTGCTGAGAGACTTTTTTGGTTTTGAGGCAGGATGGGTAAAAATATTGACAGAAAGATTCCCCAAAAAAGGGGCAAAAAAAGAAAATATGGCAAAACAATCATCAATAGAGCAGGACGGTTTGGTGACGGAGAGTCTGGGCAACGCACAGTTTTGCGTCCAGCTTGAGAACGGGCATATAATAATAGCCCACATATCCGGAAAAATGCGCCTGCACTATATCAAGATAATGCCGGGCGACAAGGTGAAGGTGGAGATGACGCCATACGACTTGAGTAAGGGAAGAATAGTTTTCAGATACAAATAATATACATTAATATATTTATAAGAAACCGAAATGAAAGTAAAAGCATCTGTTAAGAAAAGATCCGACGACTGCATCGTTGTGAGACGCAAAGGCGTAGTTTACGTCATCAACAAGAAGAATCCCAAATTCAAACAGCGTCAAGGTTGATTATTGTTAAACAATTAAAATAAAAAAATAGGAAAAAACTATGGCAAGAATCGCGGGTATAGATTTACCTAAAAACAAGAGAGGAGAAATAGGTCTGACCTATATATATGGAATAGGCAGAAGCACATCTCAGAAAATTTTGGACCAGGCCGGGATAAGCTACGACAAGAAGGTCAGCGAGTGGAACGATGACGAACTGGCAGCGCTCCGTGGCATTATCGGCGGCATGAAAGTCGAAGGCGAGCTCCGTTCGGAGGTCTCCATGAACATCAAGCGACTGATGGATATCGGCCGCTACAGGGGAATCCGTCATCGTATCGGACTTCCGCTTCGTGGACAGAGCACCAAGAACAACGCACGCACGAGAAAAGGTCGTAAGAAAACTGTTGCTAACAAGAAGAAAGCAACCAAGTAACAAATAGAACAAATTTTTTTACAACGGTAAGATAAATATCAATTTAGTATTTATGGCAAAAAACACAAAAACGACAAAGAAAAAAGTAGTTAGAGTTGACGCTACCGGCAAAGCCTTTGTTTATGCGTCATTCAACAACGTCATCGTGACCCTTACCAATAGCGATGGACAAGTCATTTCATGGTCATCAGCCGGAAAGATGGGCTTCAGGGGTTCAAAGAAGAACACTCCGTATGCAGCCCAGCGCGCAGCTGAAGATTGCTCAAAAGTAGCTTATGACTTAGGTTTACGCAAAGTTAAGGTCTATGTGAAAGGTCCCGGCGGCGGAAGAGAATCAGCAATCAGAACTATTCACACATCAGGCATTGCTGTTGAGGAAATCAACGATGTGACACCGCTTCCGCACAACGGATGCCGTCCGCCAAAACGTCGTAGAGTATAATTCACGGCATTAGCGTACAGACTTTTAACAGAAATATTAACCTAAAAAACAATAAGCAATTATGGCAAGATATACAGGACCAAGAACGAAGATTGCAAGAAAATTCGGTGAACCGATATACGGTTCCGACAAAAGTTTCGAAAAGAAGAAATTCCCTCCCGGACAACACGGCCAAGCCCGCAAGCGTGCAAAAATGTCCGAATACGGAATGCAGCTTCAGGAGAAACAGAAAGCAAAATATACATACGGTATGCTTGAACGCCAGTTCAAGAAACTGTTCCAGAAAGCTGCCAGCAAGAAAGGTATCACAGGTAAAAACCTTATGCAGCTCATCGAATCACGCCTCGACAATGTGGTGTTCCGTTTCGGCATAGCCCCGACCCGCGCGGCCGCCCGCCAGCTCGTGAACCACAGACACATTCTCGTTAACGGCGAAATCTGCAACATCCCTTCACGCCTCCTCGTCCCCGGTGACATCGTGGCAGTGAGAGAACGCTCAAAAGTGCTTGAGGTCGTCACAAACTCACTCAACGGCAGAACAAACCAGTTCTCATGGCTCGAATGGGACGGTGCCCAAATGGCTGGCAAATTCATGAATTATCCAGAAAGAGAGGAAATCCCCGAAACCATCAACGAACAGGCAATCGTAGAGTTGTACTCTAAGTAATGGGTGACTAAAGGATAATTAATACAGAATCATCAAAAACAAAAATATATGGCAATATTGACATTTCAAAAACCTGAAAAGGTTATAATGCTTGAAGCGGACGACTACCGCGGCGTTTTTGAATTCAGACCCTTGCAGCAAGGGTACGGAATCACCGTAGGCAACGCCCTCCGCCGTGTCCTCCTTTCCTCTCTTGAAGGGTTCGCTATCACGTCAGTCAAGATTGAGGGAGTTGATCAGGAATTCTCCTCTATCCGCGGTGTCATGGACGATGTTACAGACATTGTGCTCAATCTTAAGAAAATACGTTTTAAAAACAAAATAGAAAACAACAATTCCGAAAAAGCCACTATAACTATCTCCGGTCAGGATACTTTCACCGCCGGCGATATGAACAAGTTCTTAAACTTCTTCCAAGTGCTTAACCCAGACGAGGTTATCTGCAAAATGGAACCCTCTGTCAAGCTGGTGCTCGAAATCACCATCGACAAAGGACGCGGCTACGTTCCCGCTGAAGAGAACAAACAACTGCACGAAGGCATCGGCGTAATCGCCATCGACTCTATCCACACTCCTATCAAAAACGTGAAATATACGGTTGACAATTACCGTGTGGAACAGAGGACAGACTTCGAGAAGTTGGTGTTCGAAATTCAGACTGACGGCTCGATACACCCGAAGGAAGCCTTGAAGGAAGCGGCTAAAATACTCATCCAGCACTTCGCTCTGTTCTCAGACGAGAAAATTACGCTCGACACGCCGTTCAGCGGTGGCGTCAGCGAGGAATTGGACGATGAGACTATGCGTATCCGCCAGGTCCTCAAAACTCGCCTCGTAGATATGGACCTTTCCGTCAGAGCGCTTAACTGCCTGAAATCAGCTGAACTTGAAACCCTTGGCGACCTCGTGGCTATCCACAAGGCTGACCTCCTGAAATTCCGCAACTTCGGCAAAAAGTCGTTGTCGGAACTTGAAGACCTCGTCAAGAGCAAAGGCTTGGAATTCGGAATGAATATTTCAAAATTTAAATTAGATAAGGATTAAGAACAATGAGACACGCTAAAAGAATAAATCATTTAGGAAGAACCGCTTCTCACAGAGAAGCCATGTTGTCGAATATGGCCACGTCGCTGATTATGCACAAGCGCATCTCAACGACCCTCGCCAAGGCAAAAGAGTTAAGAAAATATGTTGAATCGCTCGTAACACGTTGCAAAAACGACACGACGCATTCAAGACGTATGGTTTTCTCATACCTCAAGAACAAGTATGCCGTCAGCGAGCTTTTCAGAGAAATCTCCCAGAAGATTCAGAACCGTCCCGGAGGATACACACGTATCTTGAAGACCGGTTTCCGTCAGGGCGACAATGCTGAAATGTGCATTATAGAGTTCGTCGATTACAACGAAACCTATACAGCAAACGAAACAAAGAAAGTTACGAAGACAAGAAGAAGCCGCAAGAGCGCTCCGAAAGCCGAACCGGCTGCTGAAGCCCCTGTCGCCGAAGCAAAAGCTGAAGAACCAGCTGCCGAAGCTCCCGCTGCTGAATAAAATTCACATTGGATTTATTTCAATACACTATAAAAACGACCTCAAAAAGGTCGTTTTTTTTATGCTGCGGAAAGATGTTCAACCAAAATCTTAAGTCCGATAGCTATCAGGATAATTCCGCCCATAATTTGGGCAAATGAGGGCTTGAAAACCGCAGAGATGTTCTTGCCAAGAAAAAATCCGACAACTGACAGCACGAAAGAAACAAGCCCTATTACGGAGACGGCAAACCATATATTAACACTCCCCATAACCGAAAATGTGAAACCGACAGCAAGAGCGTCTATACTTGTGGCGACAGACAAAATGAGGAGTGTGCCGATTTTTGTCACATCAGTGGATGCGGAGGCGTCACCTTGCGGGCGGACAGCGTCAACAATCATTTTCCCGCCGATAAACCCCAATATACCGCAGGCAATCCAATGGTCGAATTGCGACATATATTGCACGACCGCCTCGCCTCCAAACCAACCAATCACTGGCATAAAGGCCTGAAAAAAGCCGAATGAGAAGGCCATCGTTATAATATACAGCCATTTGAGGTCTTTTTGAACCGCTCCTGCCGAAAAGCTCACTGCAAAGCAATCCATGGCCAAACCGACAGATATAAGTAGAAGTTCTGTAAAATTCATAAATTTAGTGACAATTTTTCAAACAAGCGGAAAGAGACATTCCGGAGGATAAATATTTTCCCATTTTCTTTTTTTGCAATAATGTTGAATGCAAAAGTAATGTTTTTTTATGAGTAAAAATCATTTTCAAGGTTCGTAACCGACAGGCGGTTCTGCGGCGATTGGAATTTCAATGTCTGGGGGAAGATAGCGTTTTGAATGGCTGCTGAAGGTGGCGATGAAATAGTCGTGAAGCAGGATTTCCACGTTACGCATCACGAAATCAATTTTCGACTTTGCGAGTTGGCACTCCCACAGCACTATAACCTGCCATCCGTTTTCTTGCAGAATCTTGTAATTCTGTTCATCCCGCGCCTGGTTCCTTCTGATTTTATTCACCCAAAACTCGCGATTTGTATTAGGAATTTTGCAGCATGGGGAGTTTTCCATCGGTTCCGTAATCCCAGACGCACGACCGTGTGTCTCTACATCAGGGAATTTAACGTTGTGTCCGTGCCAGAAGCAGCCGTTGACGAAGATCGCGGTGCGGTATTTGCGCATCACAATATCAGGTTTTCCCGGAACGCCTTTCACGTTGAGACGGTAACGGTAGCCGTGCTGCCACAGCCATTGCCGCACCTTCAGTTCGGGCTTGGTGTTCTTGCTGCGGATGTGCGACATACAGCGGTGTCGTTGTTCGGGAGTGAGACGGTCGGGCATGGGGAAATTTTCAGTCTTTGTTCAGTATCACCAGTGCTGCGATGACACCGGGCACCCAGCCGCACAAGGTAAGCAGGAAGACAATAAGTATTGACCCGCAACCGCAGTCGATAACGGCTAACGGCGGGAAAATGATGGCGAGGATTACACGTAGTAGGGACATAATGGTTTAGGTTATTTCGTATCTCTGGCAAATTACCAGTAAATTAAATATTATTGTTAATAGTATTGATTATTAATATTTTATATTATTCAAATAGGATATGCATGGCAGTTCAATCAAGTTCTTGTAAAAATTTATCGAAATCTGACAGAAATGTCTGGTCTTGAATCCGACGATACTTCTCATATTCACTCCAAGCCTTCTCCTGTGCTTCCTCACGCGAGATTTCCCTTTCAACCTTTCGTCATCCAATACATAGCCCTTGACAATGTATTCCTTCAAAACAGCTGAAGCCCATCTTCTGAATTGTGTCGCCTCGTAACTATTTACCCTATAGCCGACGGCAATCACGGCATCCAAATTATATATGAGCACACCATGGTCTTCGCAATTGTCCGACGGGATTCGAATTTTTCGAATTGTTTCGGACAATTGCAATTCTCCGCTCTTGTCGATTTCTGAAAGGTGATAATTGATGGTTGAAACGGCCACATTGAACAATTCCGCCATACGTTTTTGCGAGAGCCAAAAAGTTTCGTTGTTGAACAATACTGTGACATTCACTTTCCCTGTGGAAGAACGATACATCAGCACGTTGCCTTTCACACTGACTGCCAAATCCGTTGAGGTTGTTTTGCCAGTGAAATACTCTTTTGCCGTCATCACCA
>JAGCRI010000006.1 GCA_017964755.1 Bacteroidales bacterium | reverse complement strand
TTATTCTTGAAAAGTTCAACTATCTCATATATCTCAATATCATTCGTTAATACCAAGTCAAAAGCTTCAGCTTTTCTGATATTGCGGCGGGTATTCTCCGAAAAAGAACGACTTATAATATCGTATCCTGTTGACAAATCAAGTTTATGGGAAACCATTTCTACAGAAATGCCTTCCAAAATACCGGATGGGATTTCAGGGTTAAGGAAAAGATCTATCTGCTTGAATCTCTGAGGTATGGCATTAATAAAATCCATTACCACAGTTTCAGTTAATTTCTCTTTTGAGAAAATGCCAAGTCTCACAAAACCGTATGGCGTAAAAACATAATCGACAAAAAACTTGGAACGTTCCGGCAAAGGCATGACCTTCTCATAATCATCTTCCACCAACGCGCCCCAAGAGGGGACAGCAAAAGTAAGAAAATAAAAATCAGCAAAAACTGTCGGGTAAAGAGATTGGCAGACACAGCTGTTCCATTTGTCTTTATTTATCTCATTATGTGGAATATACCTTATCAAAACGCAGATTTTAAAGAGTTAAAAAATCAGAGCAGTTCATCCTCAATCCACTTTCCGTTGACGAGGGCTACCAAAGCACGCACACCAGCGTCTTTAAGGTGCTGACGGGCTTCGTCATAAAACAGCGGCAACTCCTCCGACTTATGCGCATCACTGCTGATAATACACGGAATATCGCGCTTTGCGACCTCACGCAAAAGGAAATCAGCCGGATAGAACGAATCACAACGACCGCGGTAAAGCCCACGCGAATTAATCTCAACAATAAGGTTTTTCTCTTTTATAAGGTCAACAGCATGAACCGCAAGGTCCCTATACCATTTTTCATCTTCCCTAAAATAGCGGTCATGGTTGTGCATCTTAATCTTATCGAAATGGGCTATAATCTCAAATTTCTGTGTCTCAATCATTTCGAAAGTCTGCTCCCAAAATGTTGTAACCGCTTTATGCACATTTCCGCCAAAATAGTTCATAAGACCATAATCATAAACCTTCGGATCTCCACCGTCAATAAACCAAAGTTCAGGCATTGAGGAATCCCCGACAAGATGCACCCCGCCAATCAGATAATCAAAATCATATTTGTCAGTAAACTTCTCAAAATCAATAGAAAGCCCCGGGACAAAATCACATTCCAAAGCCGAATAGAGGGTAAGATTTTGGTATTTCGGCTTATACATCTCAATTTCGGCAAGATATTGTGGTATCTGCTCTTCCTGAATACTGAATTTATTACGGAAACCTATAGGGGCATGAGAGGAAAAACCGAGATGGTCGAAATGCAGCTCGGCCGCCTTGTCAACAAAACGCACCATTTCCTCTTTCCCATCACAATAATTACAATGTGTGTGATAATTACATCTCATTTTGCAAGCGTGTTGAGTCTATTTCCACATCATCAAAAATAACATCAAAGCCGAAGTTCTCAAGAAAGTGCACCTGACAGGAATCAAATGATGACTGCTGTTTTTGGAGTTTGTTAATCGCCTCTGTCTCAAGACTATCCAAACGCACGACAAATTTATGGTCATAGTTTTTGAGGAGCAGGCTGTCAAGTTCGACAATCGCCTTTCCCTCCTCATCAAGCATTTTTCCTATGGCAGAAAGCATTTGCAAAGAAGCGACATTAAGTGAATTTTCGCCATTGTAGCCACCTAACTCCTTAATTTTCAGAATTGTGCTGTTATTAACTGCCACCGCCTTGTTGTAAAAGGCCCGCGTATCATATTTCACATAACGTGTTGACTGGAAAAAGCTGTCAACCTGAAACAAAACACTGTTCTGAAGTGAAATCAGAGAATCGCAATATGTGTCAGCCCCGTCAATTTTCTTATTCCTGCAAGAAGACAATGAACAAAAAACGACAAAAAGAAGGAGCCCACACAAAAGAGGATTATATTTCATTGCAAAAACTTTAGTCAATTCTTCTGATATTTGCGCCGAGGTCATTAAGTCGCGCCACGATATTCTGATAGCCGCGGTCAATCTGCTCCACATTCTGAATTGTGCTGACACCGTCAGCCGACAAGGCTGCAATAAGCAGAGCCACACCTGCACGGATATCAGGTGACGACATCACAGCACTTCTGAGATTATACCTGCGGTTGAGTCCGATGACAGTGGCGCGGTGCGGGTCGCAAATAATGATTTGCGCCCCCATATCCTGCAATTTGTCATCGAAGAACAGACGGCTCTCAAACATTTTCTGATGAATCAGCACACTGCCCTTAGCCTGAATTGCAGTAACGAGGGCTATACTTATAAGGTCGGGGGTGAATCCCGGCCACGGCGCATCTGAAATTGTCAGTATTGAGCCATCCATATTATGCTCTATCTCATACTCATCATGTTCAGGGATAAATAAATTGTCACCTTGCTGCTCTATAGTGATACCGAGTTTTGAAAAGACATACGGAATCAGCCCCAAATGCTCGCAGGCACAGTCCTTTATGGTCAGCTTCGAGCGTGTTATCGCCGCCATACCTATAAAACTGCCAATTTCAATCATGTCTGGCAGGATACGGTGCCGTGTGCCATGAAGTTTGCCAACACCGTCAATCACAAGCAGATTGGAACCGATACCTGAGATTTTCGCGCCCATATTGTTCAGCATCGTACAAAGCTGGTAGAGGTAAGGTTCGCACGCCGCATTGAACAATGTGGTGCGTCCTTCTGCAAGGACAGCTGCCATCACCAAGTTTGCAGTACCTGTAACTGAAGCCTCATTCAAGAGTATATACTTGCCTTTCAAAGGATTGGCAGTAAGTTCATACATATAATGGTTCGGCTGCTTAAATTCCGCGCCGAGTTGTGCGAATCCTTCAAAGTGAGTTGTCAGCGGGCGGCGTCCGATTTTGTCTCCACCTGGTTTGGCTGCGTATGCCTTGCCGAAACGCCCGAGCAAAGGCCCCAGAATCATTATTGAAGCACGTATTGCTGACGAAGCCGAAATGAATTTTTCCGTCTTCAAATATTCAAAATCTATATTGTCAGCTTGAAAAAGATATGTCCCGTTGCCTTTCCTATCGACTTTCACACCGATTTTTTCGAGTATGCAGATAAGGTTCTGCACATCTCTGATTTCGGGCACGTTCTCTATCTCAACAGGTTCTGAGGTGAGGAGTGAGGCACAAATCACCTGCAGCGCTTCATTTTTTGCGCCCTGCGGGATTATCTCCCCGTTTAACTTGTGCCCTCCTTCAATTATAAACGAACTCATTTCTATCTCCTATCTCCTATCTCCTAACTACAAATACATTTTCAAATTCTTATTCTTCGACTCTTGGCGGAGGCGTTTCAGGGCGCGTTCCTTAATCTGGCGGACACGCTCACGCGAAAGGTCAAACTTGTCGCCTATCTCATCAAGTGTATATTCGTGCGAATTGTCAATGCCGTAGAACATCTTCACAATTTCACGTTCTTTGTCGGAAAGTGTTGAAAGAACGTCATTTATTTCTGAAGAGAGAGATTCATGTATCAGATGAGTGTCCGTATCCTCGTCATTTTCATATATGAAAGTATCGATGAACTTCGTATCCTCGTCCGGAGCAATAGGCGAATCGATGGACTGCGTGTATGTGTTCATCTTCATGATTTCCGCAATCTTATACTCCGCAAGGTCAATGGATTCAGAAATCTCCTCGAATGTGGGCGGACGCTGCAGGTCCTGCTCAAGCCTTGCAATCTCCTTTTTGATTTTGTTGATTGTGCCCACTTGGTTCAACGGGAGCCTCACAATGCGCGACTGGTCGGCAATGGCCTGAAGAATAGCCTGACGTATCCACCAAACCGCATAGCTGATGAACTTGAAGCCACGGGTTTCATCGAAACGTTTTGCAGCCTTTATAAGCCCCACATTCCCTTCATTAATAAGGTCTTGCAGGCTGATACCCTGATTCTGGTACTGCTTCGCCACAGAAACCACAAAACGGAGGTTAGCCTTAGTCAGTTTTTCCAAGGCCTGCTCATCGCCATTTTTAATTTTCCTCGCAAGCTCCACCTCCTCATCAGGAACAAGCATAGCCTCTTTGCCGATATCGGCCAAATAACGGTCTAACGATGCGGTGTCACGGTTAGTAATTGATTTAGAAATCTTTAACTGTCTCATAATCTGTTCTTTAAACTCTTATAGTATTACCTTCAATTACAATATCTGAATAGTATTACAAGTTAACTTCATTTTTGTTCACAAAAATAAAAATATTTTATTAATGTGCAAGCACAATAATAGACAACTGCGAAACGAAATTGTTTGATAAATATTGCATTTTTTGAAAAAAAATTTTTTTAATGTTACAAATGACTTTGATAAAGATATTTTTATTATTTTTGCAGCCGCAAAATAAAACTCATTTTATTAATCAAAAAAAACAATTAAAATGTACGCAATCGTAGAAATAGAAGGGCAACAAATTAAGATTGAAAAAGATCGCAAGGTCTAT
>JAGCRI010000064.1 GCA_017964755.1 Bacteroidales bacterium | reverse complement strand
GTTCCGATTATTGCCCATATATGATTTTGCATAATGAACCTCCTTCTGTCTATTACCAACCACTTGCATCTAAATATGTGTAATCGGAATAACTTTCGTTGTAATCCTGAAAGACATCCTCACTCTCTACTTTTTGGAAGATATGCTCTTTGATTGCCTCTTGGGCGTAAGTTGTTTCTTTTGGTTCCATGTCTCTTTTTTTATGTATATGTTAATTCTCAACACGAATAGGGCGGACATGGCAGTAGTAGAAATAATAACCAGTATTATAATGTCCGTAATCAAAGACGACATTACCTATATCAATCAAGGCCGCACCAGTCTGCCAGTCAATTTTATAATGACTATGACCATCTCCTGTTGAAGAGTGATAAAAAGAGTAATATTTCACGTTACTATAAGCTACATAATCAATAAAACCGCCTATTGCAACTCTGTTCTGGTACATTGTTTCTAACTCTTCTTTTGTAGGCATTCTCCAATCAGAGTAACCGTATGCTGTCAAATTGTTGCAATAAGTATTAGCGGCTTCCCATGAAATATATTCGGTATATGACGTATGGGGATCTGGCGCAACTCTATAGGTATGGGAATTATAAAAAAATGTTGGTAAGGTGTCGTATGGGTGAGTCACTGTCACTTGTGTGCCATATGAGGTTCCATTGGCGTTGGTAGCATATGCACGGATATAGTAAGTACCACTGCCTCCCAGAAGAGAAAATGTGGAGGAATAATAGCCAGTACCACTACCATTAGTGGTATGACTATATGTGGAAGTCAAATCAGGATAGGGCAGTGGTCCATAGCAAATGCCTCGTGCTGTAACAGCAAATCCGCCATCACTTGATACGTTACCACCTGTAGACACTGTCGTATCATAAAGTGTCGGCATAGTAGTGGTAACGGTCGGCAACCCATTACTTGTGGTAAAGTTGATCTGGTTTGAGTATGAAGTGCCAAAACCATTAACTGCGTATGCCCGCACATAATATGTGGTGGAAAGTGTGAGGTTGTTCATAGAAGCGGTGAACGTTCCTGTTCCACTTCCATAAGAGACATGCTGATCATTAACTGTCGGGGATTGTGCCGTGCTCCAACAAATCCCCCTTTCTGTTATGGTTGAACCGCCGTCGCTGCTGACAGTAACATTACATGTGGCAGATGAAGCCGTGATATTGGTTGCAGATGCTATGGACATTGTTGCCGAACCGCTTAAAGTAGTGAATGTGGTTTCATTGCCATAACTTGTTCCGTATGAATTTGTGGCGTATGCGCGCAAATGGTAGGTCGTTCCAACAGTCAGCCCGGTCATATTGGATGTGAAAATGCCAGCGCCTATACCATTTGTAGTATGTGTGTCATTAGTGTCCGGATTTCCTGTTGTATTCCAGCAAACACCTCTTGCTGTAACTGGGGTTTCACCTTCAGAGGTTACATTGCCGCCACTTTGGGCAGATGTCGCCAAAATATTTGTAGGAGCAGTTGTAGTCACAGATGGCGACCCGTTTGTTGTAGTGAATGTCTTCTGTTCCCCATACGAAGTCCCGACACTATTGGTGGCGTATGCTCGGTAATAGTAAGTCATATCTGCTTGCAAATTATCAATATTACAATTGAACGGGCCAACCTCCATTCCGGCGGTGCTGGTGCTGTCGCCAATAGTAGGTGACTGATGGGTGGCGTAACAGATACCGCGGACGAGCAATGGACTTCCACCGCTAAAAGAGACACCCCCACCTACTGTGGCAGAATGTGCCATAATATTGCTCGCATTACCAGTTGTAACATGCGGCAACAAGTTTGTGTCTGTCTTGTCATAGAGTACAATATAATTATAATTATAAATTTCAGACCCAATGCCACGGAGTTCCTCTTGTTTGGAAGGAAGATTGGGAGAACCGTCAATCAACAGGTAATAGGTGTCATTTATTTCATTGGTATTCATTTTCAAACGGAACGCCCCATTTGCGCCTGTAATGACAGTGGCGTGGATATGGTCGCCGTCTGTAATTTTAACCTTAACATCAGACAACGGAGCGTTGGTGCTCTTTTCCACCACAATGCCGGTAATCTCTGTTTCGGTGTAGATACCTTCTTTTTTAAGGTCTTTTACACATGCGACAATCAGCGTAAGCATGGTCGCTATCAATACAAATACAGTTATTTTTTTCATATCATTCAAAATTTTAATGTCACATTAACCCCTGAAGCCAAACAGTTATCCATTGGCATGACAACTGGAGCGAACGAAAGGCCGGGAAGTTTTACTTTCTGTTTCATTGTGCCGGTTCGTATAAGATTATAAACATAAAGCACGCCTGCGGCAGAGAGGCATGCAATGTTCACTTTGCGGTAAATGTCATAATTCTTTTTTGCCTTGTTGAAGTCGTTAAGAGTAACATCATTACTTCTCATTATTGCAAGTTGGTTTTGAGCAAGATAATATGTAGTCACAGTTCCTCCCACAAATGCCATTTCGCCAAGCATGGTCACAGTCCCCGAGCCATAATGCCGCTTTATCATCATTCCGGAACCTGGAATGAAAACTGAAGCCACCATTGCCGAGATATTCTTCTTGTGCATATAGTTCCGGTATTTGCTGATACTGTTGCACGTATTATAGTCCTCAAATGTCGGGGTTATGTCACCGCGAAGCGCAACTTGGCAAAGCACAAACACCAAATACGTGCCATCGTTCTGTTTCTCAGTATATTCGCACACTTTCTTGAAAGGTATATTGTAAGTTTCGTTCTGCAATGTAACCCCTTCTTGCCCAGAATTTATCCCTTGTCCGAGGCGGCGGATGTAATACTGGTGTACACGGTTAACCGCTTCATCAAGGGCATCTTTTTCGGTCAACCCCTCGCCATGTTCAATCACATACTCGTAAGTGCTGTTGCCTGGTTGCGGTTTCTCAAGCATCCAGTCGGGGCGTATGGTCTGCCGCTTGTTTTGGGCTAAGGCAGAAACAGCCGCAAATATGGCTAATGCCACAATAAAAATCTTTCTCATCGTTTATTCACATTTTGTAAATTCATCAAATTTAGGGTCACGGTTGCCATATTTTGCCACCTGCCACAGAATGAAAACCCTCACTCCGCGTGTTTCAACCAACTTTTCGGTGTATTCGCAAACCTTGTTCATCGGCAGGGTCATGTGCGAAGAGGCAATTTTAATATTGTCAGCCACTCCTTTCTCAATGGTCTGCAAATCATCTGAAGTGTTTACCTCCAAGCCGAGTTTCCAAGAACTCTCCATAATGGCGCGGGCGAAAGCCTTTGCATACGCCTTGTCGTAATCCAAGCCGTCTCCCTGCGTAACGCGGTAGTAGTAATAACTGTTATCCTGCGCCGCCGGCATATTGCCAATCCAGTAGGGACGTCGTTCAGATTGTGCGCTCCCACATACCACCAATGCAAACAAAGGCAGTATTAATAGAATATTTTTCATCGGAAAGAGTTGTTAGTATCCGGCATTTTTCTTTGATTCCAACATTTGTTCCATACGCTCGTCCATGAATTTCTGCATCCGAGCGGCATCGAAATCGCGTTTCAGTTTTTCGTCTTCCGACATCACGTTCATCAGTTTTGAATACAACTCTTTTTTAGTAATTTCTATGCAGATATACAATATTTAATTTCCTTTCTGGTCAATTCCCGCTTTCTCACAAGTTTTATTTGCGTCACGCAACATGCCTTCAATCACGCCGTTCATTTTTGTGAGAGTCCTGTTGCCGGCAGCATCCTTGTCAGATTTGTCATTTGAGTATGATTCAAGGAAATAGTCTGTCATACCTTGTATATATTCCCCCAAACGCTGTTTAATCATACTCTTCGCCGCTTGGAATGCCCTTTCACGCGCGAGTTGTTCGTTTCCGTTCTCCACAGCGCCAATGCCGTAATCACGGAAATAATCACCATCATCGTATGATGCGTCAACGCACGGTATGTTCAAAAGTGTTGCCTCGTTGTCATGCTTTGCCTTTATTCTGTTCATGCTGTCAAGTTTCAATTGGAATTCCATTTCCTCCAATTGTTTTTTCCGCGCCTGTTCTCTCTGCCAAGCCTCTTTCTCTGCGGCTTTCTTCTCTTTTCTGCTCTGTCCCATTGCAGGGGTGTAAGCCATTACCACTATTGCTGTTGCCAATAACACAAATAATTTTTTCATACGATTGATTTTAAAATTATACATTAGAAATAAATTCTGCAAAAATACTTAAAACACACTGTATATCAATATATTACATATAAGTATTATTATCAAGAAACGTAAAATTTCCTATAGATTTGTCATAAGTTTTTCTTCGTGTTTTCTGTATTTTGGTAGTCGGAGCAGCACTTGAAAAAGTCATAGTCTAACGCCATGCCAATTTTGTACAGAGTTTCAGCATGGATCCATGGGTTGCGGAAGAGTTGGTAGAGGTTCTCGCGTGTGCAGTTAATCTGCCGCGCAAGCCATGTAATGCTGCGCCCCTGCCGAGCCAACTCCGCCTTGATGATTTTCCCGATGTGAAAGGTTTCTTCTTTGGAAGTTTTTGGGTTGCCGTCCATTGTTCGTTCGGTTTCTCGCCCCTACCCCTACCCTGCTTGGCAACAAAAAGGCGCTCACTTTTTATTGCTTATCAACTTAGAAGGCTCTGGTAAACCTTGGGTACTAATAAACAAGAAACAGTTCACGCCTAAAACGTAAACTTTCCGCTTGCTTATTCCCGTACCATTAAAATTTACCAGATTTTACTAAGTGAGAATAAGAGCGTAAAGCTCAGTATGTTAATATATTAAGTTATCTATTTCCTATAATAATGATTTTACCTGTTTATCAATCTTTGTTTTAAAATCAAGTATGCTTTGTATAACCAAAACATATTTTGAAGCAAAAATAATATTTTTTTCTCGGAATTACTCCGTTTAGATTTGCAATATGCATCCTTTTAATTAATTTCCATGCAAATTCCGTTTATTTCCGCCAAAATAATCCTCCCTTACCATCAGGCAGTGAAAAATATACAAGATAAAATGGAAAATTTGAGAAAAATATATAATTTTGCTTCCTTGAAAATATACTTCATGCTATGATGATAATATTTTACGGATTAAAAAATTCTGCAAAAATGAAGTCTGCAAATAGTTTTTTTATCATATTGTTTTGCATGTTCGCGCCTTTTGCGGTGACTATGGCGCAACCGGGCCGATACGCCGAACCTGTTTTTGAAAAGGCACTTGTCACAAAAGGCATACCGTTCAGTCAGGCGGAAAAAGAGGGTGACGGCAATATCACCACCCTATATTTCGATTTTTACGAACCAGCTGGCGACACGGCGACTTTGCGGCCGTTAGTGATAACCGTTTTCGGCGGTGCCTACGTCGCCGGCAGCCGAGATTTCTGCGACATGGAAGAATATTGCACACGTCTCGCAAAACACGGCTACTTGGCGGCAACTATAGACTATAGGCTGATGTCGGTGCTGTCAGCTTCGGCCAAAAATATTATCCGCCAGATGTTTTTGGCGGCACAGGACGTGAGTTCAGCAATACGCTATTTCAAGCATTACGGCAATGAATACAGAATAGACACTAACAATATTTTTCTGTTAGGCAATTCGGCGGGCTCAATAGCCATTCTGCATGAGATGTTTATGGAGGAGTCGGAGCGGCCGGATGAGACATTTGCACCGCCAGCATTGAACTCGCTTCATTCGAGCGGGTTCGCCGAGTATGCGAAGGAGTCGCCTAAAGTGGCGGGCGCAGTCGCTCAATGGGGCGGCGTGTTACATACTGATATTATCGACTCCGCGGAATGCGTGCCACTCTGCCTTATTCACGGCACCGCCGACGAAAGCGTCCCCTTCGATTCGGGATATTGCTACTCCGAGTCTTTTTCGTTCCTTATGCCATATATGTATGGCTCACGCCCCATTTCAGAACGCCTGTCTGATATAGGTTTTTACGATTATGAATTTCATCCTGTTCAAGGTGAGGAGCATGCCTTCTACCTCTCTTCGCTATACCAGCTCATCGACGACAAATTCGATTTCTGCTTTAATATCACCCGCGATTTTCTTCTGAAACACCTCGACTTTTCAAATTCTTCTTCGCAAGAGAATCTTAATAAGATTTCCGATAATGGGAAATTCCATGTTTCTGTTTTTCCGAATCCGACAAAAGGAGATATAAATATTGATTTCAAAACTCTTGATTTTCAATCAGTTGAAGTAAAATTATTTGACAGTTACGGGAATTTGATAGAAACCCAACATGGAAGTGCTGACGGCATACATATCAGTTTGGCGGGAGAGGCTGCGGGAATATATTTCCTTAAAATCTACAGTAACGGGGAATTTGCAGCGGCACGGAAGATTGTAAGGTATTGACGAATACGGGGCTCTGCCTATTGAAAATTTGATTATTTTTGCGGTTGCATTTTGCAATGTAACTTTAAATGAAATTGTCAATATGAAAGGTATTATTTTGGCAGGCGGATCAGGCACAAGGTTGCATCCCATCACACTTGCTATGAGCAAACAGCTGATGCCGATATACGACAAGCCTATGATTTATTATCCGCTCTCAACGCTGATGTATGCGGGAATACGCGAAATTCTGATTATCTCCACACCACAAGACCTGCCTCAGTTTGAGCGTCTGCTTGGTGACGGGAGCCGTCTGGGCTGCCGCTTTGAATATAAGGTGCAGGAAGTGCCAAACGGACTCGCACAGGCTTTCGTGCTTGGCGCCGAATTCATCGGGCACGACAAGGCGGCGCTTGTTCTTGGCGACAATATTTTCTACGGAGGCGGCTTCGAGAAAAACCTTGCGGCCAATAACGACCCTGACGGTGGAATCGTTTTCGCATACCACGTCTCCGACCCCGAACGCTACGGTGTCGTTGAATTTGACAAAGATATGAACGCGGTTTCAATAGAAGAAAAACCAACACAACCGAAGTCAAATTACGCAGTTCCGGGGTTGTACTTTTATGACAATTCTGTTGTGGAAGTTGCAAAAAATATAAAACCGAGTGCGCGCGGCGAATACGAAATAACCGATGTGAACAAGTATTATCTTGAACGTCATAAACTTAAGGTCTGCAAAATGGACCGCGGGACTGCTTGGCTCGATACCGGCACTTTCCGCTCACTGATTGACGCCACACAGTTTGTCCAGGTTGTGGAAGACCGTCAGGGGCTGAAAGTCGGATGCATTGAAGAAGTGGCCTACCAGATGGGCTTCATTGATTCCGCTCAACTTGAAAAAATTGCCCAGCCGCTGATGAAAAGCGGGTACGGACAGTATCTTTTAAATCTCATAAAATAATTGTCGTATGAAAAAAACTGTTTCTCTTTTCTTGGCGGCACTGGTTTTTGTGGTTTGCGGCTGCTCATCGGCAAACAGCAGCGAAAATGCAAACAAAGGTAAAAACATCAATCCGCAATCGGATGAAAATAATGCAAATAATAATGGTAATAATATGGAAAATTTAACTAAAGTATTGATTAGCACATCATTGGGCGATATAACAATTGCCTTGTATGACGAAACCCCGAAACATAAGGAGAATTTTATCAAGTTGGTGAAAGAGGAGTATTATAACGATGTTCTTTTCCACAGAATAATAAAGAATTTCATGATACAGACCGGCGACCCCGATTCAAAAGGGGCTCCAGCAGGCAAGGCGCTTGGCATGGGCGGTCCTGATTATAAGGTGCCGGCTGAATTTGTGCCCTCACTTTATCATAAGCGCGGTGCGGTTGCCGCTGCACGTATGGGCGACAATGTCAACCCTAAAAAAGAGTCTTCCGGCTCCCAGTTCTATATTGTTGACGGCAAGAAGTGGACAAAAGATGAGATGAATATGATTTCAGCCCAAATGCGCAAACAGTTTACCGCAGAACAGATTGAAGTCTATACCACAGTCGGTGGCGACCCGTTCCTTGACGGCGATTATACGGTTTTCGGCGAAGTGGTGTCAGGGATGGATGTTGTGGATATGATTGCCGCACAGCCGAAAGACGGGCGCGACAGACCTTTAACAGACATTAAAATCTTATCAACAAAAATTGTAGAAGAATAATTTCAGGTTACTATAAAATGTCAAAAATTGAAGAAATTTATGCCGAGATAGAGCAGTTTAAAATCGAATCGGCGGAGAAGTTAGAGAGTTTCAGATTGCAGTTTCTTGCTAAAAAAAGTGAATTGCAGTCATTGCTTGGCGAGATAAAAAACGTTCCTATTGAAGAGAGGAAGTCTTTCGGGCAGAAGGTTAACGAGCTGAAACAGAAAGCGCAGCAGTATTATGATGAGCAGAAGGCCAAACTTGAGGAGGCTGTGCCGGTGTCGGCGACAAACAACGACCTTACCCGTCCCGCCGAAATGTTTGAACTTGGTGCGGCGCACCCTATTTCAGTAGTGATGAACGAGGTTTGCGAAATTTTCGAGAGCATCGGCTTCACACGGGCAACGGGCCCCGAAATAGAAGACGACTGGCATCTTTTCACCGCCCTTAATTTCGCCCCCGACCATCCTGCGCGCGACATGCAGGACACATTTTTTGTCAACCAGCAGCCCGACATAGCTCTCCGCACACACACATCTTCAATACAGGTGCGCGTTATGGAGAACCAGAAACCGCCAATCCGCGTGATTTGTCCGGGACGCGTTTTCCGCAACGAAGCCATCACTTCGCGCGCACACTGCATGTTCCATCAGATTGAAGGCCTCTATATCGCTGAAAATGTGTCGTTTGCTGAGATGAAACAGACACTTATGTTCTTCGCAAAAAAGATGTTCGGCGAAAATACAAAAATCCGTCTGCGCCCTTCATATTTTCCATTTACAGAACCGTCTGCCGAAATGGATGTTTCCTGCAACATCTGCGGCGGCAAGGGCTGCGCGCTCTGCAAAGGCTCCGGCTGGGTGGAAATACTCGGCTGCGGAATGGTTGACCCCAATGTGCTTGACAACTGCGGAATTGACAGCAAAAAATACTCAGGCTATGCGTTTGGATTGGGAATCGAAAGAATGACACAGGTCAAGTATAAAACCAACGATATACGCCTGTTCTTTGAAAACGACCTGCGCTTTTTGCAGCAGTTTACAGGAATGTAATATTCTTCTGAAATGAAAGTCTTTAAATTCGGCGGGGCATCGGTAAAAGATGCGGCAGGCGTGCGTAATGTGGCGCGGATTTTGGAAAACTTCAACTTCTCGCAACTTGTAGTCGTAATCTCTGCCATCGGGAAAACAACAAATCTTCTTGAAGAAATCACGCGCTGCTATTGGAACGAACCCAAAAGCATGGAACTGACAGCTCTCGTCAGCAAACTTAAAGACAATCACTATTCTATTGTAAATGAGCTGGTTGAAAATCCAGAAGAGATAAACTGCAAGCTTCAGCCGGTTTTTACAGAATTGGAAAATGTGCTTTCGAGTGAAAAAACCGATAATTTTGATTTTGAATATGACAGAATTGTAAGTTTCGGTGAAATTCTTTCCACAACATTAGTGTCAACATATCTCAATACGTTGGGACATAAGAATATATGGTTAGACGCCCGCAAAATGATAATCACCGATAGCAATTATCGTGAGGGTAAAGTTGATTGGGAAAAGTCGGTAGCAAATGTAAAAAAAGAGATTACCGGCACCTTTAAAAACGAGCCTGCAAGTTTTGTCATTACACAAGGTTTTATAGCAGGAACAGATAATGGAAATTCTGTTACCCTTGGTCGCGAAGGCTCTGACTATTCAGCGGCAATTTTAGCATACTCACTTGATGCTGAATCAGTTACAATATGGAAAGATGTTCCCGGTGTTCTTAACGCCGACCCGAAATTCTTCCCTGACGCTGTGAAATTAGACGAAATCAGTTATGAGGAGGCTATTGAGCTGTCGTATTATGGCGCCACAATTATCCACCCCAAAACACTTAAACCACTGCAAAACAAGAATATCCCGCTATATGTCAAATCATTTTTCGATATAAACGCATCGGGCACTGTCATTTCAGCTTCCATCCCCAAAAATCTGATTCCTTCTTACATCTTCAAAAGAAACCAGATACTAATAACGCTCTTCCCAAAAGATTTCTCTTTTATCGGTGTTGACAATCTTTCTGAGATTTTTAATATAATCTTCTCCAATAAATTGAAAATAAATGTAATGCAAAGTACGGCATTAAGTTTTTCAGTTTGTGTTGACAATGTGGAAGGTCATGTCCAGCCTGTTATAGATTCCTTAATGAAGAATTATAAAGTCAAGTATAACAACGAGATAGAGCTAATAACAATAAGACACTATTCGTCGGAGGTTATAGATAAAGTGGTTCAAGGCAGGAAAATATATCTTGAGCAGAAGAGCCGTACAACCTTGCAACTTGTTGTGAAAGGATTTTTCACAAAACAATCTGAATAATCATCAGGGAAGTTTCTGTTTTTCAATTCTTTTCTTCCCTATTAATGCGCGACTTTGTCGTGTAAAGATGTGAAGCCTCTACCGATTGTTTCGGCGGCGTCAATCACACTGAGGAATGCATCGGGGTCAACGGTATGGACCATATCCATAAGAATTGGCAGCTGCTTTGGCGTTATTGAAGTGAAGATTATCTTTTTTTCGGTGTGGTTATACATTCCCTCTCCGTTGATATATGTACCGCCGCGGCGAAGGTCATTCAGCAGCTTGTCCCTTATCTCCTCATGCTTGTCGGATATGATAAGCACAGTTTTGCAGACAGTGAATCCGGCTATGATTTTATCTATCACGATACCGGTAACGTAGATAACCATCCAAGAGTAAAGCGGAATTGTCCAGTCTTTGAAGGCTGCAAGTGCGCCGAGCACAATAACAGAATCCACGCAAATAAGGATGGTGCCAATCGGTATGTGCTTCAGATATTTGCCGATTATCATGGCTATAATGTCAGTGCCGCCGGAAGTGGCGCGCGACTTGAAAATGAAACCGAGACCGATGCCGAGCAGCACCGCGCCGCAGAGTCCGAGTATGAATGTTGCTGAAGGATCGGCAATATTTGTTCCGGGCAGCGTTATCAGCGGGTCATATCCGTATAGGAATTCCATAAGTGTGTTGAAGCCCGAAAGCGAAACAATTCCGACAAGCGTTTTCATTCCGAACTTGCCACCAAGCCAAAGCGTGCCGATGAGCAGCAAAGGCAAATCGAGGCATATACCCGACAAACCGATTGGGAAATTGAAAAGGTGGTGCAAGATGATTGCGATTCCGTAAACCCCGCCCGGCGCCAATTTCAACGGTGATATAAAGACAATGAAACCGACAGACATAATGAACGTTCCTATTAAAATCAGGGAATATTCGGTAAGCGTCTTTTTCCAGTCAATATTCTTATATTTTCCGAATTGTAATGCGATTTTACCCATGTTATCTATTTTTCAAGAATGTGATCATTTTACGTAATGCAATTCCGCGATGACTGCATCTGTTTTTCTCATCCTCCCCAAGTTCTGCAAATGTCTTGTCAGACAAATCCGGCTTGAAAACGGGGTCATAGCCGAATCCGGAGCTACCGCTTGGTGTTCTTGTTATTTCGCCCTTTATTTCACCTTCAAAGAGATATTCTCTGCCGTCTAATATCAGCGCTACAACAGTCACAAAACGTGCTCGCCGGTTTTCAACGCCCCGCATTTCGTCCAGCAGTTTTTCCACGTTCTGGCTGTAAGTCGCGTGTTCGCCTGCATATCGTGCTGAATAGACGCCCGGCCGTCCACCAAGAGCCTCCACCTCAAGTCCAGTGTCGTCAGCGAAGCAGTTGCAATGGAACCGCGAGTGGAAATAACGCGCTTTTTGCAGTGCGTTGCCTTCAAGTGTCTCTGCTGTTTCAGGGATTTCCTCAAAAAAATTAAAATCCGCCATTCCCAATACAGAAATATCTGAACCGGTAATAGCGGAAACTTCAGAAATTTTGTGCTTATTATGGGTAACAAATACCAACGTCTGGGATTTGGTCGCCATTGCGCATTTATTTAAAAGTGAGAAGATTATGCTTCAGCACCTTTAATTTCGATAGCTTGTTTTCCTCTATAATAACCACATTCGGGGCAAATTCTGTGTGTCAGAATTGCAGCGCCGCAATGGCTGCATGTTGTCAACTGCGGAGCAGTGATGAAATCATGAGCTCTTCTCTTATCTCTTCTCGTTTGAGAATGTCTATGTTTCGGATTTGGCATAACTTTTTATATTTTATAATGTTACTATATTATTTTTATTCATCAAGTTTCAAATCTTTCAAAGCGTCCCAGCGGGGGTCTGTATCATCTTCTTTTGCAGTGAGTTCGTTTAGTTTTTTCAGGATTTCGGGGTTGCAGGTGCTGTTTCCGTTTTCATCATCAGGGTGGACTATTTTCATCGGCAGCGCCAACAAAATACTTTCGTACACGAAGTGGAAAATGTCAATTGTAGGGTCATTTTCGTTGATAATCCAGAGGTTGTCATCTTGCTGGTTGTCAAAAGCGGCAGGGTTTTCCACCATTTTCACGACCAGACTCTCCGAAAAATCCATCGGCACTTTCACATCGTCAAGGCAGCGGTCGCACGCAGCAACCACGTATCCTTTGAAATTGAAGTCCACTTGCACGTTTTTATCTTGGATTTCTGTTTTGATTTGCAAATCAAGATAACCGTCATGCAACTCCTCCATCTGAGCTATATCAAAGAACGTTTTGTCACAAATTATTGAGCTATAATGCGTTCCGTTTGGAAGCCCGCCTATCCTCAATAAAAATTCATCCCGTTTCAGCTTCTTTTCCATCATCATATTTTTGGGGTGCAAATATACAACTTTTTTTGTTAGGCGGCAAATGCCCCTCCAAAGTTGTAAAAGCACAAAAAAAGAGGGAAAGAAGAACTTCCCTCTTCCCGATAGTCAAATAAGAATTAAGCTTCAGCAGGAGTTTCAGCAGCCGGTTCTGCGGTTGCAGTCTCAGCATTGGCGGCTTCTGCTTCAGCAGCGGCAGCCTCAGCTGCTTCCTGAGCGGCCTTGGCTTGTTCGGCTGCGATTGCGGCGAGCTTTTCAGCCACCTTTGCAGCTTTAGCCTCTTTAACCTTAATTTCCTCTTCAAGACGTTTCTTGTGTTCCCCGCGTTTCTTTTCAGCGGCTTCGCGTTTCATGTTGTTGAGTTTCGTCTCCTTCTCCTGTTTCCAAGCCTCAAATTTGCGTTCTGCTTCGTTTTCGGAGAACGCGCCCTTAGCAACACCGCCTTTGAGGTGCTTCATAAGATAAACGCCTTCACGTCTCAGAATCGAGCGGACTGTGTCACTCGGTGTAGCACCGGTTTCAACCCAGTACAATGCCCTTTCGAAGTTAAGTTTCACGTCTGCAGGATTGGTCAGCGGGTTGTAGGTGCCCAATAATTCAATAAAGCGTCCGTCACGTGGTGCCCGACCATCTGCAATTACAATGTGGTAGAAAGGTTGGTTTTTCTTACCATGTCTTTGTAATCTGATTCTTGTTGCCATACTTTTTTGATTTTAATATTGTTTAAAAAATTGGGTGCAAAGATACACTTTTTTTATGAATTATAATTTTTTGTTTTTATTATGGTCTCAAATCATGTATTTGCGCAT
>JAGCRI010000063.1 GCA_017964755.1 Bacteroidales bacterium | reverse complement strand
TTTCCAGGCTTATCTTAAAGGATACAAAGATACTATAGTGTTCACACAATGCGATTGGAGAAATGATGATACGTCTGTTTCAATACCCATATATTCTGTTCTGCCAGAAACCTCACAGCCAATGAGTATAAAATATAGAATAAAAGACCTTGACAAGTGGCATTATTTAAAATTCAAAAACAAACTCAATAAACGACTGGTATTATATATGTTAATTGAAACGGAACGCTATTATCTTGAAGTCCCTGATATTAATATGCCAGCCTATGACGAAGATAAATTTAGAATTAAAAGAGATTTCTGTTACTGAAATATAAACACTTTACAGATGCTCTGTATATGTGGCTTTACGCATTGGAAAGCATTTGGTGTTCAGAAGTGCCTTGCCGCTCTCCGAGTATGTTTATAAAAATGTTTTCTATAGTTACGCAATGGTTTAATAAAAAATCCCCCAGCTTATTTTCAAAACCCCATCAAGGCCATGAAGCCTAAGCCCATAAGGCCGGTGATTATGTATGCGATTCCGTTTCCCTGTAGCGGTTTTGGGATGTTTGAGTACCTCAATCGCTCGCGGAGGGCGGCAAAAGCGACAATTGCAAGCAGCCAGCCCACCCCTGAACCGAGCGCATATACAAAACTGTGAAACAGCGTCGGGAAGTGATGTTCCTGCATGAAGAGTGACCCGCCTAAGATTGCGCAATTAACGGCAATCAGCGGCAAAAAAATTCCCAATGCCTGATAAAGTGCAAGCGAAAAATGCTCAATGGCCATCTCTAACAATTGCACAATTCCGGCAATCACCGCAATAAAAATTATCAGCGTAAGAAACGATAAGTCAATATTTTGGAAATGCGAAGAGAGCCACGACAACGCTCCTGCCTGCAAAAAATATTTGTCGATGAGATAGTTGACAGGAACCGTTACAGCCAATACGAAACAGACCGCGACACCAAGTCCGAATGAGGTTTTCACATTTTTGGAAACGGCAAGGTAAGAGCACATTCCCAAGAAGTATGCGAAAATCATATTATCTATGAAAACCGACCTGACAAAAAGCGAGAATAGTTCCATATTAAGTTTTTTTATGACTGACGCGCGTTTTTAATCCAAATAAGTGAGCCGACCAAAATGAGTGCCATCGGCGGCAGAACCATCAATCCGTTATTCATATAGCCCAAAGTGTAGAATTTGTCGGAGAGGACAGGATAGCCCCACAACGTGCCTTGCCCCAGCACCTCTCGAACAACGCCGACCGCCACAAGCACCAAGCCATAGCCAAGTCCGTTGAACAACCCGTCCAAAAACGAAGGCAGCGGCTTGTGCGACAGAGCGAAAGCCTCTAACCGCCCCATAATTATGCAGTTTGTGATGATAAGCCCCACAAAAACAGAAAGCATTTTACTCGTCTCGTAAAGATAGGCCTGCAAAAACTGGTCAACGAGAATGACGAAGAAGGAGACGACAACAAGTTGCACAACTATCCGTATTCGCGGCGGTATAGTGTTGCGAATCAGGGAGATAATAAGATTTGAAAAGGCGCACACCACAGTAACCGCCGCCGCCATAACCACCGCCGGCTTCAGCTGCGCGGTGACGGCAAGCGCCGAACAGACACCAAGCGTCTGCACTATTATCGGATTATTCTTGCTTAAAGGCTCTAAAAACTTTTTCATTTACCTGCATCTTTAAGACCTTCATACAACATTTTCTCAACCCCCTTGCTTGTGATGGTCGCACCGGAAATGGCGTCAACACTGTTTTCCGCATTTGCCTCCGAGTTTCCTTTTGCTGCCAAAACCACAGAAACATATTCACCATCAGCATTATATATTTTCTTTCCTGAAAAAGAATCGGCGAAAGACTCTTCCGTTATTTTCGCGCCAAGTCCGGGTGTTTCCGATTTGTGCGAAAAAGCGACACCTTTAATTGTGTTATTGTCAGATGCCAAAACCACATAGCCCCATATCGGGCCCCACAAGCCTTTGCCGCTTACATAAACCACCTGCCCTGTATCACCGTCAGAGCAGACAATGGCGTAACGCTCTGTCTGGCTGTCGGTTATCGGCGAAGCCACGCTGTCGAAAAGTGCAACCGCCTGCTCCGTTGACAGTGCTCCGTAGCCAGCCGCCTTCAAAATTCGCGCAGCGGTCTCTCCTTTGCGGTTCGCCTCCTGCCGTGGGCGCAACACAAGCGACACTATCGCCAAAGTTCCAGCGACAATAATCACTAAAACACTGATGTATAAGAAAATATATCTATTGCTAAACTTCATTATTCAGCCACAACAATATAATAGTTTTTCTTTCCTTTCTGAACCAAAATATATTTGCCGTTAATCAGATCTTTTTCTGTAACCACGTATGAATCAGCAATTTTTGATTTGTTAATGGAAAGACCGTTATCTTTCAGCATCCGGCGCGCCTCGCCCTTTGACGGGAAAATAGCTGTCTCTTCAGCCAAAAAGTCAACAACCTGAACCCCTGCGGCAATTTTTTCTTTTGGCATATTCATCTGCGGAACGCCGTCAAAAACAGAGAGGAACATCTTTTCAGAAAGTTTCGCAAGACTCTCCGCCGTGCCCTTTCCGAAGAGGATTTCAGACGCGCTCACCGCCGCCTCATAATCTTCCAAAGAATGAACACGAATCGTAAGATCCTTTGCCAAAGCCTTTTGCAGAATCCTCAAATGCGGGGCTTCGTCGTGTTCCTTCTCCATCTTTTCTATCTCTTCTTTAGTATATGTGGTAAAAATACGAATATACTTCTTGCTATCCTCATCTGAGCAGTTAAGCCAGAACTGGTAGAAAGTGTAAGGTGAAGTCTTTTCGGGGTCGAGCCAGATATTGCCCTTTTCGGTTTTGCCGAACTTGCCGCCGTCTGCCTTTGTAATCAGCGGGCATGTAAGAGCAAATGCCTCACCGCCTAACTTCCTGCGAATCAATTCCGTACCTGTTGTAATGTTGCCCCACTGGTCGGAGCCGCCCATCTGCAGCTTGCAGCCATAATTCTGATACAGATACATAAAATCATAGCCTTGCACAAGCTGGTAAGAAAACTCCGTGAACGACATTCCGTCTCCCTCGCCGTTAAAACGCTTTTTCACAGAATCTTTGGCCATCATATAGTTAACAGTGATATGCTTCCCGATGTCGCGGATGAAATCCAAAAATGAAAATTTGCTCATCCAGTCATAATTGTTAACCATAACAGCCGCATTCTTCTCCTTGCTGTCAAAATCGAGGAATTTGGAAAGTTGTTTTTTTATACACTCCTGATTATGGCGGAGAGTTGCCTCGTCGAGAAGATTGCGTTCGAGGGATTTGCCTGACGGGTCGCCAATCATACCTGTTGCACCGCCGAGCAGCACAATCGGGCGGTGACCGCTCTTCTGCAAATGTTTCAACATCATCACGCCTACGAGGTGTCCTATATGCAGTGAATCCGCAGTCGGGTCAATGCCCACGTATGCTGTGGTCATCTCTTTATCCAACTGTTCTTTAGTTCCGGGCATCATATCATGAATCATTCCACGCCACTGAAGTTCTTCTGTAAAATTCATAGTTTTATTATTTTAAGTTTAAAAATCAATATAGCCGACAAAAATAATGAATTATCCGACAAGTTGTATAAAGTTTTTGGAAAAACTTATGCGGGAACCTTCGTTTCCCAGCAGTTATTCTGCAACATCATTATTTATCCTGCACCGTTTGAGCTGCAGCATATTTACAGGGTTTATGCCCAAGCCTGTAACATTTTTCTGCATAAACCTTATTGCCTTGTCGTAATAGAGAATCACCACAGGCGCATCAGCCATCACAATCGAATCGAGTTTCGTGTAGTAAACATTTCTCAATGAATCGTTTATGACAGTTTGAGATTTCTCAAAAAGCTTGTCGAAGTTGGGGTTAATATAATGTGTGTAATTGGAGCCTGTAGGCTGAAGATTTTTGGAATAGAAAAGTGAAAGATAGTTTTCGGCATCGGGGTAGTCGCAAATCCACGAGCCGCGGAAGAACGGCAGTTTATAGCTGCGCATCATCTGACGCTGCTGGGCCGCCTGCTGCACATCAAGCCTGATATTGATTCCGATTTTTCCCAATTCGTGCTGAATATATTGGCAAAGGTCAACGTAAGAAGCAGATACGGAAAGGGTAATATCAGGCAGGCCTTTACCTTCGGGGAAGCCGGCCTGTGCCAACAATTCGGCGGCTTTTTCGGGGTCGTAGCCGTAGCCATGCACCTTTTCCGGATTGAACGAAGCCATGCCCATCGGAACAAAGCCGCTCTCACCGGCATACCCGATGTTGTTGCGGAGATATTTCATCATCTTCTCCCTGTCAAAACCATAATTTATCGCCTGACGCACCTCTTTTATCAGCAATGGATTATTTTTATCCTCTTTCATAACGAATCCCAGATATTCGGTATTGAGATACGGTGAAGACAACATATTTATCCTGTCAGCATATTGCGGATTCAATTCTCCGTTTTTGGTCAGAAGCGCATCTTTGTAGCACGACTCGATACCAGACATAAAATCGAGACTGCCTTTCATAAATTCCATAAAGACAGACTGTTTATCAACTATAAAAGAGATTGCGACCGCATCCAGATATGGCAGGGAATTACCCGCATCGTCTTTCTCAAAATAGTCAGGGTTCTTTCGGAGCACGAGTTTCACGCCCTCCTCCCAAAGCTGGTATTGGAACGGACCCGTGCCGACAGGGTGTTTGCGGAATTCCTTACCGAAATGCTCAACGACCTCTTTAGGGACCACAGAACAGTATTTCATAGTAAGCACGCCAAGAAACGGAGGGAATGCCTTCGCAAGCCTTATCTGGAAAGTGGAATCGTTAAGGGCGGCAAAACATGGAGTCCCGTCAGCATTTCTTTTAACATTTTGAAAAATCCACGCCCCCGGTGACGCAACATCGCCGTCCAAAATCCGCGAAAAACTATATACAAAGTCGGCGGCGTCAACCCTTCGTTGCCCGTCAAACCGGTAAAATGGCGTATTATGGAAAAAGACATCTTTGCGCAGATGAAAAGTATAAACAGTTCCGTCATCGCTAATTTCCCAGCTGTGGGCTATTGCAGGCACAATGTTAAGCGAATCGTCAATGTCAACCAAACCATTATAAAGCTGATTGCACACCCAAATGACCGACTGCCCTGAAGCGAACGCCGGATCAAGAGTCTGTATCCCACTCGATTCATTGTAGCGGAAAATCATTTTGCCATTGTCTTTGCTGTTATGCCCGCAGGCAGCCGCTATTATCGAAACCGCCGCAACAATAATATATGTGTAATATTTTCTGACCATTTTCTGAAAAATTAACATCCGTCAGGATTCTCATAGGCTGCAAAATTAATAATTTTCAGCCAAAGAGCCATTCGGGGCGAAATTTTTAATATTTTTGCGAATTACATTCTTGTTTTTAAATTTGTAATACGATTTAATAAAATATACTGGACTATCATCATGAAGAATTTCACTCGTCTTTTAGTTTTCTCATTAATAATCAGCACCTTCAATCTTTCGGGGCAAAACATAGTGTTTAGCGGAAATGATCTTCCTGCAACATATTTCGGTCACGAAGTCACATTCAACCAGACGCTGCATGTCTGCGGTCGCGGATACAAAAGGCTCATTCTCTCGTACAAGCGGCAGGTACTTCCATACGAAACAGCAGCTGCCAATACACAAGCATACACAGATGCTGAAAACGCATTCGCAAATGCCTTCATCACAGCATATTGTCCAAACATTTCAGTTGACACAATAAGACTTGGCGCAACAATCACAAACGCCGTTGCCACAATAACCGATGAGCGCAACATATCCATATCCGGCAACATCAAATTCGGGAACAACACCCGCCCCACAAGCCGCCCCGCTGTAGGTAACGCCCGGCTGATAGTCTGCGCCGCAAATGTGGAAAACTATTTTCCCGAATGGGAAGGCACAAACGGCGCCACATCAAACGAAGAGTACCAGCGCCAACACACGAAGATGATCAAGGCGTTCCGCAACATTGATGCCGACATCTACTGTCTCGCCGAAATCCAAGACGGCACCATCGCACTGCAAGCCATCACCCACGCGCTGAACTCCCAAACCGCACCAAACCGCTATGCCTACGTTGACGACGGCGACTACACAACCGACACCTACAGCAAAGTCGGATATATATACCGGACAGACAAGGTTACGCCGGTCCTTGCACTCGGACACCCCTACAATTCAAGCTCTGTATATTACAAACGCGAATATGTGCAGGCTTTTGACGAGCTTTCTACAAATGAACGCTTTGTAATCAGTATGAACCACTTCAAAGCCAAAACAGGCACAGATGACAACACAAACGACATACGTATGGCAAACGTGAGCAAACTCATTGATTTCTTAACCATTAAATTGAACTCAAACTACTATCAGGACAAAGATTTCCTTATCTTGGGCGACATGAACTGCGGCACGATGGAGGAACCTATCACGTTCCTGACCTCAATGGGCTTTGAAAACCAGACGGCACGGTTCGCACCGAATGAATACAGCTACTCATTCAACAACGGCGTTGAATACCTCGACCACGCTTTTGCGACCCCGACCATGTCCAAACAGATCACAGGTGTGGCTCCGTATCACATCAACGCCGATGAATCTGACGCCTTCTATTTCCTATACGGCACTGACCAGTCAATGTACAAATATTCAGACCACGACCCGATTATTGTCGGTTTGGCACTCAGCTCGGATGTCGCTGTTGGGGATATGCCCGCCAAAGCCGATGCCGAGATTTATGCTTACGCAGGGTCCATTTTCATTGAAAACAGCAACAACTCGGTTTTAACTGTTTACGACATGCTCGGCCGTACAATATACAATAACCCTCATGCTGACAATGTTGTCATAAATGTACGTCCCGGAATTTACATAGTGCGTGTGGGAAACACCGTCAAAAAAATTGCAGTGAGCGAATAATATCAGATTTTATTTTTGCATAAAAGCAAGAAAAAACATAACTTTGCAAACTAAAAAAACAAAAAGAAATGAAACAAAAAACACTGGTTTTCTGGCTTTTACTCACGGCAGCGCCACTACTTGCCTTGGCGCAGGATTTTTCGGCAACCGCAAGCATTGACTCGACACGGATACTCATCGGCGACCAGCTCAATGTGAAACTCAAAATAACAGCTCCTGCAACCGCAAAAATAATCATCCCACAATTCAACGAAAAGAGTCTTGACACACTCGGCATTGACTGGGTTGCGAGTTCAGCAATCGACACTCTCAATGAAAGCGGAAAGAGAACATATAATCAAACTATTACAATAACAGCCTTTGATTCGGGCAATTATGTATTCCCTGCAATAGCGGTTCTGGCAGCCGACTCACAGATAATAGCTGCGACACAACCATTATATTTTGAAGTCTTGACGGTGCAGGTTGACACCACCGCAGCATTCCGCGACATCAAACAGCCTGCAAAAGAGATGATCACATTCAAAGAGGTGCTGCCATACCTGCTTCTTGGACTTGCTGTGGCAGCAGCCATTCTTCTTGCAGTTTACCTCGTCAGGAAGTTTTACCGCAAAAAAACTCCGAAAAAGGCTCTGCCAAAGCCAAAGCCCAAAGTCAAACCTCATGTTGCAGCGTTGGCGGCATTGGAAGAGCTACGCCTCAAACATCTGTGGCAGGACGGGCAGGTTAAGTTATACTACTCGGAACTGACTGACATTGTCCGCGAATACATTGACGGCCGCTGGGACATAGACGCGCCGGAAATGACCTCAAGCGAAATACTGGAGGCTGTCGCCGCCCTGAACCTCGACTCAGGGACTGCCGAAGAGCTGCGTGTAATCCTGTCAACCGCCGACCTTGTGAAGTTCGCCAAGTGGCAGCCGCTCCCCAATGAGCACGACACTTGCTTCAAAGATGCTGTCAAGTTCGTGGAAACGACAAAAGAGCAAACTGATACTCAAACAAATACTAACAACGCAAAAAAATCATAGCCATGAAATTCTTCTCTGACTTTATCCATATTTTGCACGACCTTACATTTGCTGAACCTAAATATTTCTTTCTTCTGCTATTACTGATACCTATAATAGGCTGGCAAGTGTGGAAGCGCAACAAGATGCGTGCCCCGCTGACAGTTGCCACCGCCACTCCTTTTTCCGGTTTGCCAAAAACATGGAAGACACGGTTTTACTGGCTGCCGGAGATATTGCGTATCATCACTGTCATTTTTTTAGTCATTGCCTTGGCGCGCCCGCAGTCATCATTTCACCGCAACCAGATTGAAGTTGAAGGCGTTGACATAGTGCTTGCCCTCGACATTTCGGGCAGTATGAAAATGATGGACTTCAAGCCGAACAGGCTTGAGGCGTGCAAGAAGGTCGCCGCCGATTTTGTTGACGGCCGCCCCACCGATCGCATCGGGCTGGTGGTCTACGCGGGCGAAGCCTATACACAGTGCCCTCTCACCACCGACCACAATACGCTGCTCGGACTCATGAAAAAGGTGAAATTTGACCTTATAGAAGATGGCACGGCTATTGGAGACGGGCTCGGCACAGCAATAAACCGCTTGCGCGAAAGCGAGGCGAAAAGCAAGATCATAATCCTGCTCTCTGATGGTGTGAACAACGCCGGCTATCTCGACCCGCACTCAACAGCCGAAATGGCAAAAGACTTTGGCATAAAGGTTTACACTATCGGCTGCGGCACAAACGGGCAGGCTCCCTACCCCACTCCGCAAGGGCCGGTCTATCTGCAAACTGAAATTGACGAGGCTCTCTTGACAGCCATCGCCAACGAGACCGGCGGCAAATATTTCCGCGCCACCAACAACAAAAAGTTGGAAGAAGTTTACGCAGAAATAGACAAAATGGAGAAAACTGTCATAAGCGAAGCTGTCTTAGAGAACAAATCTGACTAGTTCAAGCCCTTTTTGATACTCGCACTGTATTTCATCGCGATGGAAATATTGTCGGCGATAATATTGAGGAACTAACAGCACGGGGGCATGTTGTAGTGATTTGAGTCATAACCAAGCCCAGATAGAAATTTAACCATATTCCACAATATCGCTTCGAGGCGTTATACCACCAACAGACTTTTGATGATTTTCAGAAAAATGATTTGGGCGTACGTTACC
>JAGCRI010000062.1 GCA_017964755.1 Bacteroidales bacterium | reverse complement strand
CATTTTCAAGCACGCCCTTCTTATCATAGACTTCACTTTTCCGTATCTGCCCGTCACCGTCATTAAACGTCCACTCCCCTATCGGCATATCATTGTGATACACGCCTTTGGAAGAAATTATGTTTCCACTGTAATAACTCACAAAATTACCGTTGCGCTTGCCATTTATATAGTTGATTTCTGTCTGCAGTTCCCCATTCACAAAATATATTTTCCTGACTCCATTCAGAACGCCATTGTCATAATTCTCATCCTCCAACAATATCCCCGTCTGGGAAGAATATGTCCTCCACGCTCCGTTTTTCTCTCCATTTTTATAGTTTTCAACTTTAATAAGCCGCCCTTCCTGATTGTAGTATTTCCACTCTCCATCCTTGATCTGGTCAATGAAAATACCTTCGCCTGACTTCTGGCCATTTTCATGATAAAGTTCTGTCCTTACTTTTGAGGTGCCGCTGATAAAGTTACACACACTTTTCACTTTCCCGTTTTTATGGTAATAAGTGAATGTCCCAGTAGGCACGTCATTGACAAAATGCCCTTCATAAAGCAGATTCTTGCCGTCATATTTCTTCCAAAGCCCTTGTTTCCGGCCTTTAGCGTCAGTTTTATTGGTATCCGATTGGGCACTGGCGGCAGCCATCAGCGCAAAAACGAAAACATATATAAGAAATCTTTTCATAAATATCTATGTGTTATTCAAATATAATACTTCCATCCAATTCTTTCCTGACGTGGCTTTTAAGCACTTCCGCTTCAATAGGCACCACGCCTGCAAATTCACACACTATGCCACCGGCAAGGTTAGATATTACAGCCATCTTGTCTGCCGGAAGCCCTGCGGCGAGACAGAGCGTTGCAACAGATATCACAGTGTCGCCAGCTCCCGACACATCGCTTATGCGCCGCAAGAAAGCGGGTTGTGAAAAGAACAAATGCTTCTCCAAATCATAAACGGCAATACCGCGTTCCGACAGTGTCGTCATCATCTTGCTCACGTGCATAGTTTCGGCAAATTCCCTCATAAGCCGTTCAATTTCATCCAAAGACAACACCTCGCTGCGGTTATCCAACCCTTCCTGCAGCTCTTTCAGATTCGGCTTAAACAGGTCAGCCCCCGAATAATTGTTGAAATTGCGTTTTTTGGGGTCAACAGTAACAATTATGTCATGTTTTTTTGCCATTTCCATTATACCGTCAATCACTGTTTTGGATAAAACCCCTTTGTCATAATCTTCAAAAACAACGGCATCCACCTTGCCCTCGCCAATAATTTTTCCAATGCGTGCGAGCAGTTCCGACTGTTCATCAACAGAAAGTTCCGCCGTATCCTCATCGTCAATTCTGAGCATTTGTGCCTTATTGCCTATAATGCGGTATTTTATTGTGGTTTTTCTTTTATCTGAGAGGCAAATGCCCTCTTGCGACAAACCGTTTTCCTTCATCAGTCCGGCTAAAAGAGAGCCTTTGTCATCGCGCCCAACAACAGAACAGAGTATCGGCTCTGCCCCTAAAGCCCTAATATTCATGGCGACATTGGCGGCACCACCGATTCTGTAAGAGCGTTTTCGTATTTCAACAATCGGCACCGGAGCCTCAGGCGAAATTCGCGAAACTCCGCCCGTCAAATAAGCGTCTATCATCACATCCCCCACAACCAAGACTTTCAGCGATTTGAATTTTTCAAACAATGAATCTATCATGAGTATAATTTTTGCAAAAATACACCAACTTTTCCAATTTGGAAATGTAATTTATTTAACTGTGATTGTTGAAAAAAACTTTTAACATTTATTATGATTTTAAAAAAAGTGTTTATATTTGCACTTTACAATTAAAGTGAAGATATGAAAAAATTGTATGTGTTAGCAGGTTGCAACGGGGCAGGCAAAACCACAGTCGCCTACTTCATTCTGCCTGAGATACTGCAATGCAAAGAGTTCGTGAATGCTGACGAAATTGCCAAAGGGCTGTCGCCTTTCCAACCAGACAAGGCATTGTATGCAGCCGGCAAAATACTTCTGAAACGTATTGACGAATTCATTGAACGTGGCATAGACTTTGCCATAGAAACGACATTGTCGGCCATCTATTACAGGGAGATAATTAAAAAGGCGCAAGATAACGGATACTATGTCAACCTTATTTTCTTCTGGCTCAATAGTGTTGATCTTGCAAAAGAACGTGTCCGCCTCCGTGTCAGCGAAGGCGGTCATTTTGTGTCTGACGAGGTCGTGGAACGCCGCTACCACAAGGGACTCGATAATTTTTTCTCAATCTTCATGCCCCTTTGCGACAACGTGATGCTGTTCGACAATTCGGCTACAACCCCGAAACTCGTAATGAACAAGACAAAAAATTCAGAACCGGAAATCATTGACAATGACACTGTTAATATAATAAAATCAAGTTATGTACGAAAAAGAACTTCAAAAGCTGAGACGAAAAATTCTTAAAGCTGTTTCGGCTTCTTCACGGCAACTGATTGACACAAAAGTCAAAAACAACAGGCCTATCGCCGTATATAATATTGACCATGTTGAGGTTATTGACGCTAAAGACTTCATGTCTGCCCGTCATTTTAGATAATAGTGTAGAGATGAAAAAATTGGAAGATACAAAAATCGCTGTAATCGGATTGGGCTACGTTGGACTTCCACTCGCACGCCTTTTCTCAACCAAATACCACACTGTTGGCTACGACCTTAATAGTGCACGCGTAAAACGCCTTTCCGAAGGCTTTGACGACACATTGGAAGTGGATAACACCTTGCTGCGCAGTGCGTTGGACAACGGATTCAAATGCACCGACAACCTTGATGAGATACGTTGCTGTGACGTATATATCGTTGCCGTACCCACACCGGTTGACGTCAACAACCGCCCGGACCTCAAGCCTCTCATAGGAGCCAGCACAACTGTCGGCCAAGTGATAGAAAAAGGCAATATAGTTATCTATGAGTCAACAGTTTATCCGGGTGTGACAGAAGAGGAATGTCTGCCTGTCGTAGAAAAAGTTTCAGGGCTGAAGTTCAATGAGGACTTTTACGCCGGCTATTCGCCAGAGCGTATCAATCCGGGTGATAAGGAACACACCGTGGAAACAATCAAGAAGGTAACCTCTGGCTCAACACCTGAAGTCGCCGATTTCGTGGACGCACTCTATAACTCAGTACTCATAAACGGGACTCATAAAGCGCCCTCCATCCGCGTTGCCGAGGCCTCGAAAATCATTGAGAACTCACAACGTGACGTCAACATCGCCTTTATGAACGAATTGGCAAAGATTTTCAACGCGATGGGAATCGACACGACAGAAGTTATAGAAGCTGCAAGTTCAAAATGGAACTTCCTGAAATACAAGCCAGGGCTTGTGGGCGGGCACTGCATTGGCGTTGACCCCTACTACCTTATCCAGAAAGCCCAAGTTTACGGTGTGCTGCCACGAATAATGACCAACGCCCGCCGCCTCAACGACGGAATGGGTGACTATGTGGCAAACCAGACTCTGAAACTTATGAACAAAAAAGGCGTTTTAGTGAAAGACGCCAATATACTCATTCTTGGAATCACTTTCAAAGAAAACTGCCCCGACTGCCGCAACAGCAAAGTCGTTGACATCGTTCACGCCCTGACAGAATACACCGGAAACATAACTATCTGCGACCCGTGGGCTAACGAAGTGGTGATTAAAAAAGAATACGGCTTGGAAATAATAAAGAATCTTGACCAGTGTGAAGCACATTCTTTCGATGCTGCAATTCTTGCCGTGGCTCATAACAGTTTTCTCAACTTAGATATTCGCAAATACCTGAAAGCCAACGGTATACTTTATGATGTAAAATCTGTGTTGCCGAAAGAAACCGTTGATGGAAGATTGTAACGTTGTATTCTGATAAAATCTACGCCGATATTCTTAATTGCGCAAACATCGCACTGAATACCCGTAGAGTTTATACTCCAGTACATTACTTCGCACTACAACCGGGGCATTATAGTAAATGGAACGACTTATTGCATAATCGTTATTATATCCAGTTGAACTCCAAAACGCCGCCAGTGCCTTAAAATTATCATATTTACCAACACCATAATAGGCACCAGCCGGCATCGCTCCAAAACCTGTAGCATCATTGGCAGACAGTCCATTTCCCGGTGTGCAGGCACTCCCCGATGACATCCAATTACCCGAAGCTGCAGCCAACGCTTTTGTTATTTGTGTGCTTTCACCACCACAAGAATACTCAAGCTGACTGACATAATTAGTCAGTGCATACCAATCTGCATCAGTCGGAACATGCCAGCCATCAGGGCATACACCTTTATTTACGGCTTCCCAATTATAAAGCAAACCATAAGCCTGCATATTATTCGAATCAGCATTGGGGTAAAACCTATAAGCATTCAATTTGCTTCCAGAATTGACCTCGGAAATCAGTGTCCCATCGTTAAACCGTGTCGTTTTCAAATTTTCCCGCATCCAGCATTGTGACCCTATTATCACAGTGTTATAAACATTGCTGTCTATATCAAATACTACTGGCATCCCCAAACAGGGTTGTCCATCGTTGCTTGAAGAAATAGAAAAACTCTCAACTGTGCCGTATGCAATCCCCGCATTACTTATAGCATACGCCCTGACAAAATATGTAGTGTTTGGTGACAATCCTGTCAAAGTAGTTGAAAACGCACCTAATCCGTTGCCGATATGTACATATAAATCTGAAATGTCAGGATTCCCTGTCGTATTGTAACAAATTCCACAATCCATTACCACCGCGCCGCCCTCAGCAAGAACTTCGCCACCAACAAGAGCCTTAGTCATGCCAACCTCAGTTACAGGTGCCGTTACTACAGTCGCTAATTGAGCTTGTACCTCATCAAACTGCATGGTTAATGTCTGGGATGTCATCTGTGCCTGCTCTATCTGCTGGCTTGTCGCCTTATTGCTGTTTATTATTGCGTACCCTATATACCTCATATTGTCACCAATATCAAAAGGATTTTGGGTGGCGTGCTTGGAATTATTCTGGGAATTTTTTTGCGTTGTGGCAACAGACCCTGTATATTCGATGGCGTTTCCATTGCCACAGCCGTTGTTCACCATTTTTATAGATGATGATTTCCCGTTTTGGCGTGCGGTCAGGACGTATGTGCCGACGTTGGCAACCGAAATGCGGAAATTGTGGGTTCCGGTTTGTAATTGTAGAGACGCACGGCCGTGTGTCTCTACAATGGTGCGCCCATTCATATCCGTCATTTCCAACGTCACCACACCCGCATTCGCAACATACAATGTCACGTCAGTAACGCCATTGAACGGATTCGGGTTATTTTGAAACAATTGTAATTGCGAGTCATGGTACGTTCCAACGTTATCATTGATCCCAACGCCAATTTGCATTTTCAGAATTGTATCCGGCCAATGAAGCGTTTCTGTCCAACCACGCGACATATTGAAAACCGACACACTATCTAACCGGATATGGCTGCCATTAGCATCACGACCGGTAAATGTCAATGTTACAACATTTTGAGACATTAACACAAAACTTGTAACGGCAAATATGAATGATGTAAATAATTTCTTCATAAATAATTTTTACATTAAACAAAATGCAAAAATAAGAAATATTTTAATTTACATCAACACGCAAAAAATGAATTTTTTATTTTAAATTTACCCAAATTCTCCCCTATTATTTGACATAATATGTTAAGCGCATATTCACACTTGCACGTTTTGCCTTTGATGATGTGTTAAATACACCACCCCAAGTATAATCCTCATCGCTTGAATTTGGTGCTGTTATCTGGAAAACTCCAGTGTTGGCAACTTTCAAGCCACCAAGAGTCGCACCTGCATTTTCGGCTATGATTTGTGCGCGAGAATGAGCATCTTCTGTCGCTTTCGCAAGCATTTCCATTTTAAGGTCGCCCAATTTTGTGTAATAGTAGTCCGGAGAATATGCGTCAACATTAACACCCTCATCTATCAATTCAACCAAACTCTGGTAGAGAGCCTCTACAAGCTCAACCTGCTTGGAGGAAATACGGACACTCTGTGAAAAAATATACCCTCTGAATGTTTTGTTACTCACACCTGTCTGATAATTGTAATTATACTCGTAATCCTTATCATTATTAATGGCTTTAAAGGTTACATCAGCCTCTGGAATGCCCTTCTTTGTCAGGAAAGCCTTCACAATCTCATTCTGCTTTTTCAACTCCTCGTATGCTGTTTTCATATCCATATTCTGGGTACTATAACTGAAATCCAGAACTATGAGATCTGAATTGAAGTCGCGTTCGGCAAGACCTACCACTGAAATTGTTTTCTGCGGACCTTTTGCCTTATAGAAAGATACACCAAGAGCTACAGCCCCTAAAATGAAACAGATACCAATAATAGTACTGATGACAATTTTTGCATTGTTTGACATAATCTGAAAATTTTTTTGGTTAATATTATTTTGAAAACGATGTTATATTTTAAAAATTGTAAACTGACGTAAAAAAATTATAAATAGAGAATCAAGCCTGCAATCCCGCTTGCAATTATCAGCAAGATAGGATTTGTTTTATATTTATATGAACTGAAAAACACTGATACAAAGATTATTATACTTGCAATAAAGTGCAGTGACAATGCGGGCAATCCAAAATTGTCAGGTGTGACGAGCAGCATGGCAGCGGCGGCAATCACACCGATTATTGCCAAACGCAGCACAGTGAAAATATCCTTGACGTAAGTGCTGTCCTTATGTTTGAGCAAAAAACGGCAGACAAGCAGCATTGCGACTACCGGCAGGAGTATCACGGCAAACGAAGCCAGAAACGCGCCAAACACGCCCAGCCACGGGGCATAGCCGGCATTTACCACAGCGGTGTATCCTGCGTAAGTCGCGACATTTATGCCTATCGGTCCCGGTGTCATCTGGCTGATGGCGACCACATCAGTAAATTCTGTAGAAGTAAGCCAGCCGTAATTTTCAACAACCTCATGCTGGATAAGCGCAATCATGGCATAGCCGCCCCCGAAATTGAAAATCCCGATTTTGCAGAAGACAGAGAAAATGCGCCAGAAAATCATGCCCCTGCCCTCCTTCTCTTAATGTAACTATATGATAATCCGCCTATTACAGCGCATAAGATTATTAGCACAGGCGACACGCCCAACAGCCAAATCATCAAAGCCGCAACAATCGGAATCCAAAAATTCTGCCACGACACTTTGGCACTTTTAGCCATATTGAAGACCGGAGCGGCAATCAGCGCGACAACAGCCGGACGAATGCCTTTGAAAACTGCCTCAACTATCTGATTGTCTTTAAAATAATGGAAAAAAGCGGCAAGCAAAATTATGATTGCGATAGGTGCGAGTATATTTCCGATGACCGCCGCCACGGCGCCTGCAATGCCGCGCAGCCTGTAGCCAACGCTTGACGCCATATTGACGGCGAAAACACCGGGCATGGCCTGCGACAACGCCATCACATCCAAAAACTCCTCCTTGGTCAGCCACAAGTGCTTGTCAACCAACTCCTTTTCCATCAACGGAATCATAGCATAGCCGCCGCCGATAGTGAAAGTGCCTATCAGCGCAAATGACGAAAAAAGTGAAAACAGAGTCGGCATGTACAAATTATTTTGCGACTGCAAATGTACAACTTAAAATCTCACAATAATTCAACAAATGCAACAAAATCAATGTTGTGGGTAAAAAGTCTCAAAAGTATTGTCGCTGTAGAAGAATACGATTTTTTGAACGGTTTTAACCTCCTGAGAATTGTTTTTTTGCTGCCGTTTCGGGTTCTCGGTCGGAATATTCGCCACATTTCGTGTTATGCGCCTCGAAGGTATTGATTTTTGAGTTTCAACATTATCCTTAATGTTTTTGGGATCCTGGACATTTTTTTCGGATTGAAGATTTTCAGATGCAGGACTTTGGTTTTCCGGGATCGTTTGAGGCGCAACAGGCTGAATAGGAGTATCGGACACTTCACCAGCAAAGAGGTCGGTCTGGACAAAACGAGCGGCGGGCTTAGCTGATTCCACTTTGTTTTCAGGAGAATCCAACATTTCACCCATACCCATGATAAGCCATTCTGTCTTTATCTCAGGGAAGGCGGTCAGTATTTTTTTTGCAAGGTCAAGACTTGGCTGGTTACGCCCCGAGAATATATGTGTAAGATTTGACCGGTTTATTCCTATTGTTTCAGCAAACACTGCCGGCGTCAAACCCTCATAATCCATCACTTGTTTAATTCTGTCAACCATTTCTCAAAATTTTATTTCTTTATCATAACATTTGTAAATTACAACAATCCGACAATAAAAATTTACATTTAAACTATGCCAATTGTTTCGTCTGCAAAATTAGTCAAATGTATCTGTTTTTTATAATTGTTGATAACTTTTCAACTAAATACTTTATATTATCAATATTAAATAACTTAAAATCAATGAATTAAATATTAGTTTGAAAATTATACACAGTTGTTAATAAACTTAGTCATAATATTTGAAGTATCTATATAATATAACAATATAATATTATGGAAATCAGTAATTTAATTATATATAAATCCATACTGACAACTTAAAGCATTAATTTATATTATTCTGCAGTAGGTATATATTTTTGAAATCGACACTATTCATTACATTTGGAATTATATTACAAAAGTATTATCCGTTTCAATTCATAGTTTTACATTTGTAATTAAATTTACCTTTGTTTTATGTTTCTATTTGTGAATAATTTTCATTTGTAAACTCAACGCAAAATGTGAGCCCTTACCCGGTGTTGCGTGGAAAAGATTACGAATATTATCAAATTAAATAGGAAAACCGTGAGCATTTTATAGCCGAAAGTGCGATGTTTACTAATAATTTTGCTTTATTTTCCGCATAAAAATTATTATCGGAATATTACGGATGAAGAAATACTCAAGTTGTAAGAAATCAAATGCCGTAATCCCAAAAATTATATTGATTTTTAGGATTGTAATCCCAATAATAGGCTTTTTTTTAGGATTATAATCCCAAAAATTATATTATTCTGATTTTTTCTATATATTTGCAGCCGTAAAAAACAATAACAAAATGTACAACCGTGATTTATTGCCGTTAATTAAGGAACATTTTTTTAAGGGGAAAGTGATTCTGCTACTTGGCTCTCGTCAGGTAGGTAAAACCACATTGCTTAAAACCCTTATGCAAGACCAAAATGCCGATGATATTTTGTTTCTGAATTGCGATGAGCCACAAAACGTATCCTTGCTTACCAACCGGAATATGAGGGAAATACAAGCTTTGGTCGGAAATCACAAATTTATCGTTATTGATGAAGCCCAAAGGGTGGATAACATTGGATTGACACTCAAGTTGATGGTTGATAACATTAAAGACATTCAGATTGTTGCCACAGGCTCGTCGGCTTTTGAACTCCGTAACCGCCTCAATGAGCCTCTGACAGGTAGAAAATTCGAGTATCAAATGTTTCCCATTTCAACAAATGAGATTTGGCGGACTGAAGGCTATTTAGATGTGATAAGACTGTTTGAGCACCGGCTTATATATGGTTCATATCCGGATATTCTTACCCATTCCAGCGATGCACACGACTTACTTACTACTCTTGCTGACAGCTATTTATATAAAGATATCCTTTCTACGGATTCTATGCGAAAGCCTGACATTCTTGACAAATTGTTGAGGGCGTTGGCCTATCAGGTTGGTTCGGAGGTCTCGTATAATGAATTGGCGCAAACGGTTGGCACTGACAACAAAACGGTGGAAAAATATATTGACTTGCTTGAGAAATGCTATATCATCTTTAGGCTCAACGGATTAAGCCGCAACCTGAGGAATGAGCTGAAACGTGCCAAAAAGGTTTATTTTTACGATAATGGCGTACGAAATGCTGTCATTCAGCAGTTTACACCCATTGATATGCGCAATGATATGGGTGCGTTGTGGGAAAACTTTTTCATTTCGGAGCGGAAGAAGTTCAATCATTACAGCCGTCACTATTGCAATACCTATTTTTGGCGCACCAACACCCAGCAGGAGATTGATTATATAGAAGAGTGCGACGGCAAAATGACCGCCTTTGAAATGAAATGGAATCCCAAGAAAGCGAAAGTCCGTTTCCCCAAAGCATTTTTAGAGACATATGACATAAAAGAAACTGTTGTCATCACCCCAGACAATTATTTGGAATGGCTGCATTAAGACGTATTCATTTACTGTAGTTCGGCAAAGGGACATTTCAAAATAATAACTTGGTGAATCTCTACGTCACACCAAAAATCTTATCTTTGCAACGCAAAAATCATATCTGTATGAACGGCATTGGTTTCACCTCACCTCTTCTACCAACTATCAAAGAAAACTTTTCAGCGCTCGGTGCATGCGGTCGAATCGGATTAAGCGGTTTGGCTGGTGCTTCGTATCCGCTTTTGGTGAAGGCTCTTCTCGCCTCCCCTCTTAGCAGCCATCAGATTTTCGTTTTCCCTGAACGCGAAGAGGCTCTCTATTTCTATCACGATCTCGAAAAACTGTTCGATGACATTGACAAACCTCTCTCTGAAAAATCCGTTCATTACTTCCCTTGCTCCTACCGCCGCATCCATAAAATTGACGAGACCGACAACGCAAACATCAAGTTCCGCTCGGAAATCATAAACAAGTTCATTACACAATCCGGTAATTATATTATTGTAACCTACCCCGAAGCCATTGCCGAAAAACTCGTTTCCCGAAAATACCTGCAAACCAACTCCCACAAGTTGCGCTGCGGTGAAGCACTTTCCATCGATGCGCTTTTGGATTTCCTCTACAAGTTCAACTACACGCAGGTCGATTTTGTGTGCGAACCGGGTGAGTTTGCGTGGCGCGGCGGCATTTTCGACATTTTCTCCTACTCCGAAGAATACCCTTACCGCCTTGAACTTGACGGCGATGACATCGCATCCATCAGATTCTTTGACCCAAGCACGCAACTCTCTATAAAAGAGGTTGATACATTGCAAATTATACCTAAAGTGAGTTCTACTGAGATTGTTGAACAACGCATCTCTTTCTTTGACTTTATCGGCGACAACGCCACCGTCTGGCTGAAAAACATTCCGCAAATCAAAAACGAATTGGAGACGAACTATAAAAAGATAGTCAAAGAGTACGAAGAGACTGCCGACAACGCCACAATCAAGCAGTTCACGCCGGAACAACTTTTCATTGACGGCTCCCAATTTCTAAAATCCATCATCAACTACAAAACAGTTGAAATAAATTCGCAAACATTTGAAAATTACGCTCTTACATTAGATTTGGGAATAACTCCGCAAAACTCGTTCTCAAAAAATACGGATATGCTCTTCGACGAATGGATTGACAACTATGAAAAGGGCTACAAGACTGTTTTTCTCTGCGAGAATGAGCATCAGATTGAGCGAATGAACCGCATTCTCACCGACAATTTGAGCAAATTCAACTGGCAGAACCAGACGAACTATACCTTGGAGCAACTCTATGAGCCGAGTACTTTTGTACTTTATGAAGGATTCAGGGACGAAGCGGGAAAACTCTGCGTTTACACTGACCACCAGATATTTGAGAAATATTACCGCTTCGATGTCCGCAGCAAATACAAGAAAAGCGAGGCGTTCACCATCAAAGAGATTTACGACCTCCAGCCGGGCGACTATGTGGTTCACGTTGACCACGGAATCGGCATTTATTCGGGGTTGCAGAAGATGGACATCAACGGAAAAGAGCAGGAGGTCATAAAACTGACATACAAAGACGGCGATTTGCTATACATCAGCATCCACTCGCTGCACAAGATTTCAAAATATGTGGGCAAAGACGGCACGCCCCCCACCCTGCACCGGCTCGGCTCCGGCACATGGGACAAGGTTAAGGAGCGCACCAAACGCCGCGTCAAAGAGTTGGCCGTTGACCTCATAAAACTGTACGCCAAACGGAAAACACAGAAAGGGTTCGCTTTCTCGGAAGACAACTATCTGCAAACAGAATTGGAAGCCTCGTTCATGTTTGAAGACACCCCCGACCAACTGAAGACCACCAATGAGGTGAAAGCCGACATGGAGTCGGAGCACCCGATGGACAGGCTTATCTGCGGCGATGTGGGATTCGGGAAGACTGAAGTGGCCATACGCGCCGCTTTCAAGGCGGTGTGCGACAGCAAGCAGGTTGCCGTGCTGGTGCCAACAACTGTCCTCGCCCTCCAACACTTCACCACTTTCAACGAGCGGCTTCACAATATGCCCTGCAAAGTGGATTACATCAACCGTTTCAAAAGCACAAAACAGATCAAGGAATCTCTGAAAAGATTGGAAGAAGGACAAACTGACATTGTAATCGGCACACACCGCATTTTAAGCAAAGATGTGAAATTCAAGGATTTAGGATTGTTGATTATAGACGAAGAGCAGAAATTCGGAGTCGGGGCGAAAGAGAAACTGAGGGAACTGAAGACGAATGTTGACACGCTCACAATGTCGGCGACACCAATCCCGCGCACGCTGCAATTCTCGCTTATGGGGGCGCGCGACATCTCCGTCATTGCCACGCCGCCGCCGAACCGCTACCCTATCCAGACTGAAATCCACGTCTTCAACGAAGAGTTGATACGCGATGCCGTCTCCTACGAACTTAGCCGTGGCGGACAGGTCTTCATCGTCCATAATAAAATACAGAATATCAAAGACATAGCAGATATGGTCAAGCGGCTTGTCCCTGATGCGCGCGTGGCTGTCGGACACGGTCAGATGGACGGCGAAGTGCTTGAAAAGACAATGCTCGACTTCATTGACGGCGGATACGATGTATTGGTCTCCACCACAATCGTGGAATCTGGGCTTGACATCACTAATGCCAACACCATAATAATAAATGATGCTCAGAATTACGCGCTGAATATGCTGCACCAGTTGCGCGGCCGCGTGGGCAGAAACAACCGCAAGGCATTCTGCTACCTGCTCATACGCTCTTTTGAGGAACTCAACGACCAAGCGCGCAAAAGACTGAAAGCTATCGAAGACTACTCTGAAATCGGCAGCGGGCTGCAAATAGCCATGCGCGACCTTGACATTCGCGGCGCGGGCGACATTCTCGGCGCAGAGCAGAGCGGTTTCATTCACGAGATAGGCTTTGAAACTTACCAGAAAATCCTGACCGAAGCCATCACTGAACTACAAGAAACTGTTGATTTTCAAGACATTAAAATCGCCGACAATAGTGCTTTACTGCAGCGCGAGTGCATTTTGGAAACCGACAT
>JAGCRI010000061.1 GCA_017964755.1 Bacteroidales bacterium | reverse complement strand
TGTTGACATTTTTATGCAAATCGTATATATTAAATATAGGGGCAGGGCGCATAGACTACCATGCCGAACATGGGCGCGCAGGGCCGGTCACCCTATACAACTGCCCCTTTCAATCAACAACTGCGGCGAGGTATGCCCAACCTGACGAGACAGGTCAGTTGTTGAAAACTCTGTTGACAATGTTGAAACAGGTGGTGAAATTGCATGGACTGGCAAACGCTGATTGGTCAGTATGTATTTCCGATTGCTTGCTGTGTGTATCTGTTCTATTCCCAAGAGAAAGAGCGCGAACGGCACAAAGAAGAGAGTGATAAATGGATTGAAGCTTTGAACAATAACACTAAAGTGTGCGAAGCTATCAAGGAAAGGCTTTTGACTTATGGCACAAAAGACTAATTATCAAATAGCCGCCGAAGTAATAGAAGGCAAATGGGGAAACGGCATGGAAAGGTATGAATTGCTAACCAAAGCCGGATATAGTTATGACGCTGTTCAATCTATTGTAAACGTGTTGATCCAAGATAGAAATAGAGCGGCGGTTGATAGAGCATTTGAAAAAATGCTTACTGTCGAAGTCGATCTTGATGAGTACAGCGGCATTAATCTAAAATTCAAAAAGAAAGGATAGGCAAGAGAACATGATTTCGTTATCTGAGCGTCTCGAACTTATTAGAGCAGGGTATACAAAGGAAGAAATTACACTTATGGAAGCAGGGGCAGAACCGCATACCGATCACGAACCCGCGCCCGATCCCGAACCCGCGCCCGATCCCGAACCCGCGCCCGATCCTAAACCGGCATCCGATCCCGAACCGGCACATAATAGCGGAAACGACGTTATTTTAGCGGCTCTTTCCGATCTCACAAAAGCAATTCAGTTGCAGAATATGCAAAAAATTGGCCTTGAAACTTCCGGCGAAATGACGGCAGAACAGGCTCTTGCCGCCGGGGTTTTTGGCAATAAATACTAAATAACAGGGGGTAAAATTAATATGGCTAATACTCTTGCTCTCAATCAGGCCGTAACTGTACTCAACTCTCTTGTATCGCAGGAGTTGGGAATCGCCGGCCTTACCGCAACCGATACGGCGAGTTTTGTGTCCGTCGCGCAGACTGCGCTTCTTGCCGGTATTGATGCGATTGGTCAGGGCATCACTCAGGTATTGGACAGGACTATTTTTAGTACTCGTCCGTATTATGCAAAATTCCCGATGATGGAAAAGACTAACTCGGAATATGGTGCGTTCAACCGCAAGATCAATTATTGTGATCTGCCTTTTGTCCAGGATGACGGATTTAATCTGACTGATGGAACGTCTGTCGATCCGTGGGTAATTCGCAAGCCCGATGTGATTGAAATGCGCTTTTATGGTCAGTCTGTGCTTGCCGACCACATTACCCGTACTGAGGAACAGCTTAAAATGGCGTTCCGTGGCCCGGATGAATTCGGTGCTTTTTGGGCCGGTGTGCTTCAGAATCTTTCTAATCGCCATGAGCAGAAAACCGAAGCGATTGCCCGGGGTGTGCTGGCTAATGCTATCGGCGCGATTTCCGACAGTGCCAACACTGACATGAACGTACACCTTCTCACTGAGTATAACTCTGTTACCGGAAAGTCTCTCACTTCCACGACTGTATATGACCCGGCTAACTACACCGATTTTATGAAGTGGGCATACGGCAGAATTCAGATGGCGCGTGATTTTCTTACTGAGAGAAGCACAATCTATCATCTGAATGTGCCGAACGCAAGCAAGGTTATCTCCCGTAATACTCCGTATGAACGGCAGGTTCTGTATATGTACGCGCCCGAACTCCGTCAGATGGAAGCCCGTGTGCTTTCTGCCGCTTATAATGAGGGACGTATTGCATATAAGGGTATTGAATACGTCAACTACTGGCAGGCTATTGATACGCCGGATTCTGTCAAGGTCATGCCCGTGTATATTGACAGCGACGGTGCCGCATACAATCCCACGACTGGCGGCGTTCCCGACACGGTTACTGTAAATAACGTCTTTGCTCTGCTTGTCGATGATGACGCTATGGGATATACCCGTTATTCTGACGGTATGTATTCCACTCCTGTCAATGCTCGCGCAAGGTATCAGAACTGGTTTTATAACTGGCGTTGGATGAGCTGGACCGACTTCACCGAAAATATGATCCTGTTCACTCTTGACTAATTGCATAATTTTCCGGTGTATATTGCCCCCTGCCCCGTTTTGCGGACAGGGGGCGAATTGTTAAAGGTGGTGTGATACTTGCAAATAACTTTGTGGTCTTTTGATAAAAAGCGCAATTCTACAAAAATTCCTGAGGAAAGCGCAGGCCGGGTTTTTAACGGTGAACTGAAGCAGGAGTTTACTATAACGGGCTTAGAGGTAACTTTTAATCTTGGAAAGGAACTATATGCACCTACCTATAATTATGCTTATATTCCAAATCTGCGACGCTATTATTTCATAACAGACTGGTATTATGAAGCGGGGTTATGGGTAGCGGTGTGCGCGGTTGATGTGCTTGCAACTTTCAAGACAGAGATTGGAAATAGTATACAGTACGTCACTCGCGCATATTCCGATTGGGACCCAAATATTATAGATACCGCATATATTACACGGGCCGAGGGTATAGTCCGCGATAACGATGTTCTGTCTCCTGACTTATTTTGGGGTGCGAGTGCATGGAGTGATAGCGGTACTGTTGTGATCGGTGTTGTTGGTGCAAATGCAAGCTCTATCGGGGCGGTAACATACTATGCTATGGCTATGTCAACTTTTGGTGCTTTTATGGATTCGATGCTCTCCGGTATCAGTTGGGCGAACATCTCAGCATCGGAAATATCAGAAGAATTGCAAAAAGCCTTGATAAATCCAACACAGTATATTGTTTCATGTAAATGGTTTCCCATTCTTTTTTCAAGTTTTCATCAAGGCGCGATTACATATCAGATTGAGCTTGGCTGGTGGTCTTTCCCGCTTATTGCGTCTGCCCAAGTGCTGTCTACGGTTTCCTCTGCATGGATTTCCCGCGAAAGCTATTTAACCATTCCGCACAATCCGCAATCAAGAACAAATCCCCGGCTTGCATATCTTGATCTTGCACCATATTCTTCTTATATGTTGAAGTTTCTGCCTTTTGGAATCTTTCAGCTTGATACTACAGAACTATATGACAAGACGTATTTAGGTATGCGTGTAGAATCAAATTTAATGACTGGCGATTCTGTCTTAAAGTTAAGCACTTCCGGCGCGCTTGGTGGTTTTAATTGGGAAAATTCTTTTCTTGTAACTGAGGGACAAATCGGGGTTACTATTCCGGTGGGGCAGATTGCGGCAGATATCGGTAAGTACAAAAATGCGCTGATCGCCGGTGGAAGTACGGCTATCGCGGAAATAATTGACAGGACGTGATTATATGAGTGTTAGCATATGGACGCAAACCGAAGCAGGGTCTATTTACGATACAAGTCACAAATCCGGGAAAATAGATTCTGCTTGGACCAGAGCAAAAAACACAATAACAGGTGCTATAACAGGCAATAATATTGTTGATGAGGGCCGGAGCTTACTTGAAGGTGTTGTTTCATCGGTCAGAGAGGTACTTCCGAAAGCTCTTTCTACGGCAAATGCGGCTATGGCGCAGCTTTCTTTTTCCGGCACGACTGGTAATTTTCAGTCTGCAAGTGAAGATATTGTATTGTCTGCCAAATTTCAGCCTATCGTGGAGCAATACCCGGAGAAAATCGGAAGTCCGCTCTACAAGAAAAGATACTTGCATGATCTCAGCGGTTTTATAAAGTGTGAGGATGCGGTCTTTTCTACTACTCTTGCAACGTCTGTTGAAGAACAGGCTGTCGAAGAATTCTTAAACAGCGGTTTCTTCTTTGAATAGGGGGTAGAGAAATGGCATGGATAGCACGACGTACACAAGCAAATCCGAGTTTTACTCAGGCAGAGATGGAAAACAATGTGATAATTATTGCATCGTATTTTCGCGGGCTTGGGTGGACGGATAACGCTATAGCCGCCATGTGTGGCAATATGCAAGTAGAAAGTTTCTTAAATCCGGCTCAGTTTGAAATGGGCAAAAATTTTAGCCCTGCTTACGGTTTCGGTCTTGTTCAATGGACCCCGCGCACTAAATTTTCGGATTGGGCCGGGGCAGATTGGGAAACGGACTATGACTTACAGTTACAGAGAATAAAATATGAGCTTGAAAACGATCTTCAATGGACCTACAACGTAAACATGAATTTCCCGGACTTTTCAACAAGTACGGATTCGGTGTCATATCTAACAGAAGTTTTTGAGCGCAATTATGAAAACCCGCTTGACTGGCAAGCGTCCATCACACAACGGGTAAATAATGCAGAATCGTGGTATGTGTTTCTTGGCAACACGCCTACTCCAAAAATCCCGGTATGGCTACTTTTCAAAATTAGGTGGAACAACAAAGGGGGTATGATTTGATGGAAAATCTTGTGCCGATTTATTATGATTATGCAACTGCATTAAATAATGCTGTCTCTCCGGCGGCATTAAAACCGAAAGACAACCTGACAACTCAGTATTATATCCGGTATCTTCTCAAGAGAGCTATGTCCGTCTTTGAGTTTGAGAATGTTCCGAAAAATTGGGATATCAACTATGTTAGGTATGTTCTTTGGTGCTTTGGTCATTTGGTGGTTATTAAATCTCCAACTGTCGGCGTAATTCCGCAGGCTTGTACGCTTGGGGGTTTCGGAGTGTATCGTACTCCAACTTTTGCCAATGTAGCAAATCCGGCGTTGCCCATACAAGAAACAGGGCGATATTGGCTTAGTGCTGTATACGATAAGAAAAAGAATCCTACTATTAAAGGCACCGGCGTACTTGTGAAACTACAGCCGGACTATTTAGGAATTGTTGATATCTGCACCATTACAGCGGAGCGGCTGGCGTATATGCATGAGGCCCTTATAATGAATCTTGCCAATAGCAAAATGGCGTATGTTATTGGGGCACAGGATAAAGCCGCCGCTGAGACGTTCAAAGCGGCTATTGACCAAATTCAAGAGGGCAATTTTGCTGTAGCTGTCGGCCCAAAGCTTTGGGATAAAGAGACAGGTAATCCGCTATGGCAGGGATTTTCTAATAATCTTAGAGCAAATTATATTGCTACAGATATCCTTGAGAATATGCGGTCAGAGCTTAACGACTTTAATAATTTTATCGGAATTCCGTCAACAAACTACAATAAAAAGGCACACATGACCGTTGACGAGATCAACGCGAACGACGTGGAGACGGAAAGCCTGTCTGATATCATGTTTGAAACACTAAAGAAATGTTTTAATGACGTTAATGCACAGTTTGGTCTTGATATTGTTGTGAAGAAACGCTATAAGGTTCCCGGTAAAGTGGCAGGGGGTGAAGCAAATGCCGATGTATAAAATCTCTTTGCTTGGCTTGTATCAGTACAATAACAAGTTGTTTGATAAGCTTGAACTTCCGCCTATTTCTAACCCAACAGATAAGCCTATCACAATCACATACCCGGATAAAGATGTGTTAATCGCTCTGATACTTGAGAAAAGCGCAGATTTCCCGGCCCTATATCCCGACCCGGATTTTATGGCTTTTATGGTAGGTGTGTGGAGCAAAAACACAGCCTACATGATGAAAAAATTATGGGAATCTCAGCTTTTGCTTTACAATCCTATCCATAACTACGACCGCAACGGGGTTATAACACGCAATTCTAATGCTTCCTCTGGCGGCAACGTGACCGGAGCGCAAACCGCTTTTAACTCCGATACTTTTAAGGACACGGGCCGGAGTGTATCAAGTGATACGGCAAGCGGTTTTGAAAAGGTGGAAGAAAACGTATCGGGCAATATCGGCGTATTATCCACTCAGAAAATGCTTGTGGAAGAAAGAGATATAGCTTTCTTCAAATGGTATGACGTGGTATCTGATGATTTCATAAACAAGTTTTGCGTACAAATTTATTAAGGGGTGATAATAATGTTTAATGTGTTTCGGTTTCCTTATTCTGATTTCAACAAGGTAAATTTAGATTGGATTATGAGGCATATCCCGATTGATTGTGATATCGTTGTTGATGATCCTAATATTAGTGTAGCTTCATCGGCGGCCCTGCTTATTGGAGACTGTATTCTTGCCGAGTTTCATCTTATTGCTGTAGAGACGATACCGGTAGGTACGCACGTTTTTAAGTTTCCTCTAAAGGCACAGAAGGCATATATTACCGCCGCAATTAATACACCAAGCCTTTCTTTTGTTGTCGGAAGCAATACGGACTACGCTATTAATAACTCAGCTTTTGACGGTAATATTTTTGTGCGGTTCTTTTTCAAAGTTGACAGGGGGTTTTGATTATGTTTCCTTTCAATAGATTTCCATATACCGATTTTGAAAAAATTAATCTTGATTGGTTGATGCGGAAAATTAAAGACGCTATTTCCGGCGTGGTGACTTCTGTCAATGGGCAGACGGGTGACGTAAACATAACCGCAGATGACGTTCACGCCTTACCGGACACTTATACACCGCCTGTTGTAGATGTAAACGGGCAAACGGGAAATGTCAATCTGTCTGCACAAGATATTCCCGGCAGTATGTTCATCCCGTCTGAAAGTGATATAGGCTCTTTCCGGTATAAAATTCTGCATCATGCGTTAGACTACATTTACCGCATGGTAGATACCGATTGCGTAAGCGGCAGAAGTGAAACTTTGACCCCGCCGGACACATATAAACCTAAATATGATACCTCTGGTAAGAACTGGCAGTCTCTATTACAAAAAGACGGAATATATACTAACGATTTTGAATGTGATTGGGACGGGTCATCTTTAACCATTCCGACGGTTTATTTTAACTGCTCCGGATATGTGGGACTGTGCATAGCTGATAGAGATTACAGAGATAGCGTATACTATTATTATCTTGATAATTACGGTAATCTTCCTACGCTTGCACAACTGCAAAACAAGGCCGCTGAAAAGGGAACATGGGATGAAGCCCCATATACATTTGACTGGTTACGTCGTTTTCACACATTTGAAAGTATAAAAGTAATGCGTGACAGCGGAAACACGCCGCAGATTGTTTATCAGTATCATAGTGGTGCTGGTGGTGTTTATGACGAGACGTATTTCGATAAGCTTGAAACGGGTGATATTCTATACCATGCACGACTTGACACTCAAAGCCCTAACACTTGGCCTGACCACGTTCATCATGTGCTAATTTTTGTAAAGAAATGGGCACACATTGAAGAATTGGGCGAAGAATTCCATTGTAGATTTCAGCCGATGCAGTTTTATGATGCGCTTGCTAATGGATACTATACCATTCCGCACGAATTGGGAGACGATCCGGATGATTATTATGATCGCGGGTATGTTCTGCATTGTAGTTGGGGCACTGATGAACTTGGGAATCAATCTGATTCGCAGAGAAACGTCATCCGTATTGAATGCCTTGACCATTATTTAGCTACTCAGGACGGACATAGCCATGAGCCGGAATGGTGTATCCTGTACGCTTGCAAGCCTTACTCTAATTTCCTTAATAGCTCAAAAGCTCAGCGTGTTTTGTCCGGAATTACCTATGCACAAGACGATTTGAGATTCGGAAGCAGAGACGGCACTACCATTCCGGCAAGTAATAAATTTGTTCCAAGTGATTATGATTCTCATGCACGGTGGTATATGTCATATGCGGAAGTAGCCGGAGAGCTTGGCGTGGGTGTAGCGTCGCGCGATCCTGATACTGGCGTTCCCGTCTATCGTGTGAAAGCTAATGGTGGTAATGGCAATATTGAAACTAAAGGCAAAATTACAGCGGACGGAAACGTGGAATCCGGCGGCACACTAAAGGCTCTTGGAAATCTTGATATCTTGGGAAGCGGCTCTATCGGCGGCACTCTAAACGTAATCGACAAAACAACTCTTGCTAATGATCTTGATGTTGCGGGTCTTGTTACAGCAGACGCAGTAAAAACCGGGCAATTCACAATGACCGCAAAAGCATTAACAACCGGCGATGATATTTTCACCGTTCCCGGCGGCTTCTATTACTGGACGAGTGCAAATTACCCCAATATCGCAAATCTGCCAACGCCTGCCGGTACTAATGTATACGGCTCCGCTATAAAATTCGATGCAGGTTCAAGCAGATACATTATTCTTGTTTCATTCGGAAATGCAACGTCACATGATCTTTTCATCGGATTCAAAAACGGAAGCTCTCCGACTTTTTCCGGCTGGATTACTTTAGGATCGTAAAACAAAAAGAGGGTACTACATTAAGTAGTACCCTCTTTCTATTAGGTATGCGATTCAGTCACAATCAAGCTCACAATTCACGAACTGCCGACCGCCTTTAGACGTGCCGCCGGTAATGATGATAGAGAACGGGTCCCCGTCCATGATATCCACGACTTCCATGAAGGAATCAATGAAAGTATTGGAAATGGTGCTGATCTTCATGCCGCCGGAAACGATAGCAAGGACCGTCTGTTCGGTTTCTTCGCCGTTCTTGCCTTTCTTAGTCTCCGTGTAGACGGCCCACTTGTCAACCGGGAGAGAGAGCCCTTTTTCCACGTCCTGCACACGCTGAGATTCTGCTTTTGTCAGCTTGTAGACAGCTTTCTTGTCGCTGACGTCGATGTTGGTTCTGATGATGTTCATGGTTTCCTTTCTGGCACTAAGGCAGGCCCCGCACTAAATTTTTACAGATGCTGAAATCTGTATCGGGGTGATTCCCCGTCAAAGCCCACTCTCCACGGAATGGGCTTTAGCTGAAAATCAAACCTTCAAAGAATAACATCTAATACCGTCGTATCTAAGCTTTTTTCCTACGGATTCAAAATGGATGGAAATAATGGTGGTATCAAGGTCATCGAAAACAATGCCAGTTGCACCAATCACCGCAAAAGGACCGCTTCTCAGGTTGGGGGAGTATAACTCCGCTTTAACAGTTTCGCTGTCTCTAAACGGGTGTTTAGTAATGCACCGGCAAGTCCACCATTGAATACGCCGCACAATAAAATTGAAGTCTTTTTTTGTAAAGCTGTCTGCGTTCAAAGTCAGTATTTCCTTTATTTCTTCGCCGGGGTAGAGTTTTCTGGAAATAATCACTTTATAGTGCTTCATGGTCTATTGACCCCCTTTCGATTCAATTATAACCGAAAGCCGATGCTATTTCAACTGTAGATTTCTCCAAAATTTATGCACTTTATTTAGTGAATTTGACGATACATTTAGCAAGTCTGCATAAAATCCTTGAGAATCATAGCCGAGTGTGTAAGTTGTTTCCCGTATAACTACATTGCGAGTTATGGTTATCAAATGCCCGTCTACGTTTGTGATAACAGGTTTTTTGTTGTCGTTGTAAACACTCTCAGTCTTGCCGCTGTCGTGGAATATAAAACCGGGCTTGAACGCTTCCAAGCCGCCACGTCTTGTCAATTCCTCCGCTCCACGCTTTTTAGATACTCCTGACACGGTTATGTGTAATTTACCGGCTTGATCTTCATAAGCATACTTTTTCGCGCCCTGCGTGACAAATCTTTTATATACTCCGTCTGTCTCATACACTCCCAAATAATGCGTTACACCGTGCGGATCGTCTGCAAAAGCTCCTGATGCTTTACATTCTGCTATACGATCATTATTATACTTAGAGAAATCTGCCGACCCCAAGTATTTACAGCTATCGGTATCAACATATACGATACTATCCCCACAAATATCAATCCCGGCTTGCAAGCTCTCCCTTGCGTGTGCGGTGGTCCACACACCAAAGCAATATTGCGTAAATGCGTTTTTGCGCTTTGTGTTGTAAAGCTCCTCTCCGCTTTTTGTATCATCTTCTATATACTTCAAATCAGCAAATGAAATAGTGCGCTTAACAGGGTCTTGTACTGACATCCCATAAATGGAATTTAGTAGCTCTTTATTTTTAAGATAATAAAGCTCCTGCCCCGCAATTCCCTTTAACATGGTTTTCTGTCGGAAATAGTCAAGATTGCATGACCGTATCGGAAGCGGTAGAAAATCATACCAATTTGACCACAATTCTTGGATTTCCATTCTGAAATTATACATTGACACAATGAGCCTATAATCTATATCTGTTATGCACATTTCTAAGAAATCGGCCTGTATGATTCTTCCATTATCCACACACAAACCTCTCCTGTAATCATCGGGATATTTCACCCGGATGCACTTAGCAATAGGAATGTATGGTATAGGAACGTACGGATTTCTTAGCTCTACATCATAAAGATATACGCGCATAATTACAGCCGCTCCAAGCTCTATCCTTTTGTCTAATTGTGATATGCTCAAATCGTGCCGTTCTTTCCAAACTCCGACCGGAAATTTTTTGTTTACCTGTTGTGATGGGTAACTGCTCGATATATCGACACTCGTCACGTTATCAAGTATGCAATCAACGTAAAACCTATTAGCGTGTGTGTTGCCGCCCCGGAAAGCACTTCTCAAAAGCTGGTAGCACCTATAGGGTGGAATATCTTTTAGCATTTGCTGGCGGTAATCTATCATAGCAGTTTTAACCGCTTTTCTCACAAATCCCGTAGCAGTAAGCGGCAGGGAATAAAGACTTTCGTCATTCAACCGCAAAATTTCATGTATGCTTTCAACCACTCCCAACACATCATAAAAGCAGTATTTTAATTCTGTTTCTGACAGCGGCGTATCTGGAAAGCGACGTTTTGAATAATCAAATTCTTCCCCGGACTGTTTGAGATATTTTTTATTATATCTCTTTGTCATAGCCGCAAGACTTAAATTGGTCAGTTTGTAAGAGCAACGGAATTCAAAATTTTTATACATGACCGCTTTCAGCACTTTTCTGCTTTCGGTGCAAAAAACTTCATAGTCATTAAAATTATAAATACCGGCTAAAAATTGGATTTCAAAGCTGAGATTGTGAACGAAAATTATTAAGTGCATCGTTCCAAGTTTTTCTTTCAGCTTATGAAGAAAAGTTTTGAATTCATCCCATGTACGCCCATAAATTACAGTTTCTTCTATAGCAAATTGCCAAACGTACATTATAGACTGCTCTCTTTCTTCAATGCGTGTTGTCTCTATATCGAAACTGCAAACACAATCGGCATAAACAACAGTACCATTTTCGCCGGGTTTCCGTGCAAGCGGCTTGAAATTAAAAGACGAATAATCAAAATTATCCGTGGAAAAAAACTGCTCCACCTGTTTCCACCCACTTCCTAAACCGCTCCGGCTCATTTTCGCGCATCCAATCAATAAATAGACGTTGCCAGTCTACGCCGGTAGCTTTTGGATTAGCGTTAAAAATTTCTTGCGTCGCGTCGCTGTCTGAATCATACAAGCTTGCAAATTCCGTCTGATGGAACCACGCCATAAAGCGACGCCATGACCCCCACTCTGATTCTGCAATATGTATACCATGCTCTGCCAGTTTCGCAACCGCAACACGTCGTTGCTCTTTTCTCTGCGTTTTTGTGTAACTCTTGGAATGGAAAAAGCGAAGTCCGCTCGATATCTGATCGACTAATGCACTTGTGGTAACAATGTTTATTTTCTTACTCATATAGGGAACTGTTCCAGGAAGAAATGGAATGTCCGACCCCTGTATGCTTTTAATCTGTGCATTGATCCTTTTTCTAAAAGAGGAATAGACACGGGAAAGCTCTTTCTCTGTAATTTCCCCGCGATTAAGAGCAGAAACCAAATCTTTCTTGCTTTTATATTTAGTTAAGCCTTCAAGCGTAAGCATAGCACATTACCCCCATATTTTTTCAAAAGCAATTTTGACCGGTGCCGACGAATAATTTACTTTCATTAGTAGCATGGCTTCTTTAATATACCAATAGCGACGAACAAAAGATTTAAGAGAATTAGGAAACGTGGTATATACATTCTGACTTTTTATGCCGTCCACCACATAATACAGCCTTTCGCTTTTGTGTTCGTATACTGTCATTCCACCCACAGACACAAGAGGAAAATACTGCTTAATATCACAACGCTTCACATTTTCATAATTACTTTGCGAAAATTCGTTATTTAGCGCCATTCCCGCAAAATCACCGTCTTTGGATATTTTGTATAAAACAGTATTCTTTTTCTTGTCGCTTATTGGAGAATCTATATAACGATAGATAGCTAAAGCACCGTCGTGAATAACTCTGTAATTCTGACGCTTACGTATCATTTCATCAAGCGGACGTAAAGCTCCGAGAGCGTCAAGAATCGCGGAATCCATGTCATTACTATTTGAAAGCAATATAAATTTCATCGGTGGTTTGCCTTGAAATTCTCTATTTCTGTTAAACGTCTCTACGCAATTCAAGAAAGCAGAATCTTCATTTTTTGATCGTTTTTCGTGGGATTCTTTAATAAATTCATCAAAAACACAAACAGGGGTATCTTCAACCGATAGACCTCTAATTGATGATACGGTACTAAGAGCAACCGCGACCCCAATAGACGGACCGACCGCTTTGCCGTCTTTATCTGAGTGCCAAAATCCCCCCATATACTTACCTAAAGGACCCGACACGATATCATAACCGCATACATCGTTTACGGCCTTAAATGGGTTTAACTCTTTGACCTTTATTGCATCAATCTGAGCTTGCGTTCGCCGCATATACACAAAGCGCATATCACGAGTGATTATTTCTTTTAGAGTGCCGAAAGTCTTTCCTATACCACGCCCACCCACACAGATGCAAAATGGAGCGGGATCGTCAAGCACAGCGGCAGAATTCACCCAACCATCAGCAGTATAAAATCTGTCAGTATTCACGACGTGCCACCTCTAAAAGATCGTCGGACCGGGAAATGCACTTGACCGGATGGAAAGGCTTTCCGGGGAATTCACCGTCAGTCTCCCACACGGAAATATAAAGATCGGTTTTCCCTACGTCATGCAAAGCGGCTTGATAACCGGCGGCGAAAATTACAGCCTTTATTTTCGTGGAGAATTTGTACTGCGTTGTACCGTTCGCTCCTTTCTTGTACTTTTGGAGCTTCAATAGATATCGCTTCATAAAGTTACCCCCAACACAAAACCAATAAGCAGAAAACCAACACACATGATAGTTAAAGATACGATGATAATAAGATCGTCGTGGTTCATTTTCACATTATCCTTTCTATATTGCCCGTATAGCCGATAGCACAGCTTTTAATTAATACACTACGCGATAACCGTATGCAATCGCTTTCTTGAGAGCATTAATAAGTTCACAGGAAACAAACATAGGTTCAGCTTCCTTTGACTGTCCAGCCGCCCGTACACATCTACTGCCCTCTGAAAAATCGAACGTATCTCCACCATCATTTGATATCAGCAAATTGAAAGAATCCGTCAATTTGTCGTACCCAATGCGGACAAGATTTTCTTCGGCAGTATCAAGATATTCTTCGGAAAGTATCATTGTACCGGGCAACTCCACCACGTCATTAAATAACTCTTTCACCGCTTCCTCGCTTGTCGCTTCTACCTCGAAAGTAACACGAAAATACTTCCTGTCTTTGCTGGTCATGTTATCAAACCGCCTTTCAAAAGATCGGGGCATACCCC
>JAGCRI010000060.1 GCA_017964755.1 Bacteroidales bacterium | reverse complement strand
GCGTTGGGGTGCTGAAAGTCAACATATTGAGAAAAATCAACGAATTAAAGAAAGAGACCTTGGAGAAATTCAAGGCGGAAGGCGGTAATCCTGATGAATACAAAGCCCCCGAAATTGAAGAGGAGAGCCTGTTCGGCAAGGCAATGGACACATTCAAAGCCAACAAGCAGAAATTCCTCGAACAGATAGAAGCAGAAAAACTTAACAACCTTAAAATAAAAGAAGGTATCATTGAAGGGCTCAAACAGCTTATAGAATCAAAGGACAGCTCAACACTTAAAGAATTGAACGACAAGTTCAAAGAGTTCCAAGAACAATGGAAAAACGTGGGGCCGGTGCCGCAAAACGACTCGAACAACCTTTGGCAGAACTATCATTTCTATGTTGAACAGTTTTTCGATATTCTCCGTATCAACAAGGAGCTGAGATACCTTGATATGAAGAAGAATCTTGAGCAGAAGCTGAAACTTTGCGAAAAGGCTGAATCTCTGCTTCTTGAAGAATCAGTAAACAAATCGTTCCAGACACTTCAGCAGCTGCACGAGGAATGGAAGGAAATAGGCCCGGTGGAAGAATCAAAGAAGGAGGAACTTTGGAAACGTTTTAAAAACGCCTCCGACCAGATTAACCAGCGCAGAAGGGAGCACTACGAAAACGTGTATGCAGAACAGCAGAACAACTACAACGCGAAGGTGGTTCTGTGCGAAAAAGCCGAAGAGCTCATCGCACAGGAAGCCGACAGCGTGAAGGACAACAACAGCATAAGCGAGCAGCTCACCGAACTCCTGAAAGTGTGGAAGACATTAGGACCCGCGCCGAGCAAGCTGAACGACGAAATATGGGCACGCTTCAAAGGCACGCTCGACAAGTTCTTCTCAGCCAAGAAAGAATATTTCCAGCAGATAAAGGAGACACAGACGCAGAATTACAACTTGAAGCTCAATTTGGCAATGCGCGCCGAAGCCATCGCCGAGCGCACTGACTGGAAAGCCGCGACCGATGAGATACTCGCCCTCCAGAAAGAATGGAAAGAGATAGGTCCCGTGCCGCGCAAAAACGCCGAAGCAGTTTGGAAACGCTTCCGCGCCGCCTGCGACAAGTTCTTCGCTGCCAAAGCCGATTATTTCGCTAACATTAAGGATATTGAAGCTGAAAACCTCAAGAAAAAAGAGGAGCTTATCACCAAGATAAAAGAGCACCAGTTCACCGGCAACAAAAACGAAGACCTTGACGCCATCAAAGCGTACCAACGCGAGTGGACAGAAATCGGTTTCGTCCCCAGCGGCAGCAAAGACCGCATTTACAACGAATACCGTGAAGCTGTAAACAAGCGCTTCGCCGACCTCAAAATCACTGCTGAAGAAGTGCGCCGCGACAACTTCAAGTCGAAGATCGACACGATCCTCAGCGACCCCAACGCCGACAGGCTGTTAGACAAGGAGAAACGTTTCCTCACCAACAAACTCACCCAGCTCAAAGACGACATCAACCTTTGGGAAAACAACCTCGGATTCTTCGCAAACTCAAAGAATGCTGACCTGCTCAAAGAAGAGTTCTCAAAGAAGATAGAGGCGGCAAAGGCTGAAGTGAAGGAACTTGAGTACAAGATCAAAATGATGAGCAAAACAGAAAAGAACAATGGCGAAAAATAAGCCGACAGACGGGAAGATTGCCATAAAAAACAGAAAGGCCGAATACGAATACTACCTGCTGAATACATATTCGGCAGGTATCGTATTGTCGGGCACCGAAATAAAATCCATACGCGCCGGCAAAGCCAATATTACAGATTCATACTGCTCATTTGAAAACGGGGAGCTCTGGGTTCACAATATGCATATCAGCGAATACTCGCATGGAAGTTACAACAACCATGAGCCGAAGCGCGACCGCAAACTGCTGCTCACCAAAAAAGAGTTGAAAAAGCTCGCCGCCAAGCTGAACGAGCGCGGACACACCATCATCCCCACCCTGCTCTGGATCAACGAAAACGGCTACGCAAAGTTAGACATTGCTCTCGCAAAAGGCAAGAAGATGTACGACAAGAGGGAGAGCATAAAAGAGAAAGACAACCGCCGTGCAGCCTTGCAGCCGGAAGATTAGCCCCCTACCCTAAAAGCCTTTCCACATCAATATCAGAAAGAATCTCAAAACCTGCCTCTGTCAATGCAGGCTTGAGCAGAAAGTCGATATGCTGGGGATTCCTGTTAACAGACAAGACATTAAATATCACATAGACAAAGTAATAGGAATAGATTTCAGGGTTAACCATACTTGAAAAAAAGTCAAAATCCTTATCTTCATCTATTATATTCTGCACCGCGCAGGCAAAAGCGGGGTCAGGATCTTCACCAAACATCCGCCTCAACTGCAATTCCCTTTCAAAAAAGAACGGGGCTTTTTTTTGTGCTGTAAGGATTTCATCAATAAAGAAAATAAGTTTTTCGACCTGATTGCTGCAGAACTCCATTTTCCTGTTCACCTCATTGATAATCTGCTGGCGCCAATAAATCTGCAACTCATTCTCCATCTCTTCGCGTGAATGATAGCGGTTAAAAATAGTTTTTGGGGTTACGCCTATGCCTTCAGCTATCTCCTCAATAGTGAGTTTGTCACCATTTTCAATATAAAAATGATAAAGCGTATCCAATTTCCGTTCCTTAAGGTTCAACATATTCATTATTTTAATTGGCAGGGAAAAGATTACTGAACATATCCTCAATCTTCACCAACGGGAATAACTTGATTTTCAACCCTGTGGATTTGAGGTTTTTAAGATTATACTTTGACAGAAAAATCCGTTTAAAGCCTAACTTGTCTGCTTCGGAAATGCGCTGTTCGATACGTGACACGGGGCGCACTTCACCGCTCAGGCCGATTTCGCCGGCAAAACAGGTTTTCGCGTCTATAGGCACATCAACCGATGACGAGAGCACCGCTGCCACAATTGCAAGATTTATGGCGGGGTCGTCAACATAAATGCCGCCGGCGACATTCAAAAAGACGTCTTTGGCGCCAAGCCTGAAACGGCAGCGTTTTTCAAGCACTGCCAACAACATGTTGAGGCGGCGCAAATCGAACCCTATCGCTGACCGTTGCGGCGTGCCGTAAACAGCCGAGCTCACCAACGCCTGCGTCTCTATCATAATCGGCCGGTTCCCTTCCAACACCGCCGCCACCGCACTGCCGCTATAATTCTCCTCGTGCTGCGACAAAAGCATTTCAGACGGGTTTGAGACTTCGCGCAAGCCGTTGCTCTCCATTGCAAAAATCCCCAATTCCGATGTCGAGCCGAAACGGTTTTTAATACATCTTACAATCCTGTAGCCATAATTCCTGTCACCTTCAAACTGAAGGACAGTGTCAACAATATGTTCAAGTATTTTCGGACCCGCAAGCGAGCCTTCCTTGGTAATATGGCCTATAAGGAACACCGGCACGGCAAAACTCTTGGCATAATGCTGGAACTCGGCGGCGCACTCCTTAATCTGCGAAATTGAGCCTGCAACAGAATCTATCAGATTGCTCTGGAGAGTCTGTATTGAGTCAACAATCACAACATCAGGCTTTAGAGCGTCAATATGCGAAAAAATATTCTGCGTATTTGTTTCTGAAAGTATAAAACAGTTGTCGTTTGTCGGGAGCAGCTCTCCGAGGCGCGCGGCACGCATTTTCAGCTGTGTCTCGCTTTCCTCACCTGAGACGTAGAGGATGCGCGAAGAGCGCATGGCGAGGGCCATTTGCAACAGCAAAGTCGATTTTCCGATACCCGGTTCGCCACCAAGCAGGACAAGAGAGCCTGCCACAATACCGCCACCGAGCACATTGTCAAGTTCGGTATAACCGGTGTGCTTGCGCGGCATCTCAGTAAGTGAAATCTCATCCAGACGTTTCGGCGAAGCCACCTGCTGGGGAACGGCAGCGCGCCCCTTCACAGGTTTCTCGCGCTCCACAACCTCCTCCTCAAAAGTGTTCCACGCATTGCAAGAGGGACACCGCCCGAGCCACTGCGCCGACTGATATCCGCACTCCCTGCAAAAAAACAGACTCTTAACTTTCGCCATTGCTGTTTTGTTATCATTTTTTCAGGATGCAAAGATAATTTTTTCTTTTGAAAATTGTATCTTTGCCAATTAATGTTATAAAACTTATTCACCATGAAAGAAACATTACTTAAAAGATTTTCAAAGTACATCTCCTTTGCCACAACATCAGATGAAAATTCCGAAACATACCCAAGCACACAAAACCAGCTTGTCTTCGGCGATTTTTTAGTTGAAGAACTGAAAAGAATCGGTTTGTCGGACGTTGAAAAGGACTCGTACGGATATGTCACGGCCACGCTTCCTGCTAACACAGACGGGCAGCAGCCTGTGATTGGCTTCATTGCACATTTCGACACCGCACCTGACATGCCGGGCATCGCCGCTCCTGTAATCATAAATGATTATGATGGGAAAGACATCATGTTGGATGCCGAGACCAATACAGCTCTCACTGTAAAGGATTTTCCTGAACTGAAAGATTATATCGGACAGACTCTGCTCACCACAGACGGCAAAACACTGTTAGGGGCTGATGACAAGGCCGGTATTGCTGAAATAGTTACAGCTATGGAATATCTGCTTGCCCATCCCGAAATCAAGCACGGCAAAATACGCGTAGGTTTCACCCCTGACGAAGAGATTGGCAAAGGGGTGCTCCATTTCGATGTCGAAAAATTCGGCTGCGACTTTGCATATACAATGGACGGCGGGGCAGTAGGCGAATTGGAATATGAGAACTTCAACGCCGCAGCTGCAACTGTGAAAGTACAAGGACGCAATATCCACCCGGGATACGCTAAAGACAAAATGATAAACTCACAACTTATTGCCATGGAGTTCAATGCACTGCTCCCTGAATTTCAGAGGCCGCAATACACACAAGACTATGAGGGATTCTTCCTTTTGATAGCAATGGAGGGCTCGGTTGAAAACTCGACTTTGCGTTATATAATCAGGGAT
>JAGCRI010000059.1 GCA_017964755.1 Bacteroidales bacterium | reverse complement strand
GCCGTTCCTTACTCCATCACCGCTGAAGTGCTGAATCCTAACGGTTATACCATGAAAAAGATTTATTATGACATTGATACCGCAAAAACTAATATAAGGCATTCGTTGGACACGGCTATCAACAATATCCGTGCTGAAATGCACACTGCGGACAGCGCACTACAGACTAATATTGACACAACAGCGGCAAATGTACGTTCAGCGCTAGGGGATTCTACAACCGTCATGCGTACAGAACTTTTAAATGCCATACAACACTTCCTTGTTTCTGACACCATTTTAAAGCTCACCCACGACACAGCACAAACGCTGCGCTCAGAGCTTGCCGCTGCCATTGCCGGCTTCATCACCTCCGATGAAATTCAAAATCTTATTAGAGACTCTCTTTCACACTATACAACAATCTCTCATCTGAACGACACTCTGTCGCACTTTTCTGCAAATTCACAAAATAGTGACACAGCGAAATTCGCATACCATTCCGACACTGCAAATTATGCCATAACCGCAGGATTTGTAGCTAATGTCAACAATTCAAAGTACGCTGACACTGCCATTTACTCCCACAACACCAACATTGCAAATTCAGCGACCTCGGCAACTTACGCAGACACTGCACTTTTCCTGAAAAATGCGCCTGTTGCCGATACCACAATATTTGCTTATCATTCTGATACTTCAACATTTTCATATAATGCCAATAACTCCATTATTGCAATTTATTCAGATACAACATTTTATTCACATAAAACAGCCATTTCCCAATATTCTTTTTCCGCAAATCTCGCTGATTCCGCTCAAACTTCAAACTATGCAAATACCTCTGGATTTGCAAATTACGCCGACACCACAAGGATAGCATACACAGCAAACCACGCTGATACCTCAACAACAGCAATTTATGCTGACTCTTCTGATTACAACAGATTGGCAAACAGGCCTACCGGGACAAACCGCGGCGACATTCTATATTGGGAACCTGATGATTCCTCGTGGCACGTGATACCTGCCGGAAACTCCGGCGAAACGCTCACCCTTGACACAAACCATGTTCCACACTGGACTGCCGCAACACCTGCAAATCTTCCTACTGCCGTTACAGATTCTGTCATTGATATTACGACAAATACAGCAAGAGTTGTGAGTACAATAACAGATGATGGCGGTTCCGCTTTCGTGTTCAGCGGCGTATGTTGGGACACTACTAACAACCCTACAACAACTAACTTTCACACACTTGACGGATTAGGTACCGGTTCTATCACAAGCTATCTAACAGGGCTTTCAATGGGAATAACATACTACGTAAGGGCTTTCGCCATCGGCAGTACCGGTACTTCATACGGCAACGAGCTTACTTTCAGGACGCAAACATACCCAACGGTAACCACAAACGCAATAAGCAACATTTCCGCAACAACCGCAACTTCCGGCGGTATCGTCACAGATGATGGCGGGGCACAGATAACAGAACGCGGTGTATGCTGGAGCACCTCCCCCTCACCCACCATTGCCGACAGCCACACGTCAGATGGTGCCGGAACAGGTGAATTTACAACTACCCTGACATCATTGAACGGAAATACGACATATTATGTCAGGGCTTATGCAACCAACTACATTGGCATATCGTATGGCGATGAAAAGACATTTATTACCCCTACAGCCCCGACCGTAACCACAGACAGCGTTACAAACATCTCTACCAATACTGCAACCATACACGGCAATGTAACTTTTGACGGCAGAATAACCGTAACAGAATGCGGTATTTGCTGGAACACAACCGGAAATCCGACTATGACAGACTATGCAATTGCCAGTGGAAGTAACACAGAAATTTTTACAGTTAATATGACAGGATTATATTCTGGAACAACATATTATGTACGAACATATGCAATAAATGCTGTTGATACATCATACGGAATTGTAAAAAGTTTTAACACCATTTTTATATGTGGTGAAAAAATAATAGATTACGATAATAATGAATACAACACCCTGCAATTAGGAACACAATGCTGGATGAAAGAGAATCTCAGGACAACACACTATTCGAATGGCACTTCTATCACATTGGGCAGTAGTACAAATTCAACTACCGCATATATATATTATCCAGATAATGACGCGAATAATGTTTCAATATACGGGTATTTATATAATTGGCCTGCTGTAATGAATGGTGCCGCATCTTCATCAGCAAATCCCAGCATGGTACAAGGTGTTTGCCCTAAAGACTGGCACGTGCCAAGTCATTCCGAGTGGACACAACTTACCGATTATGTCAGCAGTCAAAACCAATATTGGTGTGGAAGCAATAGTACATATATTGCTAAAGCATTATCATCAATAAGTGGGTGGCAGCCTGCAACAACAACAAACGAATGTTATCCAAGTATAAACACCTATGATAATGATGCAACTGGATTTAACGGATTACCTGCAGGTTTGTATAATGGAAGTAGCACAAGTTATTTAGGAGAGTGGGCTGGCTGGTGGAGTTGCACTGTAAGTAGTGGAAATTCTATACATAGACGTTCATTGCTTTTTGATTCTGCTTCTGTTACCATATCAACAAGTGATAAGTATTTTGGCCGTTCTGTCCGCTGTGTGAAAGATTAAAATAGCGTACGACACTGTTCTTTTACTTAAAAAAATAAAAAACAACTGATTATGAAAAAAATATTGTTTTTCATCATTTCTTTTTTGACAATATCATTTTCTATAGCCCAGCCTCAAAAGATGACATATCAGGCGGTTGTGCGCAACACAAATAACGAACTAATTATGAATCAGCAAATTGGCATTCAAATATCAATTATTGAAGACAATACCAATGGCCCTATAGCATATTCAGAAAGACACACCGCCCAGACTAATGCTAACGCATTGTTCAGCATTGTAATCGGCACAGGGACACCATTGCTAATAACCAGTATGGCAGACATTAAATGGGACAAACACAATCATTATATGAAAATAGAGATTGATCCCACAGGTGGAACCAATTATACAATAACAGGGACGCAGCAGCTGCTTTCTGTTCCATACTCATTATACTCAAACAAGAGCAAATATGTTGACACCGCGCTTTATGCCACAAGTGCCACATCTGCTATTCACAGCACATACGCGGACTCTTCCCTAAACAGCTACAGTGCCATATATTCCACATACACCGATTCATCATGGGTCGCCATCTACGCAATAAATGCAATCTATTCTGATACGACCCTATATGCATATAATGCCGTACATTCCGACACAGCCGGCTACTCAGCAATTGCAAACAGTGCTTTAAATGCGATATACTCTGACACATCTTTATTCGCAGCAAACTCCAACCACGCCATCTATGCTGACACCGCACTTTACCTGATGAACGCACAGACCTCCGACACCGCAAAATTCGCATATTCCTCTGATACTGCTAATTATGCAAACTCTGCAGCGGCCGCAAACACTGCTACAAGTGCGCTAACCGCAAATCACTCTGACACTTCACTTTACGCAACAAACTCACACCACGCCATCTATGCTGACACCGCGCTTTACCTGATGAACGCACAGACCTCCGACACCGCAAAATTCGCATATTCTTCTGACACAGCTAACTATGCTCTAAACACAAATCATGCAAATAGCGCAAACTACGCCGATTCATCAAACTACAATCATTTGTCAAATCGGCCTGTAGGAACAAACCGCGGGGATATTCTATATTGGGAGCCGAATGACTCTTCATGGCACATTGTCCCAGCCGGAAATGTGGGTGAGACACTCACAATGGACACTAACCACATCCCTTATTGGCACACTGATACTATTGCCTTAGCTACAGTTGTAACTGACTCTGTCACAAACATAACAACAACATCAGCAAATGTCATTAGCACTATCACAAATGATGGCGGGGCTGCTTTCGTATTCCGCGGTGTTTGTTGGGATACCGTAGCCAATCCCACAATACTCAACGAACATACTTTCGATGGAATTGGAGTTGGTGCATACATTAGCCATTTACCAAATTTAACTATAAATAAAACCTACTATGCCCGTGCTTATACTACTAATAGTAAGGGAACCGCCTATGGTAATACACTAAGTTTTAACACTGTAGGATTTCCACCCACCGTAATCACCACTGCTGCAAGCAATATAACTGGTAATTCTGCCGTAACAGGAGGAATCGTAACTTCTGATGGTGGCACTCCTGTAACCGAACGCGGTATATGTTGGAATACATCAGGTAATCCCACATTAGCAGATAGCGTAATTTCAAACGGCAACGGAATAGGAAGTTTTACTGTAAATATGACGGGATTAAATGGTTCAACCACATACTATGTAAGAGCTTATGCAATAAATGTAATTGACACTTCATTTGGAGAAATAGAATCATTTACTACTTTATTTTTATGTGGGACAACCAAAGTTAAAGATTATGACAATAATGAGTACGCAACATTGCAATTAGGCACACAATGCTGGATGAAAGAGAATTTGAGAACGACACACTATGCAAATGGAGATAACATTGATTTGGGATCTACAACAAGTACAGTCATCAAATATAGGTACTATCCCAAAGGAGATAGTAATTATGTCTCTTCTTATGGTTTTTTATACAATTGGATAGCTGCTATGAATGGAAGTAGTTCTTCTATTGCAAATCCAAGCGGGATACAAGGCGTATGTCCTTCAGGTTGGCACTTGCCTAGTTCAGCTGAATGGTTACAAATGACTAATTATGTCCGAGCTCAACCATTATATACGTGTAACAACACTAATATTGCTAAAGCATTGGCTTCTAAAATTGGTTGGAATAGTAGTAATAATACATGCGCTGTTGGAAATGATCCTTCAATTAACGACGAGACAGGCTTTGGAGCAATGCCTGCTGGCTTCTTTAAAAATTATAGTACATTTGGCGAGTTTGCTGATATATGGAGCAGTACTGAATACAATTCTTCTAGCGCATATTTCAATTATTTATATGTCGGTGATGCTGATATGAATCAAGGTGATTATTCTAAGACCTCTGGGCTTTCTGTCCGCTGCGTGAAAGACTAACAAGCCACGTGAGAATTGTGAAGAAAAATTCCTCCTATTATTAATTTTTTTTGTAAATTTGTCAGTTTTTATTTTGACACATTATGAAAAAAGCATTACTTTTTGTAATTTTCTTTATATCAATATCTGCAATTTTAGCACAGCCTCAAAAGATGACATATCAGGCTGTGGTGCGTGACAATAACAACGAATTGGTTGTTAACCAGTTTGTTGGCGTGAAAATAAACATCTCACAAGATAGTGTCAATGGCTTGATTGTCTTTGCAGAGACACACTCTACAACAACAAATGCCAACGGCTTGTTTTCTGTCAGCATCGGGACAGGCACCCAACTCTTCATAAAAACTCTTGCAGATATTGACTGGGCTCACCACGACTATTATCTGCGCGTGGAAATTGACCCGGCAGGCGGAAGCAATTATAGTATATATGGTGCCCAGCAACTCATAACGGTTCCATACGCATTTTTTGCAGGCAAAGCCTCAAAATCCGACACATCATATTTTGCCGTTTATTCAGATACAGCAAATTATGCAAACAATGCTGATTATAATAATTTATCAAACCGACCTGCTGGGACAAACACAGGCGACATATTGTATTGGGAAACCGCCGATTCTTCATGGCACATTATACCAGCCGGACTAATTGGAGATGTTCTTACAATGACTCCAAACAACATTCCACAATGGCGACCTGCAGCGGTAAACACATATTCCCTTCCAATTGTTCTTACAGATAGCGTTATAAGTATCACGCCCAACAATGCTGTTTCTGGTGTTACTGTTATTTCAGACGGAGGTTGTGCGCTTGTCGTCAGTGGTATTTGCTGGAATGTAACGCCATCTCCTTTATGCACTGACAGCCACACCACAGACGGGTTCAACACAGGGCATTTCATAAGCTCAATGACAGGCTTAAGCCCAAATACAACTTATTATGTCCGCGCATACGCAACAAATATAGCAGGAACCGCATACGGCAACGAAATAACTTTTAAAACAGGTGCTTCCACTATATGTGGCACAGTAACAGACTACGACGGGAACACCTATAACACATTAATAATTGGTTCCCAATGCTGGATGAAAGAAAATTTAAAGACAACCTCATACGCAGACGGCACATCTATAGCATTGGGAAGCATTAGTTCCACTAATGTCGCTTACAGATACTACCCTAACAATAATTCCAATAACGTGCAAACCTACGGATATTTGTACAATTGGACTGCTGTTGGAAGGGGTGCATCTTCATCAGCCAATCCAAGCGGATTACAAGGTATTTGCCCTACCGGATGGCATTTGCCAAGTTATGCCGAATTCCAGCAATTACTACAGTATTTGCATACCCAGAATAGCTGTTTTTGCAATAACAATAGCGCATACATTAGCAAAGCTTTAGCCTCAACAACAGGGTGGTCTTTAACAAGTAGCGTTGCCTGTGCTGTCGGCAACGACTTCAGCACCAATAATTCATCAAACTTCAGTGCTGTTCCAGCCGGATATTACCTTGGTTCATATACAGAATTCGGAACTGGCGCTTATTTCTACGCCTCTGATTCTGGGGTAATGGCCCCATTCATCAAATACGACTCCCCCTCTACAGGTCAAATTAGTAGCGGCAAACAAATATCTTTCTCCGTCCGCTGCGTGAAAGATTGAAATCCGAAGTTAGAACAATAGGAATTATCTGTCTCCTTTTAAAATACCCATTTCAAACCGACACATGGATTGCATCTGAATCCGGCATTGGCAAAATTATATGATAATTCGACTTCGCCT
>JAGCRI010000058.1 GCA_017964755.1 Bacteroidales bacterium | reverse complement strand
GCCCGAAACGTTTTTTTCTTTGTATGCTTCATAGTATTTCGAGAAATCGATTCCTTTCGCTTTGTCGGAGAGCAAAGACTTTTCAATAAACTGCTCGTGCAGTTTGTCCATTATTGGCTTAATTGCCAAGTAAGCTTCTTTGATTTTCTTGTCTTTCACAAACAAGTTGCTGTCATTGTCAACAACCAGTTCGGTATTTTTCATTTCTTCAAGCCATTGTTTGAAGGTTTCTGCAGTTTTGCCAATCGGCTTCAATTCAAATCTCAAAGTCTTCGACAATGAGTATAGGTTGGTGAAATCAGAATAATTCATGCGTAATAGGTTATAAATGTTTGTGTAAATTAAATTATTGCTGCAAGTTGATAGACAGCGTGCCTACAAAGATACATTTAATATTTGCAGATGTTGTTTGTCAAGCACAATTTCTGCGCAAAAAATTTCATCATTTAATAAATTTCTTTAACTTTGCAGAAAAGTTTTTTTATGAAATATCCTATTGGCGTACAGACTTTTGAAACTATCAGGGAGGAGAATTGTCTCTATGTTGACAAGACATCTTTTGTGTATAAGTTGGCTCATTCGGGAAAATATTTTTTTCTGAGCCGCCCGCGCCGTTTCGGGAAGAGCCTGCTGCTTTCCACACTGAAAACTTATTTCCAAGGGAAGAAGGAGTTTTTTAAAGGGCTGGCTATCGAGCGGATGGAGCAGGATTGGACCGTTTATCCCGTGCTGCACCTCGACCTGAACGCTGCAAAATATACCGATCCCGAGGCGTTGAGTCTTCTTTTGGATGCCAGCTTCGCATACGAGGAGAATAAATATGGTCTCGCCCCAACGAATCAGTCGTTGCCGGAAAGATTTAAGAATTTAATCCGCCGCGCATACGAACAGACAGGTCAGAAAGTGGTGATTCTTGTTGATGAGTATGACAAGCCTCTTTTGCAAACTATTGGATATAAGGAACTTCAGAACGATTATCGCAATCAGCTGAAATCCGTTTACGGTGTGGCGAAGACCATGGATGCATACATACGTTTCGCACTTTTCACCGGCGTTACAAAATTTTCAAAAGTCAGCGTGTTCAGCGACTTGAATAATTTGGAGGACATAAGTTTGTCTTCTGAATTTGCAGAGATTTGCGGCATGACCGAAAATGAAATCCGTGATAATCTTGACGCTGAAGTGTCGGATATGGCGGATAGTAACGGAATAAGTAAGGAAAAGTGTTATGAATTATTGAAGGAGAATTACGACGGTTACCATTTCAGCCCAAATTCAGTAGGAATGTATAATCCGTTCAGCCTGCTGAATGCGTTGAAACAGGAGAAGTTCAACGATTTCTGGTTTGAGACGGGGACGCCGACATTTCTGGTGGAGACGCTGAAGCGGACTAATTACGATCTCGATAACCTGACACGCGAGGAGGTTACTTCGGATCTGTTGGGCAGTTTGGACGCAATAGACACCAACCCGATTCCGCTGCTGTATCAGAGCGGCTATCTGACGATAAAGGAGTATGACCCTGAGTTTGGCACATACAGGTTGGATTTTCCGAATCTTGAAGTGAATAAGGGCTTTACAAGGTTTCTGCTGAGATTTTACACGCCGGTGCGGCCGGAGCAGTCAGCATCTTTTATCAAGAATTTTGTGTTGGAGGTTCGTCAGGGACAGCCGGAGAAATTTATGTCGCGTTTGGATTCGATGCTTGCCGACCAGAACTATCGGATAGCGGGCGAGGCGGAGTTGTATTTCCACAATGCGATGGCCACGATATTCAAGATGGTTGGTTTTTATGTGGAGACGGAACGTCACACTTCAGACGGGCGTATGGATATGCTGTTGCAGACCAAGGACTATATTTACATATTTGAGTTTAAACTTGACAAATCAGTGGAGGCGGCGTTGGCGCAGATAGAGGAAAAAGGCTACGCCGTGCCTTTTGCACACGACCCTCGCAAACTGTACAAAATCGGCGTTAACTTCTCTTCGGTGACACGCAAGATTGAAGGTTGGAAGGTGGTGGAACGATAACCTGCGCTTTCATTACAATCACATAAATATTGGTGTTGCGAATATCCGAAAGGATTGCAAGAAGAAACGGAATGAAATACCGCTCCTCCCATATCGTTTTTTTGTTTATCTTTGCATTGCAATTTTTGCGCTCGTTGATTGACTGAAAATGTTAAAACTATTTTGAAAATATTGTCTATGAAAAGAGTTGTTATCACTGGTTTGGGAATTTATTCATGCTTGGGAAAATCACTTGATGAGGTGCGTGACTCGTTGTATAACGGCAAGTCGGGCATTATCTTCGACCCTGTAAGTAAAGAAATGGGATTTCGCTCGGCACTGACTGCGCACTTGGATGTCCCCGACTTGAAGGGTGTCTTGAGCCGCAACCAGCGCGCATTTATGCCTGAACAGGCAAAATACGCATACGTGGCAACTGCCGAGGCTCTGAAGAACGCCCGCATTGATCAGGAGTGGCTCGACTCGCACGAGGTTGGCTTGCTCTATGGTAACGATAGCACTGCTGATGCTGTTGTGAAGAGCGTTGATACAATGCGCGAGAAGAAAAACACAACGCTTATCGGCTCCGGCGCGATTTTTCAGTCGATGAACTCAACGGTGACGATGAATCTCGGCTGCATTTTCAAATTGAGGGGGATAAATCTGACTGTGTCGGGGGCGTGCGCAAGCGGCTCCCACGCGATTGGCCTGGGTGCGTTGCTCATCCGTAACGGTCTTCAGGATTGTGTGGTGTGCGGCGGTGCGCAGGAGGTCAACCCTTACTCAATAGGCAGCTTTGACGGTATCAGCGCATTTTCCATGCGCGAAGACGAACCAACAAAGGCATCCCGCCCATTTGACCGCGACAGGGACGGTTTGGTTCCGGGCGGCGGCGCGGCTACGGTCATCATCGAGAGTTATGATTCGGCGGTGAAGCGCGGCGCACCTATTATCGCTGAGATTTTAAGCTACGGCTTCTCTTCAAACGGCGACCATATTTCGGTGCCTAATGTCGAAGGCCCCAGCCGCTCGCTCCAGATGGCAATCCGCGAGGCCGGCATCGATATTCGCGAGATAGGTTATATCAACGCCCACGCCACTTCCACTCCGGTCGGCGACAAAAATGAGGCGAAGGCTATTGCAGAAGTCTTCTGCGACTATAAGCCTGAGGTTACTTCAACCAAGTCGCAGACAGGCCACGAAATGTGGATGGCAGGTGCCAGCGAGGTGGTTTATTCAATGCTGATGATGAAAAATGACTTCATCGCGGCTAACCTTAACTTTGAAAACCCTGATGAGGATTCCGCAAAACTGAATATCCCCAGCCAGCGTGTCTCAAAACATTTCGATATGTTCCTATCAAATTCATTTGGCTTCGGCGGCACTAACGCTACTCTTATAGTTAAAAATCTTTAGTCTTCAAATAATTGGTGTTCAATTATTTATAATTATTCTGGTAATATGGGGAAATTTATACGGCTTCTGTTTGTTTTTTTAATTGC
>JAGCRI010000057.1 GCA_017964755.1 Bacteroidales bacterium | reverse complement strand
GTCTTCCAGACGCTGCTTGACGAATGCAGGATATCAAAACTGAGCAAAATGGAAAAGGAAAGTTACGAGAAAAGCGTTTTAGAATACGAGGAGGTGCAGACCGCGATAGAATATGCCAAGGAACTCGCCGCCAAAGCCTCCTACAAGGCCGGCGTGAAAAAAGGGAAAGAGGAAGGAAGAGAAGAAGCGCTGCTAAAAACCGCCCGCAATTTGCTGAAGCTTGGCATTTCCGTTTCAGATGTCGCGAAAGCCACAGGATTCTCTGAAGAACAAATTACAGCGATGAAATTTTAATTTACAATATATTGCGATAGTTGTGGCGGTGGATTTTATAAGCTTTGTCTGAATTGGTAAAGCACGATTCCTGTTGAAATTGCGGCGTTGAGTGATTCGGCGCCGTTGCCTTGATTTGCCGGTATGTGAATGCGGCTGTTTACCAATGCCGCAACCTCTTCAGAAATGCCGTTGCCTTCGTTGCCGATGACAATAATGTCATTTTCTTTGAAAATAGTCTTTTGTATAGGAGTCCCCTCCAAAAAGGTTCCGTAAATGTTTCTGTTTTGCTGTGTTTTAAGAAAATTGCAAAGGTTGGTGTAGAAGACTTTCACGCGGCAGAATGAGCCCATTGAAGCCTGAACTACTTTGGGATTTGCAAATTCTACTGTATCGTTGGAGCAGACGATGTCGGTGATTCCGAACCAGTCGGCGGTGCGCATGATTGTTCCCATGTTGCCAGGATCGCTTATTCCATCAAGAACAAGGATAGGGGTGGTGGACTTTATGGTGGCGATGTCGAAGTGCGGTATTGTGGTGATGGCAAGAACCTCCTGAGGATTTTTCAGCGCACTTATGCGCTCCATCTCCTTGCAGTTGGTTTCAATCATTTCGATTTCTTTTGGAATGCTTGCACCGTATTTCTCTATCCACTCGGCATTCGCTGCAACGGCAACCGTCTTCATCTGAGAGTTTAGCAGATCTGATACGGATTTACGGCCTTCAACTATAAAAAGCCCGCTTTCATCGCGGTATTTTTTCATTTGTAATTTCTTTATTTCTGCAATCCGTTTTCTATCCATAAATTCAGTGATATTTTATACCCAAAATTATTTTCCGATGCAGAACTTGCCGAAAATATTGTTCAAAATATCTTCATTTGCAACGGTGCCTGTTATTGCACCGATTGCTTCAAGTGCAGCGTGCACATCAATTGCGATAATATCAGTAGGCAGTGCAGAAGCTATCGACTTTTCTATTACAGCAATAGTCTCATTTACTCGCAAAAGGTTATCGTAATGTCTGACGTTTGTAAGGATGGTGTTGTCATTCAGTTGATTAATATGGCATGCGTCTGTGATCAACTTTAAAAGTTGGTTAATATTTTTGTACTCCTTTGCTGAGATGTATATGAGTGGATGCCCTTGAAAAACGGTTTCTGTGAGTTGGTCTTTAATTTTATCAATCTTATTCCCGATGAAAATAATATTCTTCCCTTCTAAACAGGTTCTCTTTGAAATGTTCTCAATATTATCGTGTGAAGGCATACCGGTAGAGCTGTCAAAAAGCCAAAGGACAATTTCTGCGTTTTCTATGGCCTTGTATGATCTTTCTATACCGATTCTCTCTATTGCATTGTCGGAATTACGGAGTCCTGCAGTGTCAATGAAACGGAAGGAGATGCCGTCGAGTGTTATCACTTCCTCTATTGTGTCGCGGGTGGTGCCAGGAATTTCTGAAACAATGGCGCGATCCTCGTCAAGCAGAATGTTCAGCAATGTTGATTTCCCCACATTCGGTTCGCCAACAATTGCGACTGGAATGCCGTTTTTAAGGTTATTGCCAAGTTTGTATGAATCTATAAGTTTATTCACTTCACTCTTTATTGAAGAGAGTAGCTGCAATAACTGTGTTCTGTCGGCAAACTCCACATCCTCTTCGCTGAAATCGAGTTCTAACTCCAGCATAGACGCCAAATCTACAAACTTCAGACGCAATTCTTCCAATTTCTTGGAAATGTTACCTTTTAGTTGTTTTATTGCAAGTTTGTGAGAGGCTTCTGTCTGTGAGTTGATGAGGTCAGAGACGGCTTCCGCTTGTGGAAGGTCAAGTTTCCTGTTCATGAAAGCCCTCATTGTGAACTCGCCCGCTTCAGCACTGCGGCAGCCAGCCTGAATTAGCATTTCAAGTATTTTTTTTATTATGAAATGTGAGCCGTGGCAGGAAATTTCCACCATGTTTTCGCCTGTATATGAATGCGGTGCGAAATACTTGACAACAATAACTTGATCGATAAGCTGCTCTTTGTCATATATCTCCTCATATTTAGCAATGTTGTTTTTGAGATTGTCGAAAGAGGAACTTTTTTTGAAAAGTTTGGAAGAGTAGTGGAGGGCGTCAGGTCCTGAAACCCTGATAACGGCAATCGCCCCAATTCCTTGGGGCGTTGAGATTGCGCAAACCGTATCGTTTCTGTTTGCCATGGTAATGTTTTGTCGTTTTTAGTGACCCCGGCGGGACTCAAACCCGCGATCTTCAGAACCGGAATCTGACATTCTATTCAACTGAACTACGGAGCCATGTGTTTCCTTGCAGACTTTTGCAGGTGCAAAAATACACATAATTTGAATATCAAAAGTTGAATTATACCGATAGCCTATTTTAGCGCTTTAATGGCTTTTTGGATTGTTTCAAGATTAAGTACCCAAATGCCTTTTGCTTTGGCTGTGTGCCCTAACAGAATCGGCTCTTTTGCGCCTTCTGGCTTGTCAACTTTGAATTGGTGGTCTATGCCGGCAGCGTCTTTCCCGTTCACTTTTTCCACATCATTATTATTGATTGCATCTTTCAGCATTTCGGCTTTCTGGAGAGCTTCCTCTTTGCTTTTCCCAAGTTTGAAATATTGGGCGTAATCAAATCTGCTGTCAGTGGTGCTGAAAACAAGGTCGTATGAGCTGTCTTTTTGCTCTACAAGGCGTATATCGCCGTTTTGGTCGAGAATTAATTCTTTTGTGCCTTCAGCAGTGGTCGTCCACTGTGCAAAACTGCAAAATGCCATCAGTGTGATGACAATGGTCAGCAATGTTTTTTTCATGATTATCTTTTAAAAATTTAAATGTGTAAATGCTTGATTGTTAATATTATTCGTATTCAACGTTGCGCACGTCGCCCCATTCGCCAGCAGGGTTTTTGTCGGAGGTGCCGCCTGCCGTGCAACCTGCATATCCATTTCTCCAGTGACTGCTTGTGGAACTGTCTTTTACCCTGTACTGGTATGTTATGCTTACGTATGAACTCGTATTGTTGAAGAATTTTACTACATACTCTTCTAAAGTTGAATACCAGTAAACTTCGTAACTCACACCATCACTGCAGTCAACATCACCGCTGACGGCTGAAAATTGGATTTCCACATTTTTTGCAGGAACAAGGTTCTTTGTGTCCAAAGGTTCTGAGGCAAATCCCATGTATGACATCAGGATTATAATTGCCATAAATGCTGTTTTTTTCATGTTAAATGTCCATTGTTATATGCCATCATGCCATCGGCTCAAAAATTCAATAAATACAACGTTGCAAAGATAAAGAAAATTTTATGTGCTATTCAAATTTTATGGATTATTAACAATGAAATTTTTTTTGATTAGGTTATAATATAGAATAATGATGATACTTTTAGATAAAAAAGGAGGCAAAATTTAAACTTTGCCTCCTTTGATTTTTGCATGTTATGTTAAGATTACCTCTTCACCACCTTTATAGTCCTGATGTCGTCATCGGCGAGGATTACGCGCAGGAAGTAGGTGCCCGGAGCAAGCTGCGCCGTGCCGATTCGCGTAACTTCGCCTTCAACTTTGCCGTCAGTAACCAATTGGCCGATGACATCGTAGAGCTGATAGCGTGAATTGGTGTATGCGCCGGCCGATTCAATGCGAAGGTCGATGTGGTCGCTCGCCGGATTCGGGTATGCAGTTACAGAAACCTCATCTGCCGTAATGTCACCGATTCCGTC
>JAGCRI010000056.1 GCA_017964755.1 Bacteroidales bacterium | reverse complement strand
GAATGTGAGGATGTCGTCGAGTTCGCATTCATTAAGATAGCCTTCTGTCATAAGGTCAGTGCAGAATGTGTTGTTTGAGAGAGCGTATGCCGGAGATGTTGTGGCTGATTCGAGAACCCAACCATATTTGTAGCAAAGCATAGCTGTTTTTGTTTGTTCACCCTTCTTGCATGAAGAGAAAAGCATTGTGCATGCTATAAAAGCTAAAGCAATAATTTTAAAATTTTTCATGTCTTTTATTTTTAGGTTAATATTTTTTTCGCTTGCAAAATTACAATAAAAAATATAATTACGTTTTCTTTTTGTCATTTTTTTTTCTTAATAATATTTAATTGAAAAAATGACTATCTTTGCAAAAGTCTATGTAAAAAAATAAATACTTGATAATTAGATAATTAAATATAATAACACATTTTTCAATAACGAACTTTGCAATTATGAAAATGCAGGAAAAAATCAATGAATTGTTGGAATTGCGTGCTAAGGCGCGTTTGGCGGGGGGAGAAAAAAGGATAGAAAAGCAGCATTCACAAGGGAAATATACGGCCCGTGAGCGAATCCTGATGTTCCTCGATGAGGGGAGTTTCGAGGAGTTTGATATGTTTGTGACTCACAGGTGCACAAATTTCGGAATGGAGAAGGACAAATTTTTGTCTGACGGCGTGATCACCGGTTATGGTACGGTAGATGGCCGCTTGGTTTATGTCTTTTCACAGGATTTCACTGTTTTCGGCGGTTCCCTTTCTGAGACCGTTTCCCAGAAAATCTGCAAAGTGATGGATCAGGCTATGAAAGTCGGGGCACCGGTTATCGGCTTTAACGATTCCGGCGGAGCACGTATTCAGGAAGGCGTGAACAGTCTTTCAGGCTACGGCGAGATTTTCCAGCGCAACATTGAGGCTTCGGGCGTTATTCCTCAAATCTCTGTCATTTTCGGTCCGTGTGCCGGTGGCGCGGTCTATTCTCCAGCCCTCACAGACTTCATTATGATGGCGAAGAATACAAGCTATATGTTTGTTACAGGGCCGAAGGTTGTGAAGACTGTAACTCACGAGGATATTACTGTTGAAGACCTCGGCGGCGCTTCTGTCCACTCTTCAAAATCCGGTGTTGCCCATTTCTCAGTTGATAACGAGCAGGAAGGAATAGCACTGCTCCGCGAACTTATCAGCTATCTTCCTTCAAACAATATGGAAGTTCCTCCGTATGTTCCTTGCGAAGACCCAATCAACCGTTTGGAAGACAGCCTCAACGAAATTATCCCCGATAATCCGAACAAACCTTACGATATTAAGGATGTGATTACCGCTATTGTTGACAACGGGCAGTTCTTGGAAATTCAGCCGAATTATGCTCCAAACATAGTCATAGGTTTTGCTCGTTTCAATGGAATGTCTGTCGGTGTTGTTGCAAACCAGCCGAAATATTTGGCGGGCTGCCTCGACATCAACGCTTCTCGTAAGGGTGCGCGTTTTGTCCGCTTCTGCGATGCGTTCAATATTCCGATTGTCACGTTAGAAGATGTTCCGGGCTTCCTTCCGGGTTCCGGTCAGGAGTACGGCGGCATAATCCTGCATGGTGCAAAACTTCTGTACGCATACGGCGAAGCCACAGTGCCGAAAGTTACCGTTATCCTGCGCAAAGCGTACGGCGGCGCTTATATCGTGATGAGCTCGAAACACCTGCGCGGTGACATCAACTATGCGTGGCCGACTGCAGAAATCGCTGTTATGGGCGGCAAGGGCGCAGTTGAAGTGCTTAAGAGCAAGGAAATCAAAGCTATAGAAGATCCTCAAAAGCAGGCTGAATTTATAGCAGAGAAAGAACAGGAATATCGCGATGTGTTTGCAAATCCGTATGTTGCAGCTAAATACAGCTATATTGACGACGTTATTGAACCACGCAACACACGTTTCAGAGTTATCCGTGCCCTCGAATCACTTAAAAACAAACGTTTGGAAAATCCTGCGAAGAAACACGATAACCTGCCTTTGTAATTTGACCTTTTTTATACATTATTATATATGAAAAACATTTCAAGAATTTTATATTGCTTAATTCTTTCATTTTTAGGCTTGTCTCTTTATGGCCAGCAAGTTACTGATTTAAGAATTAATGAGATACTGATAAAGAACGATTCCAATTATGTGGATGAATACGGCAGGCGTGTGCCGTGGGTTGAAATTTTCAACACAGCATACAATAGTGTCAATATACAGGAGTGCTATCTCACCGATGATACAACCGGTTTGGCTGATGGTACGGGGAAGGCGCATTGGTACCATATCCCGAAAGGTGATCCCAAAACTCTGATTGACCAGCGCAGCACCATCGTCTTCTACATGGATAATTCGCCGCTTTACGGAACTTTCCACGTCAATTTCGACCCTTCGGTTTCGCGCACCAACTATATCGCACTTATCAGTTCGAATGGTAAGACCCTCATTGATATTATGGAATATGATGTGGCACTGCGCGATTCGGCAGTCTCATACGGCCGTGTTGAAGATGGAGGGGCAGATATCACTTATTTGGAACAGTTTACACCCGGTTCTACGAACAATGTCACTGTCGGTCGTTCAAAAGCAGAAATGCTTAAACAGGACGATCCATACGGCATAGGACTTGCCATAATTTCAATGAGTGTTGTCTTTTCTGCTCTGATACTTATTTTCTGCATGTTGAAGGTATTCGGTAAAGTAAGCCGTGCAAAGAGCAGGAAAACTGCTGATCCAGCCGCGCAGACGAGTGGTGCTACTGCTGTAGCCCCAGCCGAAGAGGTGGAAGAGGAAGGCATAACAGGCGAGGAAGTTGCTGCAATTTCTATGGCGTTACACCTATATTTCAACGGTATGCACGATGAGGAAAGCGAAGTCATAACTATCGTCAACCCTTCGGCGCACTATAGTCCGTGGTCGCAGAAAGAGCTTACAATGAAGCGAGTTCAGCGTAAATTTTAAGACATATCGGGTGCGTAACAAAAAAAATGTTATTTTTGCACCCGCAAAAGCCACTTTAGCTCAGCTGGTAGAGCAACGCATTCGTAATGCGTAGGTCCGCGGTTCGAATCCGCGAAGTGGCTCTTGATTTTTAATAGAAGAAGGGGAATTAGCTCAGCTGGTAGAGCACTTGGTTCGCAATCAAGGGGTCGACGGTTCGAATCCGTTATTCTCCACTGACTTTGCCGGTTCATTTTCCAGTGCCGGCTTTTTTGTTTATGGTGGCTCAGATTCCGTAAACTTGGCGTAAAACGGCTTCTTCGTTTTCCCAACAATATTTTTCCGCAGCTGCTTTGGTGTTTTGTTTGTAACTGTTATATCTTTGTGTATCAGTGAATAATGAGTTTATTGAAGCGGCGATGTCGCTTGGACTGTGGCTCGTTATCGTCTCACCGACTTGGCTCTCAGCAATTATTTTTTTCATTTCAGGAAGGTCAGAGACCAAGACAGGTATGCCCGCTCTTATGTAATCGAAAAGCTTGTTTGGGAGGGCATAGCGGTAGTTTGCATTCGTGTTCTTTTCTAAAGAACATCCTAAGTCACAGTGAGTTGTGTGTTGGAATAATCGCTCTGGTGTGAGTCTTGGTATGAATTTCACTTTCTCTGAGAGATTCTCGTTATCAACAAGTTTGTTCAGTTGCGGAATTACATCTCCGTTCCCTATGATGAGCAGCAGTGCGTTGTCGGTCTCTTTCATCGCCAATATCAGCTCCTCTGCTCCTCTGTCCTTGTTTATAGCACCTTGCATCACAATCAGTTTTTTGTCTTCAGGCAGGCCGAGTGTCGCGCGTGTCTCTGTCAAAGCAGGCTTGTTGCGGCGTGGAAAGTTTCTCACAACTTTCACTTTATTGTTGCGCTGTGGGTATTCTTTGTCGTAAATTTCAGCTATTGAACTACTTACAGTTGTAACTTCGGGCAGACGCGGAAAACAGAAACGTTCTATTTTTTTCCAAAATGCTGTTACAAAGGGTCGCCCTTCCAATTCCGGCAGCCCGCAAAAATATTCATGACTGTCGTAAATTATCTTTTTTTTTCGTATTCTGCTTACGAGAAAATTGGGTAGTAATGTGTCTAAATCATTGGCTACTAATATGTCACATTTTTTGAAAAGAAGATAGAAGAAGAGCCTGAGATTGTATTCAGCATAAAAAGCGAACCCTTTGCGGAAAATCAGGTGCAGACGTTTTGTTGCGTATTTGCGAGGTTCAAGAGAGGGACTGTTTCTGTAGCGCCGCCCGACAAGCAGAACTTCAAAACCGTTACTTACGAGAAAATCACAAACCTTTTCCAATCTCTGGTCTGTGACTAAATCGTTTGTAACTGAGAGAATTACCCGCTTCATCAGGTTATTGTTTTATGATTTTGAAAGTTTTTTGTCCCTGTTTTTCGGTTTTGATTCTCAAAAAGTAGATTCCTGCCGGGAGTGAGTTGAGTTCGATGGCTTTTTCGGGTTGTGTCTCACCTTCTGAAATTAATTTTCCGTAAATGTCAAAGTATTGGTAATGAATTTTTTGCGATGAAATATTGCCTTTTATGAAAATCTTTTCTTTTGCCGGGTTGGGGTAGATTGTTATGGTGTTGGCAATTTGGAAGTCAGTGATTGAGGTGCTGTCGGGGTTGTCAATCACGGGGTCGGTAGTGTCGATGGGCGTGGTTGTGGAGTCGCATGGAAGCGGCCACAGAGCCATGTCAAGGCGTACTGACGCGCCGTCTGTCGTAGTTACTTCGGTGGTTTCGGAGCAGTAGCCTTCAGCCGAAAAAGTGACGGAGTATGTGCCCCCTTTTATTGGGCGGAAGTAGTTGATGCTGTCGGTGGAGGTGATGACTTCCGAGTTTAACGAGTCGTGCCCGTTGATGAAGACGGTTGCCTCTATCGCTTTGCCTGTCGTGATGTCGGTGACGGCTCCGTGGAAACCGTGTCCGGCCTCTTCTATGTAGTTGAGCATGGCTTGGCGGTTATATTGCCAGAATTTGTCAACATCGCTTGACGATGGAGCTTTTTGAGTGGATATTTCCATCGTTATCTCGCGGCAGTGCTGTTTGTAGTTCATGTAATCTTGCCGTGAGCCGTCAACAACGTACCAGTCGCCGCCAAAAGTTATTCCATTGTTCATATCATAGAAGTAGTAATTTGTTGAGTGTGAGTGTACTGTGTCAGCGTAAAGTCTCGATACGTAAGCCCACCATGCATCATCGGCATGTCTCTTTTTTGAAGATGCCCATGTGTCCCAAGGATAATTTGCTAACTCGCTGCCACCGTGATAGTTAGCTGACATCACGAAGCGGTGGTTACCTGCAAATGCGACCATTGCTGCCACTTCAGGCTCAAGATTAGAGATGTTCATGTTAGGACCGGGGTACGAGCGGTTCAGGTCAACCCCATTTGAGTTTGCTCTGGTCGAGGTTGGCGAGTTTCCG
>JAGCRI010000055.1 GCA_017964755.1 Bacteroidales bacterium | reverse complement strand
TTGTTGCTGCTACAGGCTGTTCCGAAAGTTTTTCTTTTTTATTTCACCGTTATTCAGCAATCGCACCTTTGATTTATTTGTGGAAGTAAAAAGAGAGCTAAGAGCGAATTATTCGTGCCCCTTGACGAATATCTTTCCCCATTTTTCAACTATCCCTTCCAAAAAGAAAGGAAGGAATAATTCTGCGGAATTATTCCTTTATAATTTTCTTTATGGTCTTATGTCTGCTGTCATTGTAATATGATTCAACAGATATGAAGTAGATGCCATCTTGAAGATTATCCATATTGAATATCAAACTCTCTTGCATCGCTATTGTGGTTGTTATACATTTGCCAACCATGTCGTAGAGTGCTATTTTATCACCTTGGTGTATTCCGGTGATTGTAATTGTCCCGCTTGTGGGGTTAGGCTGGCAGATTATATCATCTGTGTATAGGTCTTTTACAGAAGTCAATGTGATTTCTGTGCAATCGCTTGTGTCTGAGCATGAGTTTGCAGAGGTTATTATTACGGCATATTTCCCGCTTTGGGTGGGAATGAGAGTGGAGTTTGTTGCGCCGTTGACAGGTGAGTTTGTATTGCAGTCAATCCATTGGTAGGAGACGCTGTCATTATGGCAGATGAGGGTGTTTGTGGCTGAATTATAGCTTGTTGTGGCTTCCATGTTTTCTATAGTGAGCACAATGGTAATTATGCTGTCGCAGCCGTCAACGGTTTGGAATGTTTTTGAATAGTTTCCTGATTGTGTGTATGTCGTACCGTTCCAATAGAATGATTTGCATGCTGTTACAGGTAATGTCTTGTTGTATGACGGGTGTATTATGAGAGTAAGCACTTCAATGCTGTCAATGCCAGGGGCAATTAACGTGGTGTCATAATAAGTCCCGCTTAAGTTGTATGTGTGGTTGTGCCAGTTATAGCTGCTGCAAGTGTCCACTGTCTGATAGCTGAAATGGTGGTCGAATTTTGTGGTGAACTGCCATGTGCTGCTCCATAATGAATTGCCGCTTGAGTTCCTTGCCCTGACACGCCAATAGTATGTTGTGCCTAATGATAATCCGTTTATAACAGCGCTTTGTGTGGTGGTGCTTATAGTTGTGTATGTAGTGAAGTTGTTGCTTGTGCTGTATTGCAGCTCATAGTCGGTGGCATCGCTTACGGCACTCCATTGGAACAGCTGCCCGTTTAATGGAATGTTTGTGCTTAGGTTTGCTGGAGATATTAATGTCGGTGCGCTTAAGCTGGCGCAGTTGTCAAATGACCAGACGGCTGACCATGCTGAGGTGTCGATACTGTTGTATGCACACACACGCCAATAGTATCTGTTCCCGTATAAGACAGGTGATATTTGTTTTGAGGTGCTTGTAACGTCTCCGGTGAAAAGTATGGGTGAGTTGAAGTTTGAAGATGTGTCGCACTGGTAGATGTAGCCTGTTGAGCCGCTGATGCTGTACCACGAAATTGTCCTTGATGTGCTGCAGATTGAAGTCATGTCGGTCGGGGTTTTGAGGGTTACTGCTGCAGGTGTCGTAAACGACCAGTACTGACTCCATTGTGTAGTGTCGGCAAGCGTTCTTGCTCTGACTTTCCAATAGTATGTTACCCCATAATACATCGGATTGATGGTTGCGCTGGTGTTTGATGTTGTGCTGATGTTAAGTGCGGGCGAGTTGAACTGTGCTGATGTGTCTATTGCGTAATCGTAATAGGAGCTCCCGTTTAGGGCATTCCATGTAATAGTTGTGGATGTCTCGCTTAATGCTGTGTTGTCTGCCGGTGAACTCAATGTTACCCCTGAGGCTGTGGTGAAACTCCAAATTACCGACCAGACTGAAGTGTCCGTACTGTTAATTGCTATGACCCGCCAATAATATGTAGTGTTGAATTTGAGCTCATCCACAAGCACGTGCCCGTTGGTGCGTGTTGTGTCAATGAGGAGCGGTGAATTGAATAGCGGTGTTGTGTCAATACAGTATTCATATTGTGTGCTGCCGCTGATGGTGTTCCAATATAATGTGGTGTAGCAGCCTGCAATGCTTGAACTGTCTGCAGGGGTTGTGAGTGTAACGGATGACGGAGTCGTGAAATGCCAGCTTGCCGACCACGTGGAGCTGTCAACGTCATTCAATGCCCTGACATGCCAATAGTATGTCTTGCCATATCCGAGTGAAGAAACGGATACACTTGATGAGGTAGTGGAGCCTGTTATGAGGAATGGTGAGTTGAATTGTATGGTGGTGTCGCACTGATATATGTAGTTCTTGCTTCCTGAAATTGTGCCCCATTGCAATGTCGTGCTCAGTTGTGATAAGGATGTATAGTCGTTAGGGGAGGTTAGTGTCACTGTGTCGCGCGTGGTGAAGCTCCAAGTCGCTGACCACGCTGAGGTGTCGATCCCGTTGATGGCGCGCACTTTCCAATAATGTTTTTCACCATAGAGAAGATTTGAGAATGTGTAGCTTGTGCTTGTTGATGTCTTCAAATTTTTGTAAGGTGATGTGAATGTTATAGTTGTGTCAATGGCGAATTGGTATGAGGTGGCCCCTTGTATTGATGACCAACTGAAACTTGACGATACTTTGTTGAGATATGAATTGTCAGCGGGACTTGTGAGGCTGATATTGTTGCCGGTGGAGAAGCACCAAGGTTTTGACCACGAAGTCGTGTCGCCGCTTCTCCAGCCACGCACGCGCCAATAATATGTCGCACCAAATTTTAACGAGGCAGCGGTCATGGTGGTGTAACTGCTTGAGCGTGTGCCCTGTACCAAGTATTGCGAATTGAAATTCGGTGTCGTGTCGTATTGGTATTGGTATGTTGAAACACTGACTAATGAGTTCCACGACAAGGTGGTTGTTACTCCGGAAATTGTCGAACTGTCAGTCGGAGAACTGAGTTTTACAGGTCCTGGCGTGAGAATCCGCCATGTTGCGGACCATTCTGATGAGTCCACGCTGTTGCAGGCTTTAATTCTCCAATAGATTGTTTTTTCGTAGCGGAATGAAGTGGCGCTTGCAGTTGAATAGCTGCTGCTGCGACTTCCTTTTACGAGATATGGGGAGTCAAAGCTTGGAACAGTGTCATATTGGTATAGGTATGATGTTGAGCCGCTTATCGTGTACCATCCGATTGATTGGGATAAGGAGGAGATTGTGGTGCTGTCTGCCGGATTTTTCAATTTTACTGTCGCTGGTGTGGTAAACGACCATGCGGATGTCCATGCAGTGGTGTCATTCGTGCCGCATGACCTTATTCGCCAATAGTATGTCGTACCATAGTAAAGAGGTGAAATTGAGTATGAAGTGCTTGAAGTTGTTGTGCTGAAGTCAAGTGATGTGAATGTGCTGTCGGTGGAACATTCTATTTGGTAGTTCGACACACCGGAGATGCTTTGCCATTGCAAAGATGGATTGACGTTGGAAATGGTGTCGCCGTTAGTAGGGGAGGTTGGGAGTGCACCGCATGAGGTGGTGAATTGCCATGGCGCTGACCATTGTGAAATGTCGTTGTTGTTGCGGGCGCGTACCCTCCAGTAGTATGTGGTGCAGAACATGAGATTTGAAACGGTTACAGCACTGGTGCCGCTTGAACACGAGGCGGTATATAACATTGTTGAGTTGAAATTTGGCGTCGTGTCGTACTGGTAGTCATAGTATGTGTTTCCTGTGAATGTGTTCCAAGTCAGTTTTTGTGTGTTTGCGTTAATGGTTGAGTTGTCGGCAGGACTCTTAAGCGTTACTGACGCAGGCGTGGTGAATGTCCATGCTGCTGTCCACGCAGAAGTGTCAACGCTGCTGACCGCCGCCACGCGCCAATGGTATCGTGTACCATAATACAAATCACTTGCCGTACACGATGTCGTTGTTGTTGCTATGGTCTGAATGGCAGGTGAGCTGAAGTAGGCATTTGTGTCATATTGGCAAATGTACTGGTCGCAGGATATTGATTTCCAGCTTAATGTGGCCTTTACATTTGCTATTGCTGAACTGTCGCTTGGAGAAGATAGATTGAATGAGCTGGGCGTCATGAAATGTCTGACAAGACTCCATGCCGAGGTGTCAACTGCGTTCATCGCCCTGACACGCCAAAAGTATGTTTTTCCATAGTGGAGCACTGACGCACTTTTTGATGTGCTTGTCGTGGTGCCGGAGCCGAGCAGAGGTGAGTTGAAGCTGGCAGAGGTGTCCCATTGTGCCTCGTATTTGCTTGTCCCTGAAATTGATGACCATGAAAGTGAGGCGCTCAGCGTGGTGTTCTGGTAATAGTCTGCAGGACTTGACAGTGTCACTGCCGCTGGTGTGGTGAATGACCACGGCAGCGACCATTGGGTTGTGTCGTTTTCATTGCATGCTTTTACTCTCCAATAGTATGTCTTACCATAATGGAAAAGAATGGTTTTGCTGCTGCCGTTTATGCTGTCGGTTATGTGCAATGGGGAGTTGAAACTTTGAGAGGTGTCGCATTCGACGTAGTAATATGTCGAGCCGGTGAGCGTATTCCATTGCAGGGTGATTGAAACCGCTGTCATTGCGCTGCCGTCTGCTGGCGAAGTCTGGTATATTGCAGCAGGTGTGGTGAATCTGTATGCTGTTGACCATGCTGAGGTGTCAAGGGAGTTGTAAGCTTTCATTCTCCAATAGTAGGTTTTGCCGTAATATAAGTTCGAAACAGCGCAGCTCGTAGAGGTTTTGGTGTATGTGAGTTTTGCTGCTGAAGAGAATCCTGATGTGGTGTCTGTCTCGAAAATATATCCGTCGCTGCAACTTAAGGCTTTGCCATATAAAGTAGTCTTCATTTGTGTTAATGCAGAGTTGTCGGCAGGGGTTGAGAGTGTCGGGGCGGCGGGAGTAGTGAACTGCCTTGTCAACGACCAGTCGGAAGTGTCGGATGAAGTGTATGCGCATATTCTCCAAAAGTGTGTTTTGCCATAATATAAAGAGGGAAAATTGTGGCTGTACGTCGTCTCTGTGGCTTTGAGTAGTGCGGGAGTGTTGAATCCTGGCGCGGTGTCGCACTCAAAAATGTAGCCTGTGCTTGAAGCAATGCTTGTGCACGATACAGTTGTGCACAACGAGGACAGTGCGCTGTAGTTGGCAGGTGAGCTTAAATTTGGCCGTGTGGGCGTGAACAACGTGTATATTGCTGACCATGCACTCGTGTCGTTTTCGTTGCAGGCACGCACGTGCCAGTAATAGGTTTTGGCGTAATGCAAGGTGGTGGTTGTGAGACTGTTGCTGCTTGTGCCGTTTTTGTATAAAAGCGGAGAATCGAAATTGGTTGTCGTGTCACATTCAAATTGGTAGTATGTGCTGTTGCTGATACTTGACCATGAGAAGGTGAAGCTCATGCTCGTTGAAGAGTAGTTGTTGCTCGGACTTGACAGGGTTACGGAAGCAGGTGTGGTGAATCTTTGTACTGGTGACCATTGTGACGTGTCTGTGGCATGTCTTGCCCGCACTTTCCAATAATATGTTTTACCATATCTCAATGCTTTGCATGATACGGAATTTGTTGTTATGCTGTTTTCTATCCTGACAGGTGAGTTTAGTGCCGCGCACGTGTCTAATACGTAGTCGTAGTGCGTGCACCCCGTGATAGTGTTCCATTTCAGGGTCGTGTATTCGGTTGTGAGAATTTTGCCGTCAGTTGGTGCAGTTGGGGTGGGAAAAGCGGGAGTTTGGAAGCTCCATACAGCTGACCATGGGGAGTCGTCTGATGAATTGTGTCCCTTGATGCGCCAATAGTATGTGCAGCCAAAATAGAGAGTAGGGATGGTTACACTATTTGATGTGGTGTTGCCTTTCACCACGATGGAAGAGTTAAGAGTTGGTAATGTATCGTATTGATAATCATAATTATAACCAGAAGAGCCCAAGCTTGACCATTGCAATGATACACTTATGTTTGAAACTGTACTGCCATTGCCAGGTGAGCTTAGTGTCGGCTGCGATAGCTGGGCAAATAAGTTTATTGATATAATTGTTAGGAATAGTCCGAGTATTCTTTCTTTTGTCATAAAATATATCGTGTTGTTTTAGTTTATAATTAAAATATGAAGTCGGTGTTTAAGAATTTTGACTTGTTGTCTTTGACAATTTCAGTAAGAATAGATTTGTTAAGGTCAGTCTCTTTTGTGGCAACTAATGTCCTTATAGAGAAAACGCGTAAAGCATCGGAAACGGAAAGCGTGCCTTCGGCTGAGTCTTTCCGTCCGGTGAACGGGAAAATGTCGGGTCCGCGCTGGCATTGGGCGTTGATGTTTACGCGGCATACCTGATTCACTAAAATGTCAATAAGATGTGCTATCTGTCCGCTATCTTTTCCGAATATTGATGCCTGCTGGCCGTAATTTGACCCGATTACATAGTTGAGGGGCTCATTCACGTTTTTGAAAGTTACTACAGGAATTACCGGCCCGAATTGCTCTTCCCTGTATATGTTCATCGAATCGTTAACATTTCTGAGGATAGCAGGGAAAAACAGGGACTTGTAACGTTTCCCGCCGTTGGGGTTGACAATAGAAGCCCCTTTGGATACGGCATCGCTGATAAGTTCAGCAAGATAATCTGGTTTGCCTGCTTCAGCTAATGGCGTTATGTTCACACCATCTTCCCATGGAAGACCGATTTTGAGATTCTCTACCGCTTCCGATAATTTTTTGAGATATGTCTCGACAATGCTCTCATGCACAAATATTATTTTCAATGCGGTGCAGCGTTGCCCGTTGAATGAGAGTGAGCCGAGCAGTGTCTCTTTCACTGCTGTATCAATATCGGCATCTTTGAGAATTATTGCCGGATTTTTCGCGTCAAGCCCCAAAACGCATTTCAGACGGTGTGGATGCGGGTGCTCTTTTTTCAGCAGGTCGGCCACTTTGCTTGAGCCTATGAATGCCAGCACGTCAACTTTTCCTGATTCCATAATTGGGGTTATGACCTCTTTGCCGCGACCGTATATGGTGTTTACAACCCCTGCAGGAAAAGCTTCATGGAAAGCGTTGAGGAGTGGGGTGAGCAACAGCACGCCTAATTTCGGTGGTTTGAATAGTATTGTGTTGCCCATGATGAGAGCGGGTATCAGTGTCGTGAATGTTTCGTTAAGTGGGTAGTTGAACGGCCCCATGCACAGCACAACACCTAACGGCGCGCGCCTTATTTGTGCGAGTATGCCTTCCGATATTGTGAAACGCGAACTGTTCCTATCAAGGTCTTTGAGGGCCTCAATAGTGTCTTTTATATATTCTATTGTCCTGTCAAATTCCTTATATGAGTCAGTTAGCGACTTGCCTATTTCCCACATGAGCAGTCTGGCAATCTCTTCACGCTGCTGTTTCATCATGAAGATGAATTTTTTCATACAGTTAATGCGCTCGCCAATGCTCATTGACGGCCACTCCCCGTAGCCGTGATTGTATGCTTTGACTGCGGCTTCAAGCGCTGCCAAGGCTTCTGTTGTCCCCATCTTCGGGTATGCACCGACTATATGCCCGTGTTCCTCATCTTCAGTCGTGAAGATAGGGGATATGACTTGATGCAAATCACCGTGCCATTCGCCTAATTTTCCGTTAATCAGGTATTTGGATGTGAATTTGGCAGTCTGAGGAATGAAATTCTCAGGGATTGAACCATACGGTTGGAAAATCTTTTCTAAATATTGCATTTGTATATATTTTTATAGTCACTAACTCCTAACTCCTAACTCCTATCTCCTTTTTTCCTTCTCTCCTCGCGAGCTTCATATCGTTCCCTCGCTTTGTTTATGCTTTCCTCATCAAATTTTATCTTTCCGAATTTTAAGGATAGCGCGCTAATTTTAGTCGCTCTTTTTATCAGGTACGGTGTCGGTTTTGCGGGGTTGCGCTTGAGTGGGGCGGGGTAGCACACGGTGAGTAAAGCCGCTTCGTAGCGCGTAAGAGATTTTGCGTTTTTGTGGAAATATTGTTGCGATGCGGCTTCGCAGCCGTAAATTCCGTTGCCCATCTCAATCACGTTCAGATATACTTCCATTATTCTCTCTTTGCTCCACAAATGCTCTATTAGAAAGGTGAAATATACCTCACAGCCTTTGCGAAACCATGTGCGGCTCGGCCACAGGAATACGTTTTTGGCAGTCTGTTGCGAAATGGTGCTTGCGCCGCGTTTGCGGCCGCCCTTCTCGTTCTCTTTCCTCGCCTTTTCAATAGCCCCGAAGTCGAATCCGTTGTGCCCGAGAAAGTTGTTGTCTTCGGCTGCTATGGCGCAAACAACCAGATTCGGAGATATGTCGTCAATGCCGACCCACTTCTTTTCAATGGGGGCGTCATTCTTAACTTTACGGATAATCATGAGAGGTGTTATTGGCGGATTCACCCAGCGGTAGAGCAGCGGCAGCAGAATGCTGATGAGAAACACGGCAAGTATTATTTTCAATATTATTCTGCCAAACCGCCCCTTGCCGTGATTTTTTGACGTTTTGTTTTTCCCTTTTTTAGCCGACATATTGTTGTTTTGGAGACTGTTAGTTATCGTTTTTTTTGAGTTGCAAAGATACTCTTTTTTGTTCAGAAACTAAACGTGCCAACTATACGTCGGTATGGATTGCAACAGATTGATTGTATGCTCAAAAAATAAAAACACCCCGCCGTCAATAGCACAGCGGGGTGAAGCATTTGACTTTTTTAGGTTGAACCTATTAGTCTATTATACGTGGGTATGTATAACCTGCAATCGCTTCTATATTCCAAGTATGTGTCGTAGCATAAAAAACATAGCCACTCTTTTGTTTGACATAGATTTTGTGATTGCCGGGCTCATAATTTTCATAAGTATATGTTGTCCCGCCATTCAAAACCCCCATGTCAACATCATCAATATATATATAGTATGGATCAGAAGTAGTGTTTTGGATTTCAAAGTTAACATACAGACCAATTGTTACATACGCTGTACTTACTATAGAACCAGAGTTCTTCGCCTTTAGGGTTACATAATATGAACCTTTTGTAGCGTATGTGTGGCTCGGATTATTTGTAGATGATGTTGTGCCATCACCGAAATTCCATACCCATGATGTCGCATTTGAAGATTTGTTCTCAAAATCAACAGTAAGAGAGGCATGGAGTGTGTATACGAAATGGGCTTCCGGTGCAGGAACGTCAGAGTCACCAGGAAGGTAACCAATCGGACTTGGACTTGGCGTTGGATCCCAAGTCGGAGTATTATTATCTTCATCAAGGTCTTTTTTGCAAGATGTTGTTGCTGTACCTATGAGAATTGCTAATCCAATAAGAAAAATTAATTTTGATAAATTTTTCATAATGTTTTTGTGATTGTAAATTAATAATGATTTTTCTAATTTCTAACTTCTTTCTTCTCCCACACACAGCAGACAATCTGCAGCTAAACTATAAAGTTGATTTACAGGTGGTTTCTATGGAGTATGAACCATCTGACTCTTTATAATTAAGGTCAGAACATTTTGAAATATTCATCTCTTCCCTTGTATCCTTATCTAAGGTATGGACTATGTTTGTTTCATAGTATTCCGAACCATCTCGTTCTACTGTTGTACATTTACATTTTTTGTTGCATGAAGCAAAGGTCATTAAGATAATTCCAATCATTGAATAATAAATAATTTTTTTCATAATGTTTGTTTTTTTAGTTGATACTGATTATTTTACTTGTTTTAATAATTGTTGTTATAAGTTTTTTTCTTTACCAATTTCGGGATTTTGGTGGTGGATATACTATAAAGTGCTTTTACAGGTTACTTCATAGGAGTACTCACCATCTGATTCTTTATAATTCATGTCAGAACATTTTGAAATATTCATCTCTTCCCTTGTATCCTTATCTAAGGTATGGACGGTGGTTGTTTCTGTATATCCCGTCAAACCATAACCCTCTTGTTCAATTGTTTTGCATTTGCATTTCTTTGTGCACGAAGCAAAGGTCATCAAGATAATTCCAATCATTGAATAATAAATAATTTTTTTCATAATGTTTGTTTTTTTAAGTTGATACTGATATTTTATTTGTTTTAAGAATTGTTTTAATGTTCGTATGTCCCAGTTACATTTATCATTGTCCCGGCGGGTATTACGGCATCTTTGCCATGCATCCAACGCAGTTTGCGGAGTTTGCCTCCTTTAGTATAACTGTCATCAAAAAATACGCGTCCCCCATTTTTGGTCTGTACACCTATGAAATATATGGTTACAGAACCTACACGATTACGTGAACGTGCCTTGTGACACTCTAACCGTGTGTCTATAGGTGTGTTTTCAGATATAAGCAATTCCCCATTCAAATATACATCATGAGCAACCTCACAATTTACACTTGGCATTTCAGAATATACAGATTTGCTTGTTATGGGTACTGCTGTTCTTACAGTTACATGTATTTTGTCATTCTGCGCAAGAGACAATGATACAATCCCAAGAAATATGATACTTGTTATTAGTCGTCTCATTTTGTAAATTCTATGATTTCGGCTGAAAATGTCACGGTAATTCTATCACCGTTGGTAATGTAGTCAACGCATGCGTTTACAATAGCACGGCTTCCAGTTAGTTCAACTCCAGCGGCACGGGCGTTGTTCAGAAAATCTTGTTTCGCTCCAGCCACAAGACCGTCTTTGTCTTTTATTGATAAGAGTTTCACTTTAGTGTTTGAATGACCGACAAAACTGCCCAATACCTTAAAATTGCTTTCACTGAGCACAACTTGCGTCTGATTGACTTGCCCGTAGAAAGCGTTGTTCCCACCGAATTGTGTGGTTTTGCATGATGTGAAACAAATTGCTAAAACTGCTGATAAGAAAAGTAATTTTTTCATAATACTTGTTTTTAAATGTTTATAAATG
>JAGCRI010000054.1 GCA_017964755.1 Bacteroidales bacterium | reverse complement strand
TCTACCAACCTCACCGGATTATTCGCGCAATAGACATAAGGAGACAAATTCGGGTACTTATCCGAGAGAGGATCCACGCTCAGCCAAATTGAGAGGTCGGAGTTGTAGTACCGTGCCGCGGGGGAGGTGTGGAGAGTGGAGTGCATGGTGTGAAAAATTTTTTAATTTATTGTTTATGATTGGAGGGGCAAGGATAAGAGAATTTTAATTTACATATATTTGCTGTAATGAGTTCAATTGTTGTATTAAATTATTTCTTTGTTTCTGATTCAAGTTTACACCTAACATGATTTTTTTCCCGTCATTTAATTTAATACAAATAGTTTCTTGAGGTTGCCCCGCAATTGAGAAATAGGTGATAATGTCGAAAAAAATATGCGGGGGGCGGTACGAAATTTCAGAGATATCCATCCATTCAATTTCGTATCTTCGATAAAAAATCTTATGAAATCTTTCAATACATAAAAGCTTATCCGTATAAGACAATTCTTCATATCCTTTCCATTGCCAAATGAGTTCGTCCAAAAAAAATAGAAAAATCATAATGGATAAGATGGCAATAACGCTTATAAATAAAATTGATCTAAAACTAAATTGAGGATCACTCGCAAAAAGCAGAATAAACATTGTGGCAACGAATACATCTATAGCCATAGGTATTATTAGGAGTATTCCAGAGCGGTTTTCAGTATAATTCGTGGTTATTTTCTTTTTCATTTTTCGTACTCATTAGAAAACCATACCCCCACTTGGTTTTATATTCCCATTTATCTTGACAGCATTGCACGTCACCAAAATAGACGTTTTTTTATTGTTTATTTTAACACGTCCAGAATACGTTTGCGTATAGTGTACTCTCTGACAGTTATTTTCGTTTCCAATATAATTACTTTTCAACGAAGAGGCGGCCGTGGCAGACCCTTCGGTTTGAAAAGTAAATTTGTTATTTCACATCTGCAAAATTACACATTTTTTATATCTTTGCGATAAATAATTCATAAGACAAGGCTAATTAATAAAATGGCTAACAAAAAAATGTTTTTATGATAAAAGACAAACGTTATTTGGATTTTGAACATACTGCTGTATTAGTATGCTTTATAATTGTCTGCTGCATCACTTTTGCCCCGCTATTCAAAATAGGATTCACATGCAGTGACGATGTCAAATTCTACTTGGCATACCTAAAAGGGCACTTGGCTGAAGACGCGAGGATTTATGCACAAGGTCAAGGACGGTTCAGCTATATTCTGACAGCTCCATTATATTCATACGCATATATCTTTGACAATTTTTTCCTGTCAAAATTCATGGCTTTGGGCTGTCTGCTCTTTTCTTACTGTTCTTTTGCATATCTTGTAAACAAACTGACTGCCTCAAAGACTTTTTCCTATTTCATTCTCCTGATATTAATAGCTGTTACACCTGTAACCATCAATCTGCATCTGCCGTTTATAGCTTACCCTTGTTATTTCACGTTAAGTTTCTGCATTTTCCTATGGGGTGTTATTTATACCGTAAAATACTTTTAGACAAATAAATACAAATATCTTACCATTTCTTCTGTTCTCTTTTTCTGCAGTATGCTTTTTTATGAAACATACGTTCTCTTTACGATGTTCGTAGGAATCGCAATGTTGATATATAAATTTTATCATGATGGGATAAAGGCTTCACTTGCATCAAAGAAATTCTACAAGGAAATAGCTCCCATAATATGCTGCGGTGTCACCTATATCTTTCTTTACGTCACATATCGGACTGCTGTTGGCAACCAATACGCAGGCTCAACTATTTCCAGCAATTTCAGTTTGCGGAATTTTTTCATTGTTCTGTACAAATGCACTTTAGGCATTCTGCCATTACAAAATTTCAGCCAGTCCCACCTTATCATGTCCGACAATTCACATTTGTATGGCGGGCACTATATGTCTTTCGGTTTTGCCCTGACCCACGCACCTCTTATAGCATACGTCAAATCCGCCATTCAAATTCTGCTTTTATACTGGCTTGCCCAAAAGAGCAGTTTTAAAATCACATGGAAATATTTGGCCATAATGCTGATTTGCTCTGTGTCATTGGCTTTTGCGAGCCATTTACTGATTGCAGTAACCACAAAATACAACAATGAATGGGTAACATGGATGCAGGGCTACGTAACCTCCTATTATTCCTACTTTTTCATAATACTGTCTATATCAATAGTTTTTTACGCTTTACTGAAGTTGACCGCTGACAATAAAATCCTGTTTCATGCTACAGCTTGTCTCATTGGATTTGTCTGCTTCTGCACATCGGTTATAACGCAATACACAAATGAGAATATGAGCCGCGGATGGCAGCTTCTGCAACAGCGCAGATATGTACTTGACGAAATGTATAAGGTCGGAGCGTTCGCCGATATAGATTCAAGTGCGGTGCTTTATCTGCCTGACATGTATGAGGAAGAAGTCATGGAAAACATTTTTGGAAATAATACGTGGGAACCATACATGAGAATAAAATATGAGATAAAATCCAAAATCTGTTCAACCCCTGAAGCTCTGCGAACATATCTTAATGACGGCTATTCACAAAAAGTATATTATCTGCAAAGGTTAGAGAGTATTGCCCATAACGAGCACTTTTTTTCACTTGCGGCAGTAAATGCCGGAACTATTGATTTGGAGTCAGATGCTCCGATGGCACAAGCGTTATGCGATAGTGTCAGGCTATACTACTACTCACCGTCAAAACACTTCACATTCTATTTCAATTCACAGGACACAACCGAACACCCGACAGCATATATTGATAACTGGGAACCTATGACAGTGTCGCAAGGCTATAATTTCATTCCTGTTCACTATATTTACTGGAATTATGATAAAACCCCATTGGCATTGTGCTCAGTGAGAAGTAAGAATATGCGCGTGCGTGATTTCGGGGTTACCAATATGATGCGCCGCCACGAAGAGAAGGAGTTGAATCCATACTGGCGGAATTCAGATTGAAAGCCCGAATATAAAAGTATTGTTTAAAATTCAGCGTTTTGCGGTGTGCGCGGGAACGGAATCACATCGCGGATATTCGTCATGGCTGTGATGAAGAGCAGCAAGCGTTCAAAGCCGAGGCCGAATCCTGAGTGCGGTGCGGAACCGAAGCGGCGGGTGTCGAGATACCACCATACATCTTTTTCAGGAATGTGCAGTTCCTCAACACGTTTCATCAATTTGTCGTAATCGGCCTCACGCTCAGAGCCGCCAATGATTTCGCCAATTCCCGGGAAAAGCACATCCATTGCGCGCACCGTCTTGCCGTCATCATTCTGCTTCATGTAAAACGCCTTGATCTCTTTCGGATAATCTGTCAGAATCACAGGACGTTTGAAGTGTTTTTCAACAAGATACCTTTCGTGCTCCGACTGAAGGTCAACGCCCCAATCAACCTTAAACTCAAATTTCTGTCCCGAATTTTTAAGAATATCAATGGCTTCAGTATAAGTAAGCCTTACAAAATCATGCTGAAGCACAAACTTCATCCTGTCGATAAGTTCCTTGTCGAACATATCATTGAGGAACTTCACATCGTCATAATTGTTTTCCAAAGCATAGTTAATCAGATACTTAAGAAAATCTTCCGCCAGATCCATGTTATCATTAATATCATAGAAAGCGATTTCGGGCTCAATCATCCAAAATTCGGCGAGGTGGCGCGGAGTGTTGCTGTTTTCAGCGCGGAAAGTGGGGCCGAATGTGTAGATGGCGCCGAGTGCGAGCGCACCAAGTTCACCCTCCAGCTGACCGGAGACGGTAAGGTTTGTCGGCTTTCCGAAGAAATCCTTTGAATAATCGACTTTCCCTTCTGGAGTTTTTGGTATATTATTGAGGTCGAGGGTTGTAACGCTGAACATTGCGCCGGCGCCCTCAGCATCAGAGCCGGTGATGAGCGGCGTGTGCAGATAGACATAGCCGTGCGAGTTGAAGTAGTTATGGATGGCAAATGCCATAGCATGGCGGAGACGGAGCACGCAGCCGAAATAGTTGGTCCGGGGACGCAGATAGGCGATGTCGCGGAGAAATTCCAGACTATGTCCTTTCTTCTGCAACGGATATACTTCGGGATCTGCTGTGCCGTAAAGTTCAATCTGCTCGGCCTGTACCTCAACGGTCTGCCCCTTGCCCTGCGACTCGACCAGTTTTCCAATCACATGAATACATGAGCCTGTCGTGATTTTTTTAAGCAATTCAGCATCAAACTTCGCAGGGTCAACAACTATCTGCAGGCTGTGGACAATGCTGCCGTCATTAAGGGCGATGAAAGCCACGGCGTTGTTACCGCGCTTGGTGCGCACCCACCCTTTAACACTCACTGTACCACCAATTTCCAAAGTATCCAAATGTTTGAAAAAATCAATAATTTTTGTCCGTTTCATAATTAATATTTTTATCTTTTTTTTAACCACAATTTGAAGCTGCAAAGATAAATCAATTTTTCTTTGCTTAAATACAGAAACAGCAAGTTCAAAAAAAATCGGTCAGACAAAAAATTTATTTCAAAAACAGATAACTGGATATCAAAAAAAATTGTATCTTTGCACTCCGAAAATTCAAAAGAAAAAAAATTAACAATTTAAAATAAAATAGAGATGTCAAGAGTTTGCCAAATCACAGGAAAGAAAGCATTGTCAGGAAATAATGTTTCCCACTCAAATATCAAGACAAGACGCAAATTCCAACCAAACCTTCATACGAAAAAATTCTATGTTCCTGAACTTGGGGAAAGTGTGATACTGAAAGTTTCAGCACATGCAATCAGAAACATCAACAAGAAAGGCGTTTGGAACTGCATAGTGGAAGCAAGCAAAAAAGGGATTCTGAAATAACAGGAGTCTGACAAGCGCAACTGACAAAAGGACTGTTTATGATTATAAGCAGTCTTTTTTTGTAACAATAATTTTCAAAAAATAACGTACATAACAAATACGCAAAATCAACACATTGGTCAGGAAACTGTTTTTCGTCATAATAGCCATGTTCATAACTGCCGCCTCATACAGTCAGGGGAAAGGCACTTTGTACGGCACAGTATTTGACGAATACGGCAAGCCATTGGAGCAGGTTTACATCTCGGTGGATGCGCTCGGCATATCAAAAATCTCGTCACCTGACGGGCTTTTCGAGTTGCAGCTGCCGGCACAGACAGAAACAGAGATTTTGATACGCCATGTGTCATACAACGACACCATAATATATGTAACACTGCAAAAAGGGGAAAAGAAAAAAATCGGAATCCAGCTCCGGCCGCGCGGTGAACAGCTTGAAGCGTTCCATGTGGTCGCACACCACGAAGACGCCTTTGTCAGAATAATCCCCAAGTTTTCGTTAAAGCACCCCTCCCCCACCGGTGGCGCCGAAGCCATGATTAAAATGCTGCCCGGTGTCTCATCCACCAATGAGCTGAGTTCGCAATACAACGTGCGCGGCGGCAACTACGACGAAAATCTCGTTTTTGTCAATAACATACAGATTTACAGGCCTTTCCTTGTGAGAAGCGGGCAACAGGAAGGCATGAGCTTCGTAAACACCGACCTCACAAGCAACGTCAAGTTCTCCGCCGGCGGCTTCGAAGCTAAATACGGCGACAAGATGTCATCGGTGCTTGACGTGGAATACAAGAAACCCACCCGCTACGGCGGCTCGTTCTCGGCAAGTTTCCTCGGCGTGACGGCGCATGCAGAAGGCAACGTAAAAGACATTTTCACCTTTCTCGTGGGTGTCAGATACAAGTCGAACACATACCTCCTGAAATCCATGGAAACGAAAGGGGACTACAAGCCTAATTTCTTCGACACACAAATGCTTCTTTCTTGGAAATTGAGCAGCAAATTGAATCTCAGTCTTTTGGGTAACTTTGCGAGGAACAAATATCTTTTCCAACCCAAAGACCGCGAAACGAACTTCGGAACAATTTCCACCGCCCAAAGACTCAAAGTCTATTTTGACGGACAGGAAGTTGACACATACGAAAACTATTTGGGCGGGCGCACCT
>JAGCRI010000053.1 GCA_017964755.1 Bacteroidales bacterium | reverse complement strand
ATGTCTCCAGTCGTAGCCCAAAAATTTCTTCTGTTCCGCTTTGTCGGCAGGTGCAACAATGGTGAGCGTGCTCTGTTTGTAAACCAAGGCGAAATAGGTAAGTTTTTCCCGCTCCACTTCTTTTACCAACTTAAAGAACCATTCCCTAATTTCCTTTTGCTGCTCTGCTTCACCAAGCTTTTTGAATTTGTTGCTCTTCCGTTTGTTCGTCACTTCAGTCAGATTGTCGAACCAACTGATATATTGGGCAAAATATTCATTACTTCCCAAATCATCTTTTGTCGCAGTTTCTTTTGCAAAAGCCCTATACAAATCTTCGGGAACGACTATTTTTTGTGTGTAATTTTTAAAGACATCGGCATCTTCCCAATCGTCGGTAAAATTACCTGAAAGAATGGCATTGACAATATCCTTCACCATTTCGCACTTTTTCGGCGGCTCGTTGTATTTTTCAAGGAAAAGCACAACGGTATTCGTACCCGTTGCCCCGAAAGTCTTACTTCCGAACTGTGCAATAGCACGCAAGTAGAAGTTCTGCAAAAGAATTTCACGGGCGGTCATGTAGCTGTTGCTGTCGTTGCTCAACATGGATGATGGAAGAATGACCGCTGCGACACCTTGCGGCTTCAACAATTGGGCTATCCGTTCCACAAATAGCGTCTCAATCTCGCTACCATCGTTGCTAATCAGATTGCGGTCCAACAATTCAAAATGGTTGTTTTTCAGTTTCAAATGGGCTTTGAAACCACTTACCGAATAAGGAGGATTGGCCACTAAAACATCAAAAGAATAATTGCAGATTTTTTCTTCCTCATATTGTTCCAATCCGTCACCGAATTTGATATTTCCTTGACCAGCACCGTTCATATAGAGCGATACTTTCGCCACCCGCGCCAAGCGATAATCCTTTTCCACTCCGTAAATATGATGCTCGCACCATGCGTTTTCACGTATAGCATCGGCATTATCATTTGCTGTAAAATAGGCATTTATCGCTTCCACCGCTTCAGTCAAGAAATGACCGGCACCGCAAGCATAGTCAATAACTTTCGGAAACGCAAAATTTTCACCTTTACGGACGATTTTATCCATCGGCAGACAATCCCAGATAAAGCGAGTGATGGGCATCGGGGTAAAAAATTGTCCTTCGTTCTGCTTAAAACCCTTGTTGAGCAACTGTTCAAACAAGTCGCCAAGAAACTGATGTTTCGATGGATAGACAATCCTATATTTCTGAAACAGTTGAACCACCTCAACCAATATTTTACCATTTTGGAAGAATAGTTCCTCATTATGTACATCCTTGAAAGCGAAATCGTTATTACTATAAAATTTCAAGATACGGATGGTCTTTTTCAAATCTTCAATAGCGGCTTTACGGCGATTGTCATTGAATTTTTGTGCAAAGAGGTTTTCAGCATAATCATCCGACACATAAAAAATTTCTTCCCCCATGAATTTCTCCATTCCCTCTTTATGAAGTCGTTGCAGACGGTCTTGCAGACTTTCGTAGGTGTCAGTGCCTGTTTTATACTGAAACTCCACCACATCATTGTCTGTTTTTTGCGTTTCATCCACCAATTTGCAGATAAACAGAGCCACCAACCGGTTGAAAGCGTTTTCCTTGTCGCTCACATTGTTATGGCGCAAAATCTCCTCAAAACGGTTTACAATTTTGTCTTCGGGCTTGAAATCCTCCAAATTTTTCTTTCTTAATGGAGGCACACCTATTTGATACGCTTGCGACTCCTCGACAAAAACAACCCCTTTTTCAAATATGATTTTGTCGTATGTCTCATCCCAAACATCAAACAAATCCTTTACGGTTTGAGCTTTTTCGTACAGTTTAATGGATTTATCCTTTGCCGCCAACTTCTTAACATTCTCATCATCAGAGCAATCAATCACATAATTCTCAAATGTCAATGCACCCTCTTTAAAATCAGAAGCGTAAAGAGAAAGCCATTTTGTGGAACGTTCCTGCTGCCAATAGGAGAACAATTGCCCGCCGTCCTCTTTCAGGATTTTCAATGCTTTAGCATGCTCGCCACCTGCTGTTTTACACTCAATGATAAGCAGCATTTGCGACTTGTCTTGATTATAAACGCAAATATCAGCCTTACCGCCTTTGGTATCGTGTCCGAGATTCCAACGCTTTTCAAGTTCGATATGTTCAGGGCGATAACCCTTTTCAAGCAACCGATGCACGCATTCAAAGACCACAAAATTTTCGGGATGCTCGAAATTGCAAGTCGTGCGGTCGTTTATTGTAAAACCAAGATTTTCGGGATAATTTAATTGCTTGTTTTTGAAATCGGCACTCATTGTGCATGTCCCGAGATTAGGGAAATCCTTTTTGAATACTTCTCTTTCTTTCTCAAATCCAAGACATTCAAGTACACTGGGGAAATTTTCTTTTGTAATCATTAATTGCCGTCCTAATAAATTTAATTTTCAATTATTTCGGACAGAAATAAAAAAGGGTGGAACTTTTTCACTGTCCTATTTTCACGGACGGCTCGGCAAAGCCAGAAAGCTAAATAAGACAAAAGCCCACGCCCTTGAGCGCAGCTTTCGCACTTTATTCTCGCTTTCACTTAAAATTTGCCGATTTTCCGTGAGAGAATAAGAGCGTAAAGCTCAGATGATTAATATACTATTTGTTTGTTTTTCTTGTTGTTTGTTTTCGTTTATCCATAATTTTCGGCTGCAAATTTACCATTTTTTGCAAATTTTCAGCCATAGATTACAGGAAAGGAATGAAAAATTACAAAAGGGAACGATTTTACGAAAAAAAGAGATTTCCAGCCTATCTCGCAGGCAGGTGGACGTACTTATGCCATCTTAAGCACTGTCTGCACAATTCCATCAGCATCCATGCCAAGCTCTTTGTACAATATATCGGGGGCACCGTGCGGCACAAATTCATCCGGGATGGCGATATGCAAAAGCCTGTTATTAAGCTGTTTGCTTTCAAGCAATTCTGCAACGGCAGAGTAAAGACCGCCCAACTCGGTGCCGTCTTCCACTGTAACAAGCGTTTTATATCGTGAAGCGGTTTCCAATATCAGAGTTTCATCAAGCGGCTTAAGAAACTGTATATCAATATGAGCCGAGTCGATTCCGTGCTGCTCCTTCAGAACCGCCGCCGCCTGCGCAACTGCATTGCCGATATGTCCGATAGAGATAAAGGCAATGTCACCTCCTTCTTTCAAAATACGTCCCTTGCCAATTGGGATTTGTTCCATTTCGGGGCGGCTCTCCTTCGGCAGCACACCGCGTCCCCGCGGATAGCGTATCGCAAAGGGCAACGTGCGTTCCTTGTAGGCAGTGAACATCATGTTCCGCAACGCAATCTCGTTCATCGGAGCGGCAATTATCAGGTTCGGGACTGACCTCAAAAATGCCAAATCAAACGCCCCTTGGTGCGTGGCTCCGTCTTCACCGACAATGCCCGCACGGTCAATGCAGAATATGACCGGGATTTTCTGCAAAGCCACGTCGTGGATAATCTGGTCGTATGCCCGCTGCAGGAATGATGAGTATATGTTGCAAAACGGAACCATACCCTGAATTGCAAGTCCCGCCGAGAATGTAACTGCGTGCTGTTCAGCGATTCCCACATCGAAAACCCTGTCAGGGAACTTGTCGCGCATGATTGTCAGCGAGCAGCCCGGAGCCATTGCCGGAGTTATGCCAACTACACGCATATCTTTCTCCGCAAGTTCCAAAATGGCGTTACCGAAAACATCCTGATATCTGTCAGGAGCGTCGGCGTCAGCAGATGACGGCAGCAATTCGCCCGTGTCTGGATCAAATTTTCCTGGCGCATGGTACTTCGTCTGGTTGTGTTCAGCCAGCGACAGCCCTTTGCCTTTCACAGTAATTATATGCAGGAGTTTCGGCCCCTGAATCTCTTTCAATTGCTTGAAAACCTTTACCAACTGAATTACATCGTGCCCGTCAACAGGGCCGAAATAGCGGAAACCGAGACTCTGGAAAAGATTGCTTCCACCAAGCAGGAAACCTTTTATATTGTTCCCGATTTTACTTAAAAAGCGTGTAAATCCGTTGGAAGTGTTCTTTTTGAATGAAAAAATATTCCAAAGTCTGTTTTTGAACCTGTTGTATGAAGCCGAAGCGGTTATATGAAGCAGATATTTGCTCACTGCCCCGACATTCTGGTCTATTGCTATCTTGTTGTCATTCAGTACTATAAGCATGTTGGCATTGGTCGCCCCAGCATGATTCATAGCCTCAAAAGCCTCACCGCCGCCAATGGCTCCGTCTCCAATTATCGCTATATGGTTACGACTGTTGTCCCCCTGTAACTTTGCGGCGACCGCCATGCCCAAAACAGCAGAAATGGAAGTTGACGAATGCCCAGTCCCGAATGCATCATACTCACTTTCAGCGATATTCGGGAATCCGCTTATCCCACCGCGTTTGCGGTTAGTGTGAAACTGCTCTTTGCGTCCTGTTATTATCTTATGGCAATAAGCCTGATGGCCGACATCCCAAACCAACTTGTCATTTGGTGCGTCAAAGACATAATGCAGAGCCACAGTAAGTTCTATTGTGCCAAGGCTTGCGCCGAGGTGTCCGGGATTTTCGGCGGTGCAGGTAATAATATAGTCGCGCAACTCCTCACAAAGAGCTGGCAGCGAGGCAATATCCAACTTCTTTATATCCGAAGGATACAAAATGCTGTTCAAAATCTTATACTGCATCTCCACTCAAAAAAAGAAGTGTGAAAAAGGCAGAGTGTAACGGTTTACTCTTCAGCTGTCTGTTCTGTTTCAGCCGGTGCAGGTGCGTCTTTCTTAAACTCAGATTTTGTCATAAAAGCGCAAACAAGGCACAATACCATAATGCCTGCAGCGAGTCCCCAAGTGGCTTTTTCCAAAAAGTCAGCCGTTTTTCTCACGCCCATAATCTGGTTCGAGCCAGCGAAATTGGAAGCCAAGCCACCTCCTTTTGAGTTTTGTATGAGAACGAAAAAGCCTAAAACGAAGCAGGCCAAAATGATGATAACAACGACTAATGTAAACATTTCAAGCGTTTTTTTAATATTATTTCTTTTCTATTTTTAACTTTTTAATTTGGTCTGCAAAGTAACAACTTTTTTCTGGATTATGCAAAGATAATTTTTTGTAAATTTTTATTGCTTTGCCGACATAACCCTGTTCAGCATAAATAACCGCCAATGTCTCCGAAATAATCTCAGGATTTTCAATGCAACTCGACTTTCCGTAATTGAAATTCTCATCGTGGATTTCGGGGTTGAACTGTATTTTTGGAGGGTCATTTGAGAATTTTTCAATAAGGTTGTCAATTATCTCCTCATCCGCATTGTTGTGCTCTGTTTTTGCCGGTTGGGGAGTTTCAACATGTTTCTGCTGCGGAATCTCATTTTTTTCTTCTTCAACTACAGGCTGTGCAACCGGTTCATTTTCAACCTTAACAGAAAGTTCTTCAGCATGAGCAGGTTCGTTTTGCGGGAAACCCGATTTTTGGGGCGCTTCTTCACCCGAATCAAACTGATGGAACCGTTTTCTGTCGAAAAAAGAAAGGAGGAGGCGCGGTTTGAGTTTTTCATACTCATTCAAATCATTCTGTTTCAACAACTTTGCATACCACAATGCAACCCATGCCGAAGCGGGGAACCGCTCCCTAAGTTCGCGCCATTTCTGCAATTCTTCTGTAGTATGTTCCATCAAAAATCAGTTTCAGGTTTTAAAAGTGCAAATATAAGAATAATTTTGAACATAACCTGTTTGCGGAATGAAATCAGTGCATATTTAACTCTGCCAAATGATTGTGAGTGGTATTTATTTATCAAACAAATAAGATTTTTTTAAAAAATATTTTATCTTTGCAGCGTAAAAGCTTAAGGATATGGAAACGAAAAAAAACGCACCAACAAAAAAGAAGAAAAGATGGCACGCTCCCTTTTTTAAAAAAGGTGAATACAAGGAATTGGTAAAAGATCCGTTTAATTTGTCCAAATGAAAAAGCGGAACTCTAATAGAGGAGACAACAGGCAGATAAAACGCTCAAATCTAAAGATACGTCAATCCGTATCGAGCAGGGGTTTTTTATTAGACACCTGCGCACTGGTTGACTTTTTAAATTGTTTGTTGCCTGAAAATATTGATGATGATCTTTATAGGCGACCAACTTATTATTCAGATGAGTCTCTAAGGGAGATAGCTCTGAAAAAGCGTTTGGGTGAGTTGGAGATAAAAAAAAGCATAACCGATATAATGGATAATCTGCATTCTCTTAACATTAAAAGGTTTAAAGATGAAAAAAGCACGTTTGAGGCTATGGAAAACTTGCCTGTCCTTACAATCGAAAATAAAAAACACGGGGATACTTCTGACCGTTGTATAATATCTGAAGCCATTGACGGAGAGCTTACGCTATTGAGCCGTGATCAGAAATTCTCTCATTACGAGAAATACGGATTGGATCTCCTATATTACGGGGATTAATCTTTCCTGTCCTTTACAAGAATATAAAAATAGTTATATTTGTTTTTTGCGAGATTGCTTTTACCTAACCATTTATTTTTCAGTTGTGGGTGGGTGATAATAAAGTAGTTTTCGATTTTGTTTACAAAAGCCTCAGATGTTGTCTTGTATTTTACTATCATCCTTTCCCAATTTTCTTTTCGACAGTGCTCATTGAATCGTGCTTGCGGATTGCGTCCGGTTATACCGACATATACTGATTTATAGTGTTTTTCAAACATTGTGACACTCCTTTTAAGAAGAGGGAGGACTTCTGTTATCCAACCGGTTATTTCCCTGTATTCAACTATTTTACTTTCCATGACTATTTTCCTATTTTATCAATTAACTTGTGTATTGGACGCCTTTTTATTTTAGATGTACAAATATAAGAATAATTTTGAACATACGAATTATTTATGTACATTTGCGGACCAAACAATAATAGGATTCGCACATCATTTGTAACTGAGAGATGGAGGAAAAAGAAAGGAAAAAACTGAATGTCGCCGTTATCACCGATTCCACTGAATACGGAAATGCCGCTGTGCGATACGGTGTCCTATTAGCACAGATTTTCAACGGTGAACTGATTGTGTTTTCAAATTTCAGGCTAAAAAAACGCGAATTTAAGCGGGAAAAGGAGAAATGCGCAGCAGACAATCATGAATTGCAGGATTTTTTGAAAAAACTTGCAGAAAAAGTCGCTTTTTCAGTTCATAACGAGCCGACAGATGCAAAAATGCTGTACTCCTTCGCCGAAGACAACAACATTGGGCTGTTTGTGATTGCCGCCGCCGAAACAGAAGGTGTAACCTATTTCAGCCGTAAAAGAGCCTTTTCTTTCATCCTTCCAAGCCGTCAGCCAGTGTTGGTTACAGGCAATGTGCCCCCTGCTGGAAACTGCTTCAAAAATGTGCTGCTTCCTTTGGACCTGCGCCCACAAAACAAGGAAAAAGTGCTTTGGGCAGGTTATTTTAACAGATTTTATGACGCTAAAATCCATATTCTCTACTCTTTTTTCAAAGAAACACATCTGCAACAGGAAATTGATTTGATTGTAGCTTTTGCAAAAAAACTCTATTCAAACTTGGAAATAACTGATTATGAGCTATATAAAATAGAACCTACAGTTGACAATATGGATAAATACTCGTTGTCGTTCGCTGAACAGGTAAACGCAACTCTGACGGTGATCCTTATGACGCACAACCGCTCTTTAGGAGATTTTCTGCTCGGCGTGCGGGAAAAAACGTTGATCGGCAATTCGCAGAACTTTCCCGTCCTATGCATCAATGAACGGCCTGACTTGTACGTGCTTTGCACATAAAATCATTTCTCCGCCAAATATTCTTTCACCGCCTTGGCCTTCGCCGCACCGACCACCTCCGCTATCTCCGCTTCGGTCGCCTCGCCGATACGCTTTACGCTTTTGAAGCGGCGTAACAATTTTTGCGACAATACTTTACCAATACCTGGAATCCCATCCAATTTCGATTCGAGGCTCTTTTTTGAACGCCTGTTTCTGTGGTGAGTAATTCCGAAATGGTGAACCTCGTCACGAATACGCTGCAACAGCTTCTGCGCCTCCGATTTCTTGTCTATGTACATCGGCAGCGGGTCACCCACTTTGAAAATGTCTTCCAGACGCTTGGCAATACCTACTAACATTATCTTGTCTTCAAGGTGCAGCGCCTGTATCGAATTGTATGCCGAGTGCAGCTGGCCTTTGCCGCCGTCGATGATAACGAGGTCAGGCAGCGGCTTGTTCTCTTCAAGCAGCCGGTGATAGCGGCGGTATATCACCTCTTCCATAGAAGCAAAGTCATCCGGACCAACAACCGTTTTGATATTGTAGTGGCGGTATTCGTTTTTTGCCGGTTTCCCGTTCAAGAAGCAGACCATTGCAGCAACGGGCTCTTCGCCCTGCGTATTCGAGTTGTCGAAACACTCAATATGCAACGGCATCTTACTCATTCCCAATGCTTTCTGAAGTTCGCCAAGGACTCGTTGCTGGCGTCTTTCGGGATTCACAAGTTCTTGACGCTTATGTTTTTCCAACATAAACATCTTTGCGTTCTTTTCAGAAAGTGTAAGCAGTTTCTTCTTGTCGCCACGCTGCGGAACCGTAAAAGTTATATCGGGGTGTTCAATTTCGAGGGGGAACGGCACCAAAATTTGCGGATTCAGTTTGCCGAAACGCTCTTCCATCTCCAAAATGCCCGTCCACAGAAGTTCCTCAACATTTTTATCAACCTTATTTGCCAATTCTATAGTAAAAGCCTGAATGACAGAACCTTCCGCCACCCGAAGAAAATTGACGTATGCACTTTCCTCATCTTCAATGATTGAAAAAACATCAGTGTTTGTTATTTCCGGATTCACGACCACAGATTTTCCCTTAAAATCCTCCAAAACTGCAATTTTTTCTTTGATTTCCTGCGCTTTTTCAAATTCCCATTTTTGCGCAAACTCCATCATTTCATCATAAAGTTGTTTTGTTACGACCGAAGTGCGCCCTTTTATTATTTCGCGGATCATATCCACATATTCAAGATATTTTTTCTGAGAGATTCTGTTTTCGCAGGGGGCGGTGCAGCGTT
>JAGCRI010000052.1 GCA_017964755.1 Bacteroidales bacterium | reverse complement strand
TTAATTATTTTTTGTATATTTGCAAAAAATAATGAAAAGGGGAAATAATGTATTCGGAGCTGTTTTACAGATTGGCTCTTGGCTATCAGGAGCATTACACGCCGGCGGTTATAAAAAAATTACTGCAACGCTTCGACGATGCGACAGACATTTTCACGAATTTCAGTCATAAGCTCAAGCCGGAGATTGCAAAAAAAATAGCGGTACCGTCAGTTTCAGATTCCGTAAAGTGCAACGTGGAACGAGAGATGGAATTGATGGGGAAGCACGGAATAGAGTATTGTTTTTACACAGACGATAATTTTCCGAGAAGGCTGCGGGCGTGCTCCGATTCCCCATACCAGTTTTTTTTCAAGGGCAGTGCGAATTTCAACTATGAAAAGTCTGTCGCAATGGTTGGAACACGCAGTGCAAGTACATACGGCAAAGAGTGCGTTAAACATCTGATTGAGGGGCTCGCTCAGAGCAATGTGGTGATTGTCAGTGGATTGGCATTGGGTATAGATACGGCGGCTCACGAACAGGCAGTGGGCTGCGGATTGCAGACGGTGGCGGTGATGGGGACAGGTTTCAAGCGTATATACCCGTCATCGAATTGCGGCTTGGCTGAACGGATTTTGGAATCGGGCGGCACTCTTCTGACTGAATATCTTTATGATACGAAGCCTGACAGGCAGAACTTCCCACGCCGCAACCGCATAATTGCAGGACTGTCAGATGCAACGCTCGTGGTGGAGACGGCGGTAAAAGGGGGCAGCATAATTACAGCATATATTGCACATTCCTATAACCGTGATGTGTTTGCTGTGCCGGGGAGCATATTCAATAAAAAACATGAAGGTTGCCATGAACTGATACGGAAGAATATTGCGGCAGTAGTGACTTCAGGCGAAGATGTTGTGGAGATGATGAATTGGGACGTGCTGCAGCCAAAGTCAAGGCAGACCGAATTGTTCATCCAGCTGAGTGATGAGGAACTATACATAACTAATTACATAAGAGAAAGAAAGGAGGTGTCAATAGATGAGCTGATGGAATTTTCGAAAGATTTATCCACGTCAAAAATGAATGCTCTGCTTTTAGGACTTGAGTTCAAGAATGTGATTGAGCGGCGGCCTGGTAAAATGTACGTTTGTGTCTGATTGTCAGTTAACCACAGTAACAGTGCCTTTGTAGATTTTTTGTTCGGAATTGACGAACTCTACAAATATTCTATAGGAATAGCAGCCGACTGGCACAATTTTTCCGTTGACGCGGCCATCCCAGCCTTCGTCGAAATCTTTTGTTGAGAACATCAGGCGGCCGTACCTGTCGTAAACGTACGCCTCATACTCGACAACTCCCACACCGTATGCTTTCCATGTGTCGTTGATTTCGTTGTGGTTGGGAGTGAATGCGGAAGGAACGTAGAGGAAGAACTCTTCGCCGGAAACTTTGACTTGGTGCGCAACATGGTCTTTACAGCCGTTTTCGGATTCCACTTCTAATGTTACACCGAAGACGCCTGCATACGGGAATGTGAAAGAAGGATTCTGTTGTGTTGATGTGTTGTTTGAAATGGCAGCTCCGCCGAAAGACCAGTTCCACGAAATGGCATCGGTTGACATATCGGTAAACTGCACGGTGGCGTTATCCCAGTCAACTTCCCAATTATCAGCTGTGAATTCTGCTACTGGCGCAGGCATCACATATACGGTTGCGCTGCCCGTACAGCCCTGCTGGGTGCTCGCTGTGACGGTATATGAAGATGGCGAGCTTGATGTGGGTATGAAAGTTGACGAATTTGTCCCGTCTGACCAGAGGTATGTCAATCCGCTTGGTCCTGAGGCAACAACTTTTTCGCCTACGCAAACAGTGTCCTTTGAAAGTGTAATGCTCAATGAGTCAATAACTGTAACGGTTACAGTTGCTGTTGCGGTGCACATTCCGGCAATTGTTCCGGTAACAGTGTAAACGGTTGTTTCAGCGGGGGATACTTCATACGATGAGTTTGTGCTGCCGTCGTTCCATTGGTAGGTGTCGGCTCCCGAAACTGTCAGAGTGGTGGTTTCATTCTTGCATACCGTAGCATCTGAAACTGACAGTTGTGGTATGGCGTGTACAATCAGGTCGCAGTATGTGGCGGAACCGTATGAGCCGCCGTTATATACTTGCACAGAATATTGGCCTGCTTGGGCGACCGTTACATTTGTCAGTGTTACATAGTTGGTTGTGGTGACTTGGGAGAAACCGTTAGGACCACTCCATTTGTAATTTACTGCGTTTGCGACAGATTCAGCTGTAAGTGTTGCGGTGGCACCTTCGCATACCTCATCGCCTGTTACAGGTGAGGTGATTGAGCAATCTGTGTTTGCTGTGGAGGTCGCTGCATTGCTTGTGAAGTTAATCACGCCGTTACACCCTTCCCAATTGGAAATCAGCAGGATATACCATTCGCCGGCTTGCGCATTTTTTATGTGTACCCATTCTGTGGCAGACGGAGTCGCGCTGCAGTCAACTAATTTCCCTGATGGTACAGTGTACCAGTCTGTAGTCCACGACATCCCGTATGTAATGCTGCTGTAGTTATTGTCAACGTATGTCGGGTGGTGGCTGAAATACTGTTCACCGTACTCATAATAATAATAATAGTATGTATTGTATGGAAGGTTGTCGTAAAGATAGTTTGCGAGCGAATATGGGAATCCGGCGCACATATCAATCATGTCTTGGTCGGAAAAAGGCCCCCAGCAGGCGTAGTCAATGTCGCAGCCGGAACTGTGTGCCATGTATATGTTAAGTGTTCCCGGAGTGCTGATTTTCATTTTGTACCATGCAGGGTTGACGCCGCCGGTACTTGCATCAAGGCAGCCGGTTGTATTTAGGTAGTATAGTTCTGAAGCATAGCCGGTTGTTCCTGCATTGTATGTTATGCCGTATGGGTTAAGGTCAGTGCAAAATGGGGTCGCATTCATCGAATTGTTGTCGCACAACGATATTGATTGTGGATAGGTTTTCGCACAAAAAGACAATATGAAGAAAAATATTATTATGGTGGAAATATTATGTCTCATATAGTCAGCGGCAACTTGAAATTGTTTGCAAAGATAGTAAAAAACTGAGTTATAAGCATAAATGCAACAAATAATTTTCGATAAAAATGTATTAAAATCAACTTCTTCCCACGATGTCGAAATCCATCTGCTTTTTAAGCAGGTTTACGCTGACAACTCTGATTTTGATGCTGTCGCCAATTCTCAGTGAGGTACCTTTGTGAAGTCCCACAAGTGTGTAGTTCTCCTCATCAATGTAGTAGAAGTCGTCATCGAATTTTCGCATGGCGATAAGTCCTTCGCACTTTGACTCTTCAAGCTCTGCAAAAACTCCCCACTTTGCAATTCCTGATACTTTGGCGTCAAATACCTGCCCGATTTTGTCGGCTAAATATTCCGCCTGCTTGTATTTTATTGAGCTGCGTTCGGCTTCGGCGGCCTTTTGTTCCATGAGAGATGAGTGCTTGCAATACTCTTCAAACTCCTCTTTGTTGACAGACGGCGCACCCTGAAGGTAAGCGGAGAGCAGCCGGTGGACAATCAGGTCGGGGTAGCGGCGGATGGGCGATGTGAAGTGTGTGTAGTAGGGGAACGCCAATCCGTAGTGCCCGATGTTGTTGGTGGAGTAAACGGCACGGGCCATGAGGCGTATTGTGAGCCGGCTCAGAATGTCCGCCTCCCCCGTGTTTTTTGAGGCTTCCAGCATGTTGTTGAATGAGTTGACTAACATTTTCCGTGAACCGGTCTTTATGTCGTATCCCAATTTTTGTGCAAAGGTTTTGAACGACTCAACCTTGTCGCTGACAGGTTCATCGTGTACGCGATATACGAAAGTCTTGATTTCCTTGTTCTTTGAACTCTTTTTCCCAATCTTTTCGGCTACCTTCTTGTTTGCTAAAAGCATAAACTCTTCGATAAGCCAGTTCGCATCTTTGCTCACTTTGATGTAAACACCGATAGGTTTGCCTTTCTCATCAAGACGGAACTTGACCTCTTCGCTCTCGAAGTTGATAGCGTTGTTGTCCATTCTTGCCTTTCTCATAACTTTTGCAAGTTTGTCGATTGTGAGAATAACGTCAGAGAGTTTGCCGTTGCCGGTTTCAATGGTCTCTTGCACTTCGTCGTAATTGAAGCGCTCGTCGGAGTTTATCACGGTGCGGCCGAACCATTCGTGGTGAACTTTGGCGTTGTCGTCAAGGTCAAAAACAGCGCTGAAGCAGAGTTTGTCTTCATGGGGACGGAGTGAACACAGGTTGTTGGATAGCGTTTCTGGTAGCATTGGTATTACTCTGTCAACCAAGTAGATGGAAGTGCCGCGCTCGTATGCCTCCTTGTCAATGGCAGAACCTTTCGGCACATAGAATGAGACATCAGCAATATGCACCCCGATTCGATGGAGCCCGTTTTCAAGTTTTTCGTATGAGATGGCATCGTCGAAATCTTTGGCATCTTCAGGGTCGATTGTGAATGTGGTTACATTTCTGAAATCACGCCTTTTTTTGAGTTCCTCTTTCGGAATGGCAGTAGGAATTTCGGCGGCGGCTTTCTCCACCTCGTCAGGAAATTTAAGCGGAAAATCATTTTCAACCAATATCGCCTGCATCTCAACATCGTTGTCGCCCGGCTTGCCGAGAATGGCTTCCACTTTTGCAATGGGGCTGCGCGAGTTCTGCGACCATTCCACTATTGAAACCACAACTTTGTCGCCATTTTTCGCATTCTTCGACAGCCGCTGGGGTATCAGGAAATCTTTACGGTATGATGGGCTGTCGGGTGTGAAGAAAATCATGCTTTTGCTTATGGAAATCACTCCGACAATCGGTTTGGTGTTGCGTTCGATAACCTCAACGACTTCGCCTTCCAACCGCCTGTCTTTGCGGCGCGGGAACAGCAGTACTTTTACCAAGTCGCCGTGTAGCGCGTTGAGCAGGTTGCTTTCGGCTATCATAATGTCTTCTTTTTCGCCGGGAGTTCCATGCTCCACGAATGCCAATCCGCTTGCGCTTATCATTAGGCGTCCGGTTTCATAGTTGCGCCCAGTGTTTTCTGTGGTCATGTACCGCGGGTTGAGTTTGTATTTGCCTTTGCCCGCTGAAAGCACGATGCCCGCACTTAGAAATCCTGACAGAGTCTGCCGTACTTCCTCTCTGCTTTTTTTGTCGAAAGCACCGATTTTTGCAGCTAATTGTCTGAAACTGTATTTTGCGTTGTTATTAGATGATAAGACTTTAATTATCTCTTTGTCAATGTTTTTCATGTTTTAGTTTTTTTAGTTAATGAATAATTTTTCCAATAGAATGAGTATCGGATATGATTGATTTTAAAGAATAGAAAGATAAACAGATGAAAAAATTCACCTGCTATCTGACAATGTTGATGTGTCCTTTGAGCAGTTTTGCTGTTTCAAATTCCATTTTCACGTCAATGCGGTATGACAGCGTACAGGTGGGCACTTTCTTGCCTTTGTATTTGCCGTCCCATTTGAAATAGGGGTCTTCGGTGTAGAATATAAGTCTGCCCCATCTGTCATAAATATACATTTTGAAACTTTCAATGGGCATTCCAGGCATTATCGGGATATAATACACATCATTAACACCGTCATCGTTTGGCGTGAAAGTGTTTGGAACGTATATGTCGAACGTGCAGCCCGGAATACTCACTTGGGCGGTCGCTGAACAGTTTTCGTTACTGGCGGTTACCAAATATGTTCCGGGTGAAGTTACAGTTATTTGCTCTGAAGTTTCACCAGTGCTCCATTGCAAATTTTCGATGCTTTCACCGCTTGCTTTCAAGGTCATAGCGAACTCGTCGCAGAAATTTTCGTTGAGTTTTTCAATAGATACTGATATTGGCAGAACTGTGAGGTCAAGTACAACAATGCTGTCGCAGCCGAGTGCTGTGGTGATACTTATCGTGTGAATGCCGCTTGTGGTTGCATAAAAACCGTTCTCGGTGTATGCTTTCCCTTCGCAGATAGTTGCAGTGATTGTGTCAACAGACATTGAGCCCTGCTTGAAATGGAATTTTGTGGTGTCTGATAAGCAGTTGTATTTGTCTGTCGCTATCACCGTGAAGTTCGGTTCGCCCTCGAACGGAGCTATGAACCCGCTTGAAAGTCCATTTGGGTTGGTGAGGTTGTTTGACGGGGACCATTGTATGGAGCCATATTCCCCATCAACTAATGTTACAAATACCGAATCTACAGGCATACAGCTGTTCACATCTTGTGAGGTGATATCTATTCTGTTGTCATTCAATATTTTAATATTAATATCAGTACTTGATGTTGAGTTGCATACAGTGCTTGAGAAACTCACTGTCAGCGTTACAGTGTCGGTATTGTTAGTATTTGGCAGGCAGACAATCGGTATGGTGGCGGTGGTTTGGCCTGCATAAATGGTTACGGTTTGAGGCAGCTGTTGGAAATCAACGCCGTTGACTGCGGTCCCGCTGTAGCTTAGAGTGATTGTGGTGTCGTGGGAAAGTACGGAGGGGATGGAGAAAGTGAGGAGGGCATTGTTGCAGCCGTACACAATCAGAGGCAGGTTCTGATTGTCGTAGGAGACATTAGCGCTGATTGCTGTAGCATTGAAACTCTGAGCTTCAAGGAAAACGGCTGAGTCAAAAGCACCGTCTGATACGTTAGAGATTGCTATTTTCATGTGATAGCTGCGGCAAGGTACAACATTCAAGCCGGCGGTGAACGGTGTGGTGTGGGCATCGTATTCCATAGCTGATGAGCCGTCAGGTACGGTTACATAGTATTGTGAATAAGAGCTGATATTGACGTTGTTAATTGTGACAGGCAGCCCGGTGCCGGGTATGAGCGCGATATTTTGTGTGGCGTTGGTGACATTGTCGGTGACAAAGAAACCGAAGACGTCATTGTATGAAGACCCCACATACTCCGGATATTCCTCGGAAGCGAACACATATCTGAATGCCACTGCGTTCCCTACTGTGGAGAAGTCAAATTCAAGCACTGCGGGATAGTTTGTGTATCCCCAACCGGAAATAAGATTGTCGAGTTCAGGGCAGGTCATGCTGTTGTAAACCGAACTTGAAGAACCGCTTGCCGAATTTGGACCAGGGGCAACTGATATGTCACCGGTGGTTATTATCAGCCCTGATGAGAAGCCGAGGGCAGGATAACCGGCAATGTTATTGGTGAATGTCCCTATCTGTGCACCGGTTGTTGCATCCAAAACAGCCGAGGTGTTGTTGAACTTGACGTTTGAAACTGTAACCCCGTTGCCTACCAGAACAGAGTTTACCAGTGCTTGAGGGGTCATTCCTACAGAGGAATGTACTGAAATTTGCCCATATAAAAGATTGAACAGTAATAGATTAATAAAGATGGTGAATGTGGTTTTCTGTTTCATATTCTGTAATGTGATCTTTAAAAATTAAAATTTTCCTCCAATTCCCAAGATCCTCTTATTGTTATTTTTTTTGTGAAATAAAAAATCTTTTCAGGTTGTTCCTTTTTTCTGTAGTTGCCGGTATCCCATTTCCCGTTGCGGTTCCTGTCCTCAATGACCTTTATTTTATATTCGCCGGGTGTGAGATGCTCATAAACTATTTTTTGTGAGTTAGTGATTGTATTCTTGCATATTAGTTTCCCGTTAGTTGTGAGCAGCTGGACCAAGTACGACTCAGCTTTTTCGATATTGTAGTTGATAATAAGATTGCCGTATTCTTTTTCAGAGTGTAGTGTGAAATTGAAGCTTAACGAGTCGTTTGTAAGTCCGTTGTACGCATAAAAGAAAGAATCCCGGAATGAAATTTTGTATGGTACTTTCTCTTATTTGTCAAAAGGAATCTCAATGGCAGTGACGAAGGTGTCGGGTATTGACAGGCGTGCCGTGGTAGTGTCGTTTCCGCTCTTTTTCTTTTTTACTATTTGATATTCAATGTTATCGGCGGGCTTGAGCGGGTAGGGGAAGCTAAGTGTGAATGGTTTGTACAGTTCACCGCTGTTAAGTGTTGTAACATTGAGCTTCGGAACTGTTACTGTTTTTTTGCCTCTGCCGCCCTTCTGGCTTTTTGTCTTGAAAGGGAGGAGTGTCAAGGTGTCGGTAAATTCACCACAATTTACTGCAAGCTCAATCGTGTCTTGTGGCAACTCCTTGAAATATAGTGTTATAGTGTCTTCAGTTTCAGATATGGCTTTATAATATGGCAGTGCCTTTTGGCGGTCGATGAAATCTATTGATAAATTTTCAGCTTCGTTATTGAAAATAATATAATAAATGCCTTGTGCCGGATTGTTACAAGCAATCAGTTTCAGAGTTGTGTCTTTTTCAGTAAAGAGAAACAGCTCATTCTGTAGGGCGGAGGTGTCTGCCGGCGCTGTTGGTGAAGTTACAGCGGTATCATCTGTATTGTTTTTCTTGTTCTTTTTTGCCCCCTTTTTCATCGTTGTCGTGTCTTTGGGAACTTGGGGGGCTGGAGGCATCGGCGTTGCGCTGACAGGGGCGTCCCCGAAGGCAATCTCTTCGTTAGGCAGGTCATAGATGAGGTTCTTGTTGATGTCGTTAAGGGCGAAAATCTTATAATCGCCTTTTGCAATATTGTAGAAATTGAATGTGCCGTCAGCAAGGGTTCTGGTAATATAATCGGGGCGGGTTGTCAGCGGCAGCGAGTCAATGTCGTCATGATAGAGGAAGACAAGGCAGTTTTTTACAGGTTCAGGTTCTTTAGAATCAATCAGCTTCCCGGAAAAAGAAAAAGTGTCGATTGCATCACCGGTTGAGAATGTGTATTGGAGGTATGGCAGAGGGTTCCCTTCCGTGAAATCTTTTATGCAGTCGGTGAAAACCACGTTGTATGTCGTGTTCGGGCGCAACGTGTCGAGGATTTTTACGGAGAGGGTTTTGTTTTTGACTGTGTATCTTGGGGTATATTTCAGCGGTGGGGAGAAAATGCAGTTTTCTGTCGGATTGTTGAGCACAATATACTCGTTGAAAGTGATTTTGAATGTGTTGCCGCTGAAGTTGAGGCAATGTACATCGGGCTGCATTTTCACAAGTTTCGGTGGAGTAGTGTCTTTCGGCCCGCCTGATGGGGTCAGCATTTTAGCGCACATGCCAAGCACAAAAGGCAATATCAGAAATATGGCTTGCAGACTTTTGTGTTTCATGTTCAGCAGATTGTTTCTTTGTTTTTGTTATTTAATAAACTTGCAAAGATAAACAATAATTTTGTTAATACCAAAAAATGATATCAAACTATGCTAAAAGAAACAAATTTTTAATGTAAGAATCGCCTTGTTTTTATTCAGCTGACACAAGAATACGGTATCTCGCCATTTTTATTTTGTATGCAATTTTTGCGTCACAGCTTTGGTCAACGGCTTGGCGGTGAAGCGTTTCCGCCTCAAGAAGTTCAGACAGGGGCACTAATCCCGCATGGAAGTTGTCGGCGGCTATTTTCAGGTTTTCAGCGGCGGCGGCTACTGTTTCGTCCGCAATGTCAATTTGTGTGTAGGCTTCTGTCAGTTCGTTCCATGCCTGATGTGTCTGAAGCGACATCTTTTCGGTAAGGTCGTTGTATGTGTTTTGTGCCTGCTCTATGCGGATGTCGTGTTCTTTCAGCTTGTGCGAAGCCTCCCACCATGCTGTCAAAGGAATTTTCATTGTTGCAAAGGCGAGCCCTTTGTATGACCATTTGTCTGTTAGGAGATTGCCGTATGAGCCTCCGTAGCCGATTATGAATTGCGGGAGCGTTGCCCCTATACTCATTTTCTTTTTCAATTTTTCTGCTTTAAGATTTAGTTCAAGCAGTTTCGTCTCATCTCTTTTTGCTACGGCTGCGTCTGTCTCACTGTATATTGATGAAGGCGGATAAATTTCCCCAAGAGTATCAGTCAGAGTTAAAGTGGTATCATATTGAAGGCCAATGGATTGGCAGAGAGCACTTTTGGCAAGTACAAGCCCGTTCTCCACTTTCAGCTTGTTTGACAGGAGTTCATTCCTTTTGAGTGTAACTTTTAAAACATCGTTTTTGAGTAACAGTCCTGCAGAATTTGCCGCCGTTACGTCTTTGTATAAGGTGTCTAAGAGTTCCTGCGCTTGGTTGATTGTTTTTTCTTTTTCCTGCAGGGAAATCACAAGCCAGTAACTCTCCTCAGTTTGCAGCAGAGCCTCTTGTCCGGCGAGTTGGCTTTGTAGTTCGGCAGCTTCCACGCCCACTTTTGCCAGACGGTTGCCGTTTACTATCTGTCCGCCCATGAATAGCGGCTGCACGGCAAGGTGCCCGATTGCCGCACCATTGTCGAGAAGTGAGATACTGCGCGGGAATCCGAGAGCTTGCCCGTATTCGGTGTAGATAAGATTAAGGAGATTGCGTAGTCCCGCGTTGTCGATGTCGTTTATGCCGTATTCGAGAAGCGGGGAGACGGCGTGGTAACCTATACCTATTGCTGAAACTTGAGGGAAATATTTTGTGAAAGCCTGCCGTTTCACCTCCTTTGCCGCCTCCACGTCCAACTCCGCATTCCTGACCTTGGCGTTGTTTTTCAAGGCGAGGTGCAGACATGAATCCAACGACAGGTTCTGTCCGAAGCAGGAGAAGGCAGCAATTGTGAGTGCGCAGGCAATTATATGTTTCAGTGTTCTCATTCTAAATTGTTTTTGGCTTATCCGACTTTTTGAAAATTTGCCAATAGGCTACAGGTAAGGCAGTTACGATAAGTGGTAGAGAGAAAATTGTTCCGAAGCAGATCACAACCCCCATTGGCATCCAGAGGGCGGTGCGGGCTGTAATCATCGGTATGACGCCAAGGGCGGTGGTGGCTGAGGTGAGGAATATCGGACGCATACGGCGTTTGCCGGCCTCGAAGCCTGCATCTTTGGCGCTCATACGCTCTTTTTTCCGCAGATAGTCGGCGTACTCGAACATTATTATCCCATTCCTGACAATGATTCCGATGAGACTTATCAAGCCGAGTGTGGCCGTAAGCCCGAAGTCAAGCCCGAATATCCAAAGTCCCAAGCAGGAGCCGAAAACGCATATCAGGCTGGAGCCAAGGGTAAGGATGGTAAGGTCTATTTTTGAGAAATGGAAAAGCAGGAATACAAAAAGCACAGATATGGCTGCGATGATGGAGAGGATAATCTGTGGCATCATGTCGGTGTTTGCACTTGTGAGACCTCCGTATTTTATGCTTGTGTTTTCGGGAAGCAGAGGTTTGATATGATCCTCAGTGTAACGCTTGACAATTTTCATGGTCGGCGGCTGGCTGCATCCGTATTTCAAATCGCATGATACTGTAATTGTCTTCACGCCGTTTCTTCTCGTTATCTGTGCCGGCAGCCATTCCGGTTCCACGGTTGCCACTTGCCGGAGCGGAACCCATACAGACGGTATTGAAGTGGGTATCAGCAGATTTTCAACATCTTGGTAGTCAATCCCTTTTTCAACGGCTTCGGAGTAAAGGACAACCGGCACTTTGTAGTCTTGTTCCCAAACCGAGGTGAGTGGCTGGCCGTTCAATGCCGATGAGAGATATACCGCTAAAACACTTTGCGTAACCCCCAAGCGTGTCGCTTCGTCAGCTTTTAGGGTAACTTTAACCTGCATGCTGCTTTCATCGTAGTCAGAATGAACCCATGTTACGTCTTCAAGCGTGTTCATGAAATTTTTGAGAGAATCGGCTATCGTCTTCATCGCATCAAGGTCATCTCCTGAGATTCTTACTTCAATAGGATTTTTAACAGCTTGATAATCAATTTGTTTAAATCTTATATAGGCATTCGAAAAATGATTTTCATAAACAGGGGAGTATTCTTTCAGAATATCTTTTGTGGCATTTGCACTTGTTGTAGTTACTATAAACTGCGCATAGTTCTTTTTAGGCATTTCAGGAGCGTAGGTGGCGTGGAATCGGGGAGATGACGTGCCAATGAACGAAGTGATGGAAGTTATCCTTTTGTCGTTCTGCATTATATGCTGCAAACTGTCGGCGACCATGGCGGTTTGTTCGAGGGTGCTGCCTTCCGCAAGGTGTATTTCCACGGCGAAGCATTCGCGGTCGGCTTTCGGCAGCATCTGCACGTTGAGGCGTGTGAGCAGGAACACACCGAGCAGTATGGCGCCGGCGGCGGTGAGCAGCGAAACCACGGGGTGCCTGAAGCAGCGTGCAAGGACATTTTCGTAAGCCTCCTGCAGCCAGATGAAAAATTTGTTCTGAAGTTTCTCGAAAGCGTTTATGCTCTCCTTGTCCTTATGGTATCTTATGAATTGTGTGCTGATATATGGTGTTACCCAGATTGCGTATAACAGCGAAATTGTCAGCGAGATGAGAATAGTCCATGGGAAGAGCTGCACAAACTCTCCGAGCGGTCCTGTGATGATTTTTGTCATCGGGAAGAACATTGCAGATATTGCAAGTGTGGCAATGGCGGTGGGCACAAAAAGCTGCCGTGTGCTCTCAGAGGCGGCGTAGAAACTGTAATGCCGGTTGTTGATCATGTCAACGTAGCCGTCAATGACTATTACCGAATTGTCAACCAACATGCCCAATACGACAATAAGTGCGGCCAAAGAAACAGTGTTCAGCTCTATTCCGAAAAGATACATTATGCCGACAGATATTGCTGTGCAAACCGGAACGCCAGAACTTGCGACCAAAGCGGTGCGGAGCGGGAAGAGCACAAGCATGACCGCAATGATGACTATGATTGAGAATAGCATGTCGCGAAGAAATGAGAGTACAGAGTCTGATACCACTTTCGGCTGGTTTGTGATTTTGTGCAGGTTGATGTCGGGCGGAAGTTCTGTCTGCGTTTTCTCTATCATCTTCTCTACTTCCTGTCCGAACGCTGTTATGTTGTTGCCGGGCGTCATTTCTATCGAAACAATGATGGTCTGCTTGCCGTTGAATTTGATTTTCTGGTTGCTTTCGGCGTATCGGCGTTCCACCCTCGCGATGTCTTTTAGCCTGATGGTGTGCCCTGTGGGGTCAGCATATACTATTTGTTCGCCTATTTCATATTCCGATTGGTATGGGATTGTAAGGTGCAATGTCGCTTCTCCGGCTTCGTTGTCAATGCTGCCGCTCACTGTTCTGAGCCCTTGTGTGGCAAGTTCCACTAAAAGTGTGCGCTGGCTGATTCCGTATGCCGACAGTTTTTCCTGATCTATAAGAACTGCAATCTCTTCGTGCTGCTGTCCGATTATTTTGGCGTTGCCCAAGGAGGGTATTGTGCGCAGGTTGTCGCACAGCTTGCCTGCGTATTCCTCAAGTTCGCGAGGCGTGCGCTGCTCCGACTCAATGGCAAGCAGCATGGAACTCGTGTTCCCGAAATCATCAACCACCACCACTTCCAAAACACCTGCTGGCAGGGAAGTCTTTTTGAACAGTTGCAGCCCATGACGTATCTTTGACCATATTTCGTCCTTGTTTTTTACGGTCGGGCGAAGCTCCACAAAGACATATACTATTCCGTTCTCGCTTACTGAGTAGGTCTGGTGCTTGTCTATTTCAGGATAAGTGAAAAGAAACTGTTCCAACGGCTTTGTTACCTGCTCTTCAACCTCCTGAGAAGTTGCACCCGGATATATGGCAGCTACCACACCTTGGCGTATAGTGAATTGTGGGAACTCATCCTTGTTCATCTGGGTGAGACCGAGTATTCCGAAACAGACAAGCACAACTGTTATCAGAAAGACAATGTTGTGGTTGCGGATAGCTGCCCAGATATGGTTGCTTTTTGAGATTGCCATGCTAATAGACTTTTTTAGTGCAAATGACCTTTGCGTTATCGTACAGTTTTTGTCGTCCTTCCACGATTATTGAATCCCCTTGCTCGAGGCCGTTTGTGATGAGCACCCCATTTGCGACAAATTCAGCGGATTCTATCAACTGCCGTGTCGCTAATCCGTTTCTGACTTTCCACACACTCAAGCCTTCCTGTCGTGTCTGCACAGCTTTTGCAGGGAGCACATATCCGTTGCTGTTAGGCTCGCTGAGATATACTTTGCACACCATTCCCGGAATGAGTTTGCTGCCGGTGTTTGCAAGGTCAATGCTAACCTGATAGCTGTGCGATACGCGGTTTGAGGTCACGCTTTTCTGGCTTATTGTGCCTGTTATGATTTCACCTGGCAGTGCCGGCACTTCCACTTTGGCACGTTGCCCGACCGACACGGTCGATATTTCATTTTCAGGGACAGAAAACATAATGCTGACGCTGTTTATGTTAAGCAGTTCAATGGCAGTCTGTCCGGGCAGGAGATTGCCTCCAGCTTCCGCTTCGCAGCGGCCGACCACACCTGAAAACGGGGCGTGTAATTCACAATCGTCAAGCTGCTTTTTTGTGATTTTCTCCATTGAGCGGGCTTGTTCCAATGCTGTCTGCATCTCCACCCATTTCACCTCAGCCACGCTGCCCTGTTCATACACCTGTTTCAGTCTGCGGTATCCGTCTTCCGCCTGCGCTAACTTCGCTTTTGCCGCGTCATACGCACTTTGGGCGTTTTGTTTGTCAATGCTCGCCAATAATGCGCCTTCCTTCACATAGTCCCCTTCATGCACTCTCACTTCACGGACGGTGCCGCCTGACGGGAATGTCAGCGAGACGGATGAGTTCTCTTTCACTTCACCTACGTATGTGCGTGTCATGCCGCTTTCTACCGAGTCTATGACGACAATATCAACGGCAACGGCTTTTATCTCCTCATGGGTTTTCGGGGAGTTGCACCCTGTTACTGCGAGCAGCAGGCATAGCGCTATGTTAACACACTTTATTCTCATTATTTCTATTTTTATTTTATTGATTGTCAGGATTATATGTTGATGCCGTTTATTTATTCGTTCAACTCGGCTATGGTGGTTATATCTTTTCCTGTGACGATGACATTTCCATTGAAGGCTATATAGTTTTGTGTTAGGAGCAGAACACCATCTTTAAGTTTTCCGCTTCCGGTGCAGGTTACTGTTATGTCTTTGCCTATGAGGTCGAGCAGTTTGAGGTCGAGCGGTCGCTGGTATGGCGCTAACTTTATCTCGTCCCCGTCAATATTGCCGTATGCGGTATATATGCCGCCGCCCACGTCATTCATTATTATAGTTACATCATAATTGTCTGAAGATTTGTTTTTTAAGATGTGCATCGTGCCGATCTCGTTGGGCAGCGAATGGTCAATTGATATTTCGGAAGTGGTCGCTTTAACAGTTCCCGTTGTCTTATAGCTGTATGTGCCTGTAAAATTGTTCACTTCAATTTTATGGCAGGAAGCACATAAAACCAATAATATAAAAAAAACGGCTTTAAGATTTCTGTTCATAGAGTTCTTCAATTTTAATATTGTTGCTTAAACTGTTGATAATCAGATTAACTAAAAAAATGTATGTCTCTTTGTATTCGTCGTATTTGTTTTTGACGAAGAAAGAGTAGTCGAGGCTTTT
>JAGCRI010000051.1 GCA_017964755.1 Bacteroidales bacterium | reverse complement strand
GAAAAGTGAAGTCTAGGATAAGAAGGGCGTGCTTGAAAATTCCTATCTTTATTTCTATAATGGCAGCACGCCGCAAAAGGTCAACCGCGATATTATCGCTTTCGTACGCAAAACTGATGACAAGACAAAAGTGGTGATGAATACAGGTGCTGTTTTCATTTCTACAGATGATTTCGCATATATTAAGTCGCTGCTTGGCATTGATGATTTCACTCCCGTGACCCCAAATCTTGTTGCCGCAAATTCTGCTATTAGAGGATACAAGCAGATTGACAAGGACAGGATACTCGTCAAGATTGTGCCTGATCCGGGCTATGAAGTGTATTCGGAAGGAAATGAGGCTCATTTCGTCAAAATGTTGTTTGACAAATCTCCTGTTAAAGAGTGAAAAAGTTGAATCCGTTGAATCGGGAGATATTAAGGCTATCGTTGCCCAACATCATTGTCAACATCACTGTGCCATTGCTGGGTATGGTTGATTTGGCCATAGTTGGGCATATCGGTGATGCGTCATATATCGGCGGCATAGCTCTCGGTACAATGATTTTCAATATCATCTATTTCAATTTCAGCTTTTTGCGGATGGGGACGAGCGGATACACTGCTCAGGCTTTCGGGGCCGGCAATATGGAGGAGGCTTTGCGGATTTTAGTCAGGGGACTTGCCATTGCTTTCTCATCTGCCGTTATCCTGCTGTTTCTTCAAAAACCGATAGCCATGCTTGCCTCTTTAGTGCTTGAGGGAAGCAAAGACACGTTGGAATACGCTTACACCTATTTTTATGTGCGCATTTGGGCGGCGCCGGCCACTCTGGGACTGTACACGTTCAAAGGATGGTTTCTCGGTATGCAGAATGCCCGGATACCTATGATTATTGAAATCGTGCTTAACAGTGTGAATGTGCTTTTCAGTCTCCTTTTTGTGTTTGTCTTCCACATGGGCATCGCCGGTGTCGCACTGGGCACCGTGCTTGCACAATATTCCGGTTTGCTGCTCGCCGCATTTTTCTGGCTGAAGTATTACAGGAACATAGCCAAAGTGGATTTGCGCTCCAGCCTCGAAAAATCGGCGCTGCTCGGCTTCTTCAAGGTGAATGGTGATATTTTCCTGCGCTCGTTCTGCCTCTTGGCAGTCTTCACTTTTATACCTGTAATCTCTTATAAGTCAGGTGATGAGATACTTGCTGCAAATACAGTGCTTATGCAGCTGTTCTCTCTGTTCTCGTTCTTTATGGACGGGTTCGCTTTTGCTGCTGAGGCTATGGTCGGGCGGTTTATCGGCGAGCGTGACAGCATTTCGCTGCATATTTCTGTGAAGTATCTGATGCGCTGGGGTTGGGCTCTCACAGCTCTTTTCACTCTTTTATATATAGTTGCAGGCAACGGCATACTCTCTCTGCTTACTGATGATAATCCTACAGTGATGGCCACATCGGCGCATTACCTGAAATGGATGCTTATAGTGCCTGTGGCCGGTTTTGGAGCGTTTTTGTACGATGGAATTTATGTCGGAGCCACCGCCTCCCGCGCGATGCTATACATAATGTTTGCGGCGACTGTCGTCTTTTTTACCACATTTTTTATATTGAATGGCATTGCCGGTAATGACGGACTGTGGATAGCATTTCTCCTCTTCTTGTTCTGCCGCAGCATACTGATGTGGTGGCGCTGCGATAAGATTTTATATGAAGATTATAAAAATAAATAGTCTTGTTTTTTGACAAAAAAAATTAACTTTGCCCGATTATTATGGAAAAGAAGGATATGGATAATTCACAGAAACAGGAAAATCAAGAAAAAGACACCAAACAAGGCGAAAACAGTGAGTCACAGCAGAAAGGAAGCAATTTTAAATTCCGTGAAACCCTGAAAACCTGGTGGAAAGAGCTCAAACTGCTGGCGCGCCTGACTGAAGATACAGATGTTGAGGCTACGATTTCTTCCATTCAGAAGTCTGTGGAGTTCCGTGGTGTAAACATTTGGATTTTGGCATTTGCGATAATAGTGGCTTCGGTCGGGCTGAATGTGAATTCAACAGCTGTAATCATCGGCGCAATGCTTATATCACCGCTGATGGGGCCGATTAACGGGATCGGGCTTTCGCTTGGAATAAGTGACAATGAGCTTTTACGTAAATCTCTTCAGAACTTGCTTGTGATGGTCGTGATAAGTCTTATTGTATCAACCACATATTTCTTTCTCACCCCGCTAAGTGATGCACAGTCGGAGCTTTTGGCGCGCACCAATCCAACTATTTTTGATGTGCTGATTGCCTTTTTCGGCGGTTTGGCAGGTATTGTAGCCCTTTCGCGGAAGGACCAGCCGTTCACGGTGATTTCAGGGGTGGCCATTGCCACAGCACTTATGCCGCCGCTCTGCACCGCCGGATTCGGGCTCGCAACCGCTCAATGGAACTACTTCTTCGGTGCCTTTTACCTCTTTTTCATAAATTCCTCTTTTATTGCCATCGCCACCTTCACTATGGTGCGCTACCTTCATTTCCCACAAAAAGAGTATGTTGACCCACGGCGCCGCAAGTTTGTCAAACGTGTCATTTTTATAGTTGCGCTTATCGTTATTGTCCCAAGTGTCATCACTGCTTTCGCTGTCGTGCGTGAGGCTTCGTTTAACACTCAGGCCATAAAATTCATAAATGATGTTCAGGAGTCTGAGTATTTTAAAGATGTCCAGATAGTGAAATATGATAAAATATATAATAGAAAGAATCCGTCAATACAAATGTCGATTATCGGCAAGGCGTTGTCTGACAGTGAAATAGAAAACATACATGCACTACTGCCAGCATACGGCCTCGAAAATGTGAAGCTTGTTATAAGGCAGACAGGTATGGAATACGAGGTGAATACCCCGGAAGTTATAAGGAATATGTTGGACAAACAGTCTGAACAGATAGCTGAACGGGATTCTATCATTACAGTTTTGAAGTTTCAGATAGATTCTCTTGAAGCAAATGATGAGGTTGTCGCACAACTCTGTCGTGAATTGTCTGTACAGTATCCTGCTTTGGAGTCTTTTGCCATTGCAAATACAACATATTATGATGCTGCAAGTTCTGAAAAATACATCGTGCCGACTTTATACGTAACGTGGAAGTCGAAACCTTCTGAAACCGAACGGAATAAACTTATAAAATGGCTTAAAATCCGTCTTTCTATCGAAGAAATCAATTATATAGAAAACTGATAATGTGCCCCGAATAAACAAAATTGTTGCATTAATTGTTATAGCTTACACAAAATCATTTTGAATCATAATTAAAAATAGGTTTATATGCCGATACTTATAAAATACTCTGAAGAAATGAATTACGCCTTGAATGAGGCTAAAAGCATAGCGGTTTTCCACCAGGCACCGACAGTCGGAGTGGAACACATCCTCGCTGCTGTCCTAAAATATCCGAACGATTCCGAATGCAAGCGTCTGTTTGGTGTCTATAGGATTGACATAAACAACCTTAGGGTGCAGCTTGAGAATATTATGGATGAGATTGAGGAGAAAGAGCACCGGACCGTTGACAATATTAAGATGACTCCGCAAGCCGAAAACACCTTGAGGCTGTCATTTCTTATTTCAAAGGAATTTAGATCTGAAAATGTTGAAGCCCAACATTTTCTGCTTGCCATATTGAAAGATGGGAGAGCTGACGGGACGAGCGTTTCAAAAACATTGCTCAAGCGTAGCGGCATGACATACGAATCGCTGACCGACGAAATAAGGGCAAATGATGTTATGGCTTCGCGTAGTGGCATGGCGACAGCCTCAGACGATGATGAAGATGAGGACGAGCCACGCCGTACTATCCCAAAACGCCCCAAAGGTCGCAGCTCCGAAACACCAATGCTGGACAATTTCGGCAAAGACCTGACACGACTTGCCGAAGAGGGCAAACTTGACAATATTGTCGGCCGCGAAAAGGAACTTGAAAGAATTGCTCAGATTTTGAGCCGCAGGAAGAAGAACAACCCGGTCCTTATTGGAGAGCCTGGTGTCGGCAAATCTGCTATTGCTGAAGGACTTGCGCTTCGTATTATCCAAAGACGTGTTTCGCGCACTTTGCTCAACAAGCGTGTTATCGCTCTTGATATGGCTTCGCTGGTGGCAGGCACCAAGTACCGCGGACAATTTGAGGAGAGGATGAAGACTATTTTGATGGAGTTGGAGAAGAATCCCGATGTGATACTTTTCATTGACGAGCTGCACACTATGGTAGGGGCGGGGAGTTCGCCAGGTGGCCTTGATGCTTCAAATATGTTCAAGCCTGCGCTGGCTCGCGGAGAGATACAGTGCATCGGAGCCACTACCTTGGACGAATACCGCCAATACATCGAAAAAGATGGCGCTTTAGAACGGCGTTTCCAGAAGATAATGATGGAACCGACAACCGTTGAGGAGACCATTGAGATCCTGAATAACATAAAAGACAAGTACGAAGACCATCATCTGGTTAAATTTTCTGATGATGCGCTACAGGCCTGTGTTACCCTCTCAAATCGTTATATCACAGACCGTTGCCTTCCCGATAAGGCCATCGACGCACTTGATGAGGCCGGGTCTCGTGTGCATATCCTCAATATCCATGTTCCGGAGGAGATTGTTGAGATGGAGAATCAGATTGAGAACTTCCAAAAGCTCAAAAATGAAGCCATCAAAGAACAGAAATTCAACCTTGCAGCTGAGTATCGTGACCAGATTAAGATAACAGAAGAACGGCTCGAACAGATGAAAAATGAGTGGGAGCGCAAGATTGATTTGGAAAGGCCTGTCGTTACCGAAGACAACGTTGCGGAGGTCATAGCCATGATGACGGGTGTGCCGGTGCAGCGTATTGCCAAGAATGAAGGCGAGAAACTGCTGAAGATGGCAGACGAACTTGCGGGCAAAGTCATCGGGCAGGATGAGGCCATTGCCAAGATAGCCAAAGCCATACGCCGCAACCGCGCAGGGCTTAAAGACCCGAACAAACCTATTGGCACGTTTATTTTCATGGGACCGACCGGTGTGGGGAAAACCTACCTTGCGAAAATTCTCGCCGAATATCTTTTCGACTCGCAAGATGCAATGATACGTATTGACATGAGCGAGTATATGGAAAAACATACGGTGTCGCGCCTTATAGGTGCGCCTCCAGGTTATGTGGGTTATGAAGAGGGCGGTCAGCTCACCGAGAAAGTGCGCCGCAAACCTTATTCAATCGTTCTTCTCGATGAGATTGAAAAGGCGCATCATGACGTATATAATGTTCTACTTCAGGTATTTGACGAAGGACAACTGACTGATGGTATTGGCAGAAAAGTTGATTTCAAGAACACAATACTGATTATGACCTCCAACATCGGCTCACGCGAGTTGAAGGATTTCGGCACAGGGGTAGGCTTCAATACGAGCGCGACAGAAGCGAATAAAGGCAAGATTGTCAACAGTGTTTTGGAAAACGCACTGAAAAAGACTTTTGCCCCTGAATTTCTCAACCGTATTGACGATATTGTCTATTTCAACAGCATTGCCAAGCCTGATGTCATAAGGATTATCGACATAGAATTAGCGAAGCTCATCAAACGTGTTGAGACAATGGGACTTAAAGTTACAGTTACCGATAAGGCCAAGGAGTTTCTCGCCGAAACAGGCTGGGACGCCAATTTCGGAGCACGCCCGCTGAAACGCGCCATCCAAAAGAATGTGGAGGATATCCTCGCAGAAGAGATTCTTAAGCAGACATTGACTGAAAACCTGCACGTTATTGTCGATTACGATGATGTGCGTGAAGAAATGGTCGTAAAATATTAATTGATAATTTATTGGCAATTCTGTTTTTATGAAAAAAATAGTTCTGTTAGCATTCGCAATTCTTGTTACAAGCATTGTGTTTTCACAAAATAATGAAAAAAAGGCTTTCCTGATGAAGGTTGACACTTCGTTTGACGCCAAGGCTTTTATTGAGGCGGGTGGGGAAATCCGTTCCGCAGCCGGCAATATCCGCTCTGTCTGGCTGCCCGCTGACATTGAACCAGCTGTGCGCGACATGGACGGCGTACTTGAGCTACAGCCTGCCCGGAAAGTCTATCCGATGCTGAACAAGGCGACTCTCAGCGCGAATGTTGATAAGGTTTGGAATGGCCTTAACCTTGAACACGGTTTTACAGGAAAAGATGTGATAATTGGTGTTACTGACTGGGGATTTGACTATACCAATCCCGTATTTTATGATACCAATATGGTGAATTACAGGGTTTTGCGTGCATGGGATCAGTTTAAAAACGAGGGACCGGCTCCAGCGGGTTTCAGTTATGGGACAGAGATTGTGGGCAAAGAGCAACTGATTGCTGCACAATGTGATACCTCTAACATATATGGCCGTCATTATCATGCCACCCATGTCTCTTCAATAGCTGCTGGCGGCGGGGCCGGCACAAAATACCGTGGCGTTGCGTTTGACGCGAATCTGCTTTTTACAGCGTTCCTTGTCGACGAAGCTGCAGTTTTGGACGCTTTCAACTGGATGAAACAGGTGGCTGATGAGGAGGGGAAACGCTTGGTGATAAATATGAGCTGGGGGCTCTATTTTATGGATAACTTGGATGGTACAGGATTGTTAAGCCAGGCTATGGCTGCCATCGCAGATGAGGGTGTGGTCTTTGTCACCAGCGGGGGCAATAATGGGGATGTGAAATTCCAT
>JAGCRI010000050.1 GCA_017964755.1 Bacteroidales bacterium | reverse complement strand
TTTAATAAAGCATTCTGTCTCGAAATGTCCGAGGTCAACCAGCAGCATTCGGTTGTCAGGCCTGAAAAAATCGTGATACTTCAAGTCGCCCGTAACGTATGCGTCAGCCTTAGAATGAAGGGCTGCTTCAATGAACGAATTACCTGCTCCGCCGCAAACCGCCACCCTTTTTATCACACGCCCTGCGGTGCTCCCTGAATATCGCACACGCGTAACGTTCAGACGTTCCTTCAGGAAATCGAAAAATTCAGTTACTGCCATTGCATGCGGCAGGTTCCCAACACGACCGAGCCCGACACTCGACAATGAGACATCATTTTTATAAATGCCTATTTCCGGAGAGGATTTGTCAGGTTCTTCCACCCCATTTTTCATTTCAAGCACTTCTATATCAGAAAGCTCCAATTTCTTGGCGAACAACCAATTGCCTCCAAAAGTGCCGCTATCCATATTGGTATGCATCGAATAGAGAAGAATGTCATTTTTTATAGCTTTACAGATGATGCGCCCCGTCTCATCCTTCGGCTCAATCTTTTTCAATCCGCGAAATATGAGAGGATGATGGGATACCACCAAATTAGCGCCGATTTTAATGGCCTCATCTATAACATTATCACTGAAATTGAAGCAGACTAACGCACCGCTGCATTCATTGGAAATATCACCACATTGCACCCCGCAGTTATCAAAATCCTCCTGCCATTCAAGCGGGAACTTCTGCTCCAGTTTTTGAATTATTTCTCTTATTTTCATAGTTTTACACATTTACTGAACGATATGCAACAGAATTGCCATCAATTATGCAAAATTAATAAAAATTCACCGTAAAAACCACACAAATAATTCCGATTTTTATTGTATTTTTGCACACTACATATTAGAAAAACATTATTGAAAACTGATTGTTGAAATGGAGCCATACAGAAGATTACTGACGATGTTATTTATCTCATTTATACTGCTTTTGAGTAATAACGCAGCGGCGGAGGATTTTTCAAAAACCATGTCTGACGCCAATAACGCATACCAAAAGAATGATTTTGAAACGGCCGCCGCCCTATATCAGCAGATTTCAGATGCCGGAAACGAAGGTTCTGTGCTTTACTATAACTTGGGGAACGCGTATTACAAAAGCGGAAATACAGCGAAAGCGATTCTTTACTATGAGCGCGCCCTCCGTCTCGACCCGCGTAACGAAGATATACAGCATAACCTCGCTTTCGTGAACCAGAAACTTATTGACAGAATTGACGTGCTGCCCGAAATCTTCATCGTGCGCTGGTGGAACTCATTATCGCGGAGTTTCACCGCCACAGGTTGGGCTATCATTTCAATAATCTGTTCAGCATTATTCTTTATCTTGCTGGCAATTATGTTTTTATCAAAAAATCAGATTATCAGAAACATTACTGTTGCGGGAACTCTTATTTGCGCCTTAATACTGGTTTTTTCTGTCATTTTTGCCTCAAAGGAGAAAAACAGATACGTGAAACAGCCCGAAGCCATTGTCATGGAACTTGTGCTGAACGTGAAAAGTTCGCCAGATGAGAAAAGCGGCGACCTGTTCGTCATACATGAGGGTTTGAAAGTGGCTGTCACTGACCGCATTGGCGAATGGGTGGAGATTAAACTGCCGAATGGCGACAAAGGCTGGGTAAAAACGCAGTCAGTAGAGGAAATTTGAAAAATAACACACAAAAACTTATAATAATGAACACTGTTGACATTAAAGAATTGAACGAACTTATCCAGCGCGAAAGCGCATTTGTTGACATTATCAACATGGAAATGGGTAAGGTGATTATCGGCCAGAAAAACATGGTCGAGAGGCTGATGATAGGACTGCTTGCCAACGGGCATATTTTGTTGGAAGGCAATCCGGGACTTGCAAAGACATTGGCTATCAAGTCGTTGGCAAATATCATCAATGCCAAGTTCAGCCGTATCCAGTTCACCCCCGACCTTCTGCCGGCCGATGTGGTGGGAACCATGATTTACAGCCAGAAGACAGAAGAGTTTGTGGTGAAACAGGGACCTGTTTTCGCTAATTTCATTCTTGCGGACGAAATAAACCGTGCACCGGCCAAGGTGCAGAGCGCACTGCTTGAGGCGATGCAGGAACGCCAAGTAACTATCGGCGAAAAGACTTTCAAACTTGACGAGCCGTTTCTTGTCCTCGCCACACAGAACCCGATTGAACAGGAGGGCACCTATCCCCTACCCGAAGCGCAAGTTGACCGTTTCATGCTGAAGGTGAACATTACTTATCCGAATAAAGATGAAGAGAAAAACATTCTGCGCCAGCACCTTGCGGCAGAATATCCGAAAACTTCAACCGTGCTGAAACCTGAAGACATCATCAAGGCTCGCGAGGTTGTCAAGAAAGTTTACATTGACGAGAAAATAGAAAATTACATCGCCGACATCGTTTTTGCCACGCGCTACCCTGCCGAGTTCAGATTGGAGAAATTCGCCAACATGATTTCCTACGGAGCATCACCGCGTGCGACAATCAACCTTGCGTTGGCGGCGCAGGCGTATGCGTTCCTGAAACGCCGCGGCTACGTCATACCGGAAGATATTCGTGCAATTTGCCAAGATGTGCTTAACCATCGTATCGGTCTCACCTACGAAGCCGAAGCGGAAAATATCACAACCGCTGACATCATCAATGAAATACTCAATACCGTAGAAGTTCCGTAATATATTGTCAATCACCTTTTTACAATAAACAACTATGGAATCCTCCGAACTGCTAAAAAAGGTAAGGAAAATTGAAATCCGCACAAAGGCATTGTCACAGCAAGTGTTTGCCGGACAGTACCACAGCGCGTTCAAGGGGCGTGGAATGTCGTTCAGCGAGGTGCGCCAATACCAGTACGGTGATGATGGCCGTTTTATCGACTGGAATGTAACCGACCGCTTCCATCAGCCTTACGTTAAGATTTTTGAGGAAGAACGTGAACTTACAGTCATGCTCCTGATTGATGTGAGCGGCTCAAATGTCTTCGGCACGCACAAACAGTTCAAAAGCGAACTTATAACCGAACTTGCGGCGGTGCTTTCGTTTTCAGCCATTAACAATAACGACAAGGTCGGAGTTATCTTTTTCAGCGACAGAGTTGAAAAATTTATTCCACCGAAAAAGGGAAAAACTCATATCTTGCGGATAATCAGAGAATTGGTAAGTTATGAGCCGTCACAAGTGCATACCGACATAAGCGAGGCACTCCGCTATCTCACTAATGCCATCAAGAAAAAATGTACTGCTTTTGTGATTTCGGACTTTGTAGATGATAATTTTGAACAGGCACTGAAAATTGCAGCAAACAAGCATGATGTTGTGGCACTGAACATTATGGACCGCGGTGAAGACAAAATAGCCAATCTCGGTGTCATTCCAATCAAAGACCCCGAAACCGGAAAATACGCTCTTGCCGACACATCAAGCCGCAGCGTGCGCGAGGCCTATTCAAACTGGTGGCTCAAACTCCGCAAAAACAACAAAGATCTTTTCAGACGTCTTGGCGTTGATGTCGCTGACCTTTATACAGATAAGGATTATGTCGTAGGATTAACGGAACTTTTCCAACGCAGAGGTTAGGCAAATTCTTTTAAAAACATATAATAAATTGATTATTAAAGATTTATATTATAATGAAGCAGACATTAATTGAAAAAATAATAGCAAACCATTCGAGTGAAAAAGAAGTGCATCCCGGTGATATTGTTGACGTCACCATTGATTGCCGCGCAGCGCGTGACTTCGCAGGAGCAAATGTCGTTAAGAATCTCGTTGACAATGGTTTGAAAGTCGCTGACCCGACAAAGACATTTTTCACATTCGACTGCAATCCGGGTGGCTCTGACCAGAAATATGCGCAGAACCAGCATTTGTGCAGGCAGTTTGCCCGTGAAAACGGAATCCGTGTGTTTGATGTCAACGCCGGTATTGGCACGCACAACGCCATTGATACAGGTCTCGCCTACCCCGGCTCAACGTTTGTTTCCACTGACTCGCACGCGAACATCATGGGGGCAATCGGCTGTTTCGGGCAAGGCATGGGCGATCAGGACATTGCGGCGGCGTGGGCACACGGGAAAGTCTGGTTCAAAGTCCCGAACTCTGTAAAATTGACATTCACTGGAAAACGTCCCGCTGATATTACCGCTAAAGACATAGTACTCAATCTGTTAAATATTTTCGGAGCGAACAAACTCTTGGGATGTGCCATTGAACTCTACGGCGAAGCAATTGATTCCCTTACTTTGGATGAGCGCATTACTATCGCCTCTATGGCGACCGAAATGGGGGCTATAATTCTGCTCTTTACTCCTACTCCATTGGTAATCAACGAATTGGAAGCCAAGACAGGTAAACATTATGACATTGTGACAGCAGATCCTGATGCGGAATATTTTCAGGAACATTCAATAGATGTTACACAATTCAAAAAACTCGTGGCGCGCCCTGGACATCCGCACGATGATACAGATATCAATAATGTAAAAGGCACAAAAATTGACTCTGCTTTCATCGGCAGCTGCACCAACGGCCGTATCGAGGATTTGCGGGCTGCCGCCGAAGTTTTGAAAGGCAGGAAAGTTGCGCCGGGCGTTGTACTCAAAATTGTCCCCTCAACTGACAAGGTTTGGATGCAGGCATTGAACGAAGGGCTGATTGCAATTTTCAAGGAGGCGGGTGCATTGGTCTCCAATGCTGGTTGCGCCGGTTGTGCGGCGGGGCAAGTCGGGCAGAACGGCCCTGAAGAGGTTACCATTTCAACAGGGAACCGCAATTTCGCCGGCAAACAGGGCAAAGGCGAAGTCTATCTCGCATCGCCTGAAGTTGTCGCCGCCTCGGCGGTCGCAGGCTTCATAACAACAAAAAATGAGATTCCTGACACTCCGGCCTCTTTCGCAAAAACTGATAAGTTTTCTTCTCATAATAATGTGAAAAAATCTGATAATCAAGTAAATACTGTAGTTGAAGGCAAAGTGTGGCTGATAGAGAAAGACGACATTGATACGGATATGATATTCCACAACCGCTATCTCACAATCACAAATATTGAAGAGATGGGGCAATATGCTTTCGACAATCTTAAGGGATATGAGGATTTTGCGAAGAAAGCCGCGCCGGGCGACATTGTCATCACCACCAAAAACTTCGGGGCGGGCAGTTCGAGGCAGCAGGCTGTCGATTGTTTCAAAGCATTGAAATTGTCGTGCATCCTCGCTGAATCATACGGTGCAATCTACGAGAGAAACGCTATCAATGCGGCTCTTCCCGTTCTTACATACAAACCTGAACAACTTGCTGAAGCAGACGTTAAAAACGGGGACATGATAAGAATAGATTTTATGACAGGCGAACTTACAAACATCTCAAAAAACAAAACCACAAGAATTAATCCGTTCTACAGCACCCAACTCGAAATCTACCGCCGTGGTGGTCTGCTTTGTAAAGAGTAGTACTTTATATTATAGGTAATTAATTGATTAAAAATATTTTATAGACAAAAACAAATGACCAAGAAAAGCAAACAAGGAAGTCAGTATGTGAAAGTGGCATTGATGTGCATAGCCGCACTTGTGATTTTTTATTTTGGAACGCAATATTTGAAAGGCATAGACATATTCGGTTCGCGCACATACTATTATTGTGTCTTTGAGGATTGCGGCGGATTGGTTGAAAGCACGCCAGTACAGTTGAACGGATACAAAATCGGGAAAGTGGAAAAGGTGTCGCTGCTGAGTGCCAGACCGGTGAGAATCTGCGCCAAACTTCTGATAACCGAAAACATAAAGTTCCCTGATGACACACGTTTTGAAGTTGCGTCTGCAAGTCTGCTTGGAGGCAATTCGCTCAACGTGCAATATGGGAAATCCTCCAAGTTTGCAAATGAAGGCGACACACTGCTTTGTGGTGTAAAACCCGGTCTGCTTGACGGTTTTGCCGATCTTGGCGACAAGGTG
>JAGCRI010000049.1 GCA_017964755.1 Bacteroidales bacterium | reverse complement strand
TTAGACGCTAATGCTACGAAATAGACTTTTCCGTTTTCCCTGTTGAGTATCTGAATCGGATAGGCAGCTGTCCATGCCTCATTGAATTTCGGTTCGGCAACCATATAGAAATGCGGCAAAAGATTCAGATTGTCAAGACGTTTGAGGTCTTCGGCATTGAAGTCGCCCCAGAGTTGTGCAGCGGCGCGTTCCTTCTGCAACTCAATATGTGCGGAGGCAAGTGCGCGGGCGCGTTCCAATTTTGCTTCAACCTGTTCCAGCAGATTTTCATCTGAAATTTTCGCATCATCAAGATTGTAGTCGCCTTTCACCTTGAAATTTTTCAGTTCTCGGATAGCGGAAGAATATCTTTTTGACAATTCGATGTAATCGCGCGACGTGTCATCGGCCGGCTTGTATGTCCTTGTAATGTCAACCACGCCCCACTCCTGCAGTTGTTCAAGAAACCTGTTCAAATCCTTATCCAATAAGATAAAGGAGTATTTTGTCATTTTAATTACCATGTTCTGCCTCCTCTTCTTCTTGTTCGTGTCTGTTTTTTACAATTTTTTGTGACGCTTTAGAAAGATTCTCTTCATCTTCCATATATCTTTTTATCTTTCTTATCGCTTCATTATAACCCGGAATCTGCACTTTTTCATAAAGATTCACTTTTTGTGTCGTCTTTTTCCTTTGAAAATCAAGAATACGGCTGATTTCGGTATAGATTTCAGATTCGATGCCGAGTTGCACAAGGTCTTTCAAAATCTGAAGACCGTCAGCGTACCACATCGGTTTCGTGAAAAGGTTAATTTCCTTTACATCGTATATAACTTCTTCTAAAGCAGGTACTTGCACGCCGGCAATTTTTGCTGTTTTAAGTTTCACATCAGAAACAGAGAGAAGTCCCGGCTCAAATTCATTCCACAAAGTAGCCATGTAATCGTAGGATTCCATCTTTTCCAAAAGTTGTTGTGTGATAGAATCTGAGCGTTGTTTGGCCTTCTTGACCTCCATACGGAGCGCTGACTCCTTGTTCTTCAAAGTCGGCAATGCCCTGATACGAACTTTCAACTGCTTGTTGAGTTCGTTTAACGAAGTTTTATTATATTGAAATTTTATAGCCATAACTATTCTTTCCAGTATTTTTGAATCAAGGCATCTTTCAGACCTGTTTCTGCTTTAGAAAAATATTTGGCGAAGAGTTCCCAAGCGGTGTCAAGCATTTCGGTAATCGGGATATTGACATCGATGGCGAGAAGCCGTGTGGCGTATTCTTTTGCGTACTTGAGGCATCGCATATCGTAGTCGCTCAGGTCAAAGCCGTTTTCAAGTTTTGACTTTGCATTTGCGGCATCGGCATAGAGTCGTACCGAAGTGTTCATCACCGCACTGTGGTCTTCTCTTGTTTTCTTATTCTGAACAAGTTGTTTAAGACGTGAAAGCGAGCGGAAGGGGTCGATAATGACTTTTCCCGAATCTGCATCGGCACGCAAAAAGAGCTGTCCTTCTGTGATATATCCTGTATTATCAGGAATGGCGTGAGTGATGTCACCATCGTTCAAAGTTGTAACGGCAATGATAGTGATTGATCCGCCGTCAGGCAACTGCACCGCCTTCTCATATATCTTCGCGAGGTCTGAATAGAGAGAGCCAGGCATAGAGTCCTTTGACGGAATCTGATCCATACGGTTGCTCACAATACTCAGCGCGTCAGCGTATAAAGTCATGTCGGTAAGCAGCACCAAGACCTTTTCGTTCTTGTCAACGGCAAAATACTCGGCGGCGGTGAGAGCCATGTCAGGGATAAGCAGACGCTCAACCGGCGGCTGGTCGGTGGTGTTTACAAAACTTATGATTTTATGGAGCGCGCCCGCACTTTCAAACTGGTTCTTGAAAAAGAGATAGTCATCGTTTGAAAGTCCCATACCGCCCAAGATAATCTTATCGACATCAGCGCGGAGGGCGACCATAGACATAACTTGGTTGTATGGCTGGTCGGGGTCGGCGAAGAATGGGATCTTCTGCCCTGACACGAGAGTGTTGTTCAAGTCGATGCCGGCGATACCTGTCGGAATGAGTTCTGAAGGCTGGCGGCGGCGATAAGGGTTAACAGACGGGCCACCGATTTGGCGCTTTTCGCCTTCAACTGCCGGACCGCCGTCAATAGGCTCCCCGTAGGCGTTGAAGAAACGGCCTGCCAAATCATCGCTCACATTCAGTGTCGGAGGTTCTCCGTAGAAAACGACCTCGGCGTTTGTGGGAATGTCTTCGGTGCCGCCGAAGACCTGCAGCGTGATACTGTTGCCTTTGATTTTCACAACCTGTGCCAGACGACCGTTCACGACTGCCAATTCATCGTTCGACACGCCCTCGGCTTCCAATGTAACTGTAGCCTTAGTGATAGCGGTCAACTGCGTGTATATTCTTTGGAATGCTTTTTTACTCATAGTTTATCTCCTCTTTTAACTCTGCCAAATATTGGTTAAATGTATCAGATTGATATTCAGTATAGTTTAACTGACGGCATATATTTATTATATTCTTGAAGAAATTCATACATTGCTCAAAATCATCAAAACCGAACTCCTTGTCGCAAATTCCCAAAACAAGGTCGAGCATGAATTTCTGACGGTCCAATGTGGAAGCCCTGTCGACGGGGTCGAAAGCGTCCTGCTGCAAGATGATGAAGTCAACGAGTTCTGATTTCCAATATTGCTCATGGTAAGCTACCGGCACGCCGTCATCACCCAAAATGTTTATCTGCTCGTAGGCATCTTTACCTTTTCTGATGATATATTTCGTCTTAATAACCTTATCAACCCAGCCTTTTTCAATTTTCTCATTAAGATAATCTGAGATTTCAGGATATTCGAGATATTTTGAATAAGAATCCACGGGATCAACGGCGGGATAGCGTTTTTTGTCGGCGCGGTTTTGGGAAAGAGCATAGAAGCAGCGGGCGGCCTTCTTCGTTGATTCAGTGACGGGTTCCTTCAAGTTGCCGCCCGCGGGCGACACCGTACCGATGAAGGTGATAGAGCCATATTGCCCGTTGTTGAGTTTTACGATTCCCGCGCGAGAGTAGAAGTTTGAAATGATTGCCGAAAGGTCAACGGGGAATCCGTCTTGCCCCGGAAGTTCCTCCAAACGGTTGCTCATTTCGCGCAACGCCTGCGCCCAACGTGATGTGGAGTCTGCGAGCAGCAGTACCTTCATGCCCATAGCGCGGTAATACTCGCTTATTGTCATCGCCGTGTAAACAGAAGCTTCACGGGCGGCGACTGGCATGTTTGACGTGTTACAGATTATTGTTGTTCTCTCCATCAGTGAGCGGCCTGTGCGGCGGTCTTTCAATTCGGGAAATTCCGTAAAAATCTCCACGACTTCGTTTGCGCGTTCTCCGCACGCCGCCATGATGATGACATCAGCATCAGCCTGTTCCGCAAGAGCATGCTGCAACACGGTCTTGCCGCAGCCGAAAGGTCCCGGAATGAAACCAGTGCCGCCTTCCGCTATCGGGTTCAGAGTGTCGATAATACGGACGCCGGTCTCCATAATGCGGAACGGGCGAGGTTTCTCGACATAGCCGCCCACAGCGACTTTCACCGGCCAGCGCTGAATCATCGTCACAGGCACCTCTTCACCGTCCTGATTAACGAGTGTGGCTATCGTTTCTGTAATTTTGTAACTGCCGGCAGGTGCGACAGATTTCACAGTATATTCGCCGTCAAAAGAAAACGGCACCATGATTTTGTGAGGCAGCCAGCCTTCCTTCACTTCGCCGAGCCAGTCGGCAGCGATGACCTTCTGCCCTGCCGCCGCAATAGGGGTAAAATCCCATTTTTTCTCCTCATCGAGTGCTTTTGTGTATTCGCCGCGTTTAAGGAAGACATCTTCCATTGTCGCCAAATTGTTCTGCAGCCCGTCAAAATTACTCGACAGCAGCCCCGGTCCGAGGGTAACTTCAAGCATATAGCCTTGAAATTCCACATCACAGCCGGTTTTCAGTCCGCGGGTGCTTTCGTACACCTGCACGGACGCCAAATCTCCATTCACCTTGATAACCTCAGCCATCAGTTTTGTGCCGTCAAGGTCAATGAAGCAGAGTTCGTTCTGCGCCACCGGCCCGTCAACTTTCACCGTGACGAGGTTCGCTATGATACCAATAACTTTACCTGTTGTTTTCATATATTGTTGTTTCAGTTTTTCTTCTTTTGGTTGAGCCGCAATGCATTGTGGCTTTACATTTTATTTTAGTTTTGTGCCGTCAATTATATGTGTTATGTTTCCGCCGAGTCCGCCGTATCGCAAGTATAGATGTATGTTGTTTTCATCTTCAAATTTCCCGTTTGAATATTGGCTTGGGAACTCTGATATTGTCCCTGATTCGTCTATTTTCAATTTGATGGAAGTGTTTTCCAAATATTGTATTACAATTATGCCTGTCTCATCACCTCGCGATATTTTTCCTGAATACCAGACTGTGTCACGTTCATATTGTCCGATGCTGTCAACATTTAATTTGCTTCTGTCAACCACAAATCCCCAGTCGCCTTCATATTTTTTTGCTGGATTTTTTTTACAACTGACGAACAGTGAACATACTACAGCAAGAATGCATAAACTCACTATTCTATTCATCTTATCTTTGCCAAATATTACATTATTGCTATAATAGTTTTTTGAGAAGAACATTTGCGTTTTTATTTTTCAGTTTTTTGCGTTCCCCTCACCTCGTCAACAAGTTGTTTGAACATCTCATTTCCTTTTTCCTTATACAGCTTCGACCAACGTTCTATGAGTTTCGCTTTCAAAAGGAATGCAAGTATCACATTAAGTGAAAAATACTCCATTCTGACAATTTCCGAGGCCTTATCCCATTTCAGTTTATCCATCTGCTGCTCACGGAGCACAAAATCTTGGATATCGAAAACCGCCTGCACTCTCTTCTCGTCTTCAAAATCATTTTCCTTTGTTTCAATAAGATACTTGTCAACAGACTGGTTAAGCCTTTTGCCCAAATATGCGACTTTCATATTGCGGGTATGCAAATCGAAACGGAAATAATCACGGATAAAGCGGTTTTTGTGCGCCAACGCTTTCTCGTAAAAATCGGGATTCAGTTTTTCGTCATCAAAACCCTCCTCAAAAAAATCGACAGTCTGACGGTCTTTTTCAGAAAGAAGAGAATAGAAATAGCCCTTTACGGAATCGTAAGAAAAGCCCGAATTTTCAAATGCCAAAGTCAGTTCGGGGAGCCCGGCGACAATATAGATGTAATTATCCATGACTAACCGAAGAGAATTTTTTTTGTGGCGGGGCGCAGATAAGAAGAGATAAGTTCCTTGAACTCCTCATCTGTGAACTGTACTGAATAGCCTCCGTTTTTCGGGGCGACCTTAAAGCCCGCATTAATTTTCTTTGAGTATGAGACAGTTATCTCAGCGGCAAACTGCCTGGCAACCTCGTTCGCAACGAAAGGCTCGACACCTTCTTTAAGTTTCTCGGGGAGAATAATGTCAAGGTCAACCGGCTGGGCGTTGGCGGGATTGAAAGCAGCAACAACGCTCTTGATAACCTCTTTGACAAAATCCGCAGAAGAAAGGGCGTTGGTTGTAGCGGTGTCAGAGGCTTTAGCCACGATAAGCTTTTCCATTTCCTGTTTTGTCACTGTCATGCTTTGGGCGGCCGCCATCTTCACATCGGCTGCAACCTTCATTTTAAGGTCATCGGCATTTTTCTGTGCTTCGGCAATAATCCGTTCGGCTTCCAATTTCGCGTTTTTGACAATCTCTTCGGCTTCAGCCTTCGCCTTCGCGACCAAATTATCGCCTTCCTGTTTCCCTTTCGACAGCCCTTCATTGTAGAGTTTGTCTGTCAGTTCTTGCAATTTGTTTTGCATATCTTAATGTTTAATGTTAGAAAATCCAACTAAAATCTCTTGATTTGTAGGCAAAAATAGCCATTCAAAAAATTTTGTGCAAAGATAAAATATTTATTGGAAAAAAATGTATTTTTGCAGAGCAAAAAAGCGGTAGTAGCTCAGTTGGTAGAGCGGCAGCTTCCCAAGCTGCAGGTCGCGGGTTCGAGACCCGTCTACCGCTCAATCCTTAAACAGAAAAAGACAGCTAATAACTGTCTTTTTCTGTTTATAGGGCGGAAATGGGATAGATATTCTTTATAAAATAGAAATAATGTTGGCCATTCGTAATTCTAGAATTTTACTATTTTTGTAGCTGTTTTTTGGAAAAAAGAGAAATTACAAAATAATGAAGAAGTTATTATCATTCAGCATCTTAATGGTTAGTGTTCTTTTCTTAAGTGCACAGAACTACACACTTCGCCAAAACACGATAAGCAATCTTTCCATTGAGTTCAGCACGCCCCAATTACAGAGCAGCGTGGTGAAAGCTGGAGATACCCTCTATACTTTCCTCACCATGGATGGCTACGGCAACTCCACGAAAGTGGGTTTCCCGTCATTGCCGGAACTCACCAAGCTGATAGAGATTCCCTTGTGCGACGAGGTCAACGTCCATATTATGTCGGCAGAATACGAGGAATACGATGCTGCAGCTTTGAATGTGCTTTATCCTGTGATGCCTCGCCAGCAGAGCTATTCCAAGTCCTATACCGGCGAACGACCCTTCAATAAGGACGAAGTTGTCTATCGTACCGATGCTTTCTACACTTCGCAGCCGGAGGTGGTCACCGCACACAAGATCGGCACCATGCGTGATGTGAACTTGGCCAATGTAGTGGTGAGTCCCGTGGCTTACAACCCTGTCACGGAGAAGATTCGGCTCTATAGCCGCATTGCGGTGGAGATCAGCTATGAGAATGCTGACATACCGGCTACTTTGGAGATGAAAGACAAGTACTATAGTCCGATGTTCCACACGGCCAAGGAGGCTGTCATCAATCCTATGAACCTGCGCAACGAGTTTAACATCACCCCCATCAAATATCTGATCATCGCCAACAGCATGTTTGCCAACAACGCATATCTGATGTCTTTTGTAAACTGGAAAAAGCGTATCGGTTACCTCGTGGAAGTCGCCTACACGAATACCATCGGCACCACGACTACAGCCATCAAGAACTATATCCAAGCCGAGTATACCAATGCCACGGCAGAGAACCCGGCCCCCACCTTTGTCCTGTTCGTTGGCGATATTGACCAGATACCTGCTTTCACTGGCACTCAGAACCACAAGACGGACTTGCACTATGCGACATGGACAGACGGGGACAATCTGCCAGACTGCTACTACGGCCGTTTTTCGGCTGAGACCGTAGACCAACTGCTTCCACAGATCGAGAAGACTTTGATGTATGAGCAATACACCATGCCCGATCCGTCTTATCTGGGCAAAGCTGTGTTGATAGCTGGCAACGACGACACATGGGCTCCCACCCACCTCAACGGTCAGATCAACTATATCTTTGACAATTACATCAACACCAACTCCCTCACGCACAACTACACCACGGTGTACAAGCATTTGTATGACTGTTCCAGCCAGGCGGCGACCATCCGCAATGAGATCGGCGCCGGATGTGGTTGGGTCAACTATACTGCACACGGTTCAGGATACGGCTGGAACGAGCCCGAGTTCAATTGTGCTCACGTTGCATCTATGAGCAACGCCGGAAAATATGGTTTTATGATAGGAAACTGTTGTTTGTCCTGCACATTTGATACGCCTGAGTGTTTTGCCGAAGCGGTCTTGCGTGTTGCCAACAAGGGGGCTGTCGGTTATATCGGAGGCTCCGATATTACTTATTGGGATGAGGACTTTTACTGGTCTGTTGGCTTCCGCAGCACCATTGACGCCAACCCGACTTACAATGCCAACTATTTGGGTGCCTATGACAAACTCTTCCACACGCACGGGGAGACTCATGATGCATGGGTTACCAGCATCGCGGGCTATATGACTGCCGGCAATTTGGCGGTAGAAGGCTCAAGTTCAGATCTTAAGCTCTACTACTGGGAGGTTTACCACCTGATGGGCGACCCTTCCCTGAAACCCTATATGGGTATTCCATCTAACTTAACCGTTAACTCTGATGATGTCCTCTTGGTGGGTAGCACCAACTATGAGGTGCAAACCGTTCCCTACGCTTACGTGGCCCTGACCTACAACAACGAGTTGGTGGCAGCCGCCTTCACGGATGCCTCCGGTTATGCAAACCTCACTTTCAGTGCTATTGATATCACGGGTGATTATGAGTTGGCAGTTTCGGCACAAAACCACATCCAATTCTTCAAGCCCGTGCAGGTCATTGCCCCTACGGGACCCTTTGTGGCTGTTTCCTCTTCCTCTTTGTCGGAGCAAAGTGTCCCTCAGCCGGGGTCCACTGTCTATATGAATGTGGACCTGACCAACTATGGTGTGGCCACGGCCTCCAATGTCACTACCACACTCAGCAGCAGCTATCCTGGCGTAGTCATCCTCCAAAACAGCGTGAGCGACATCAGCATCGCAGTTGATTCCACTATCACCCATAACAATGCTTTCACAATTGTGTTGCCTGATGACGCCAAGGATGGCGACATGATTCCTTTTGTCATCACCACCACCTTCGGCAATGAGACTACCACCAAGTATTTCACGATAATGGTTGTGACCCCGATATTTTTCATTGAGGACGTGACACTTCAGAACGCGAACGGCACCACCTCCTTCGCGCCTGGTGACATGGTAAATGTGACGGTGACCTACTCCAACATCGGACACTGTCCTCTGACCAATGCTGTCTTGCACCTCACCAGCCATTATAGCCTGGTGACTGTGAACACCCCGGCCCAGAACATTACGGAGTTGATTGCCGGTGCCTCTGCAACAGTACAGTATCAAGTGTCAATCGGCGCTTCTATCCCGGACATGACAACTGTACCGCTATATGTGAAAGGCGAGGTCGGCCATGACCTTATCGTGGACACTATCTACTTGACAGTCGGTAGTGTTACGGAGACTTTCGAGACGGGGGGGCTGACCGCTTTCCCATGGCAGACCAACAACAACCCTTGGTTCGTCACCAATGAGCAGCCTTACGCTGGCAACTATTGCCTCCGTTCCAGCCAGGACCTTGATGACGACGATCAGTCTGAATTCTTCATCACGATCAACTGCTCCGCCGCTGAAAACATATCCTATTTCCGCAAAGTCTCATCTGAGGATGGGTATGACTTTTTCAAATTCTACATTGACGACACCGAGATGGACAGCCAAACTGGTTCCACCGTTTGGTCACAGGCCTCCTTCCCGGTCAGTCAAGGCACGCACACCTTCAAATTCAGCTATCGGAAGGACTCTGGTGTCATCGATGGCAGCGACTGTGCTTGGGTGGACAATATAGTTCTCCCCGGCATGGGGACACTGTGTGTGGAAGATATGGACGACAATGTAGGTGTTGAGACCCGCGAGGAGATACTTTACAGTGTATTCCCCAATCCTACAACGGGCATACTCCATGTCCAATGCTCCGAACCGGTGCAGCAAATTGTGATATACGATTTGAGCGGTCGCCAGCTTATGAGCTGCAATGGGCAATCCGAACAGTTGAATACCCTCAACGTCAACAGTCTTCCCAGCGGGCTCTACTTTATCCGTATTCTCACGAACGGGCAGCACGCTTCCATCTCCAAATTCATCAAACAATAGCTAAGGTGGGACTATGGGCACCATTCGGAAGGAAACAGGGTTTTCTTAACTCAATCGGAATTTATTGCAAACTTGCGATTTTTTTCGATTTTCTCGCTGGCTTCTCCACCATCACCCTCTACGCCTACAACCACGAAATTCGTGTCCACGGTTTCCTACAGCGTGAAGTGGGGGAGATGAAGAGAGGTGAAGGTAAAAACAAACAATCGTTTTTTTCAATACAACTGAATAAAAACAATAATTTTGTTTTGTAGTATTGAATAAAAGTGTATTTTCTCGAAAAAAGACAATTTTCGTTTTTAGTCTCTTCCCACCGTGTTCTCCAACTCTTCCACCGATTTAGGAATATGTGGTCCGATGACCTTGTGGCCGTCAGCTGTTACAAGAACATCGTCCTCTATGCGGATTCCTCCAAAGTGGCGGTACTCCTCAACCTTGTCGTAATTGATAAATTCAGCGAACTTTTTCTCACTTTTCCAAATATCAATAAGTTCAGGAATGAAATAGATACCCGGTTCCACGGTGATAATGAAGCCCTCGCGCAGTTCCCGCGCCATGCGCAGTGCCGAGATACCGAAGATTTCGCTTCTCGATACGGTGTCGTCATACCCCACATAGTTTTCGCCGAGGTCTTCCATGTCGTGAACGTCAAGACCGAGCTGATGTCCGAGTCCGTGGGGGCAGAACAAGGCGTATGCTCCTGTGCGCGCCGCCTCTTTTACGTCTCCCTTCATAATGCCAAGCTCCTTTAACCCAGCGGCAATTATCTCAGCAGCAATGAAATGCACATCTCTGTAGTAAGCACCCGGCTTCACATTTGCGATGCCTTCCATATTTGCCTTGAGCACTATTTCGTATATCTCCTTTTGCTTCTGTGTGAACTTGCCGCTTACCGGATATGTTCTTGTGTGGTCGGAGCAGTAGTTCATAGTGTTTTCGGCACCGGCGTCCATAAGCAGGAAATTGCCTTCTGTCAAAATCCCATTGTGGTTGTGGTTGTGCAGTGTCTCGCCGTGCTGCGACAGAATCACCGGGAATGAAATCCCTTCGCCGTATGAGAGAGCGACACCTTCGGCCAACCCCGCAAGCTCGCGCTCCGAAACGCCCGGCTTGCAACGTTTCATAACAGAAGTGTGCATTATCGCCCCTATGATTCCGGCGTTCTCCATCTGCTCAATCTCGTATTTGTCTTTCGCAGAACGCAATGCCACAATGCCTTTTATCAGCTCCGCCGAAGCCGACTGCTTCAGATTTCCGATGGCAATGCCTGTCAGCGCAGACAGCTTTATCTGGTTATCAAAACGATACGGCGGAGTGAAAAGTACCTTGCGTCCTTTGAGATAATCGGCGAGTTTTGCCATAGGGCGGGTGTCGGTAACACCAACTTTCTCAGCCAATGAAGCTATTGTGGGTTGCGGCCCCATCCAAATTATGTCATCAATGCCAAAATCGTCACCGAAAATGATGTCGCGACCTTCGTCAAAATCAATGACAGCAGTCATGCCCGGCAATGAAAGACCGAAGAAATATAGGAAATTACTATCTTGGCGGTATCTGTATGTATTTGACGGATAGTTCATTGGAGCTTCCTCATTCGTAAGGAAAACAGCCACACCACTTTTTACATATTCTTTCAAACGTCTTCTTCTCTCTTGATAAACTTCTTTTGGAAACAATGGATTCATAATATTATATGTTTAAAATTACTAACTCCTAACTCCTATCTCCTATCCAATCATAAAATACGTATCCGGATACTGGTGCTTCGATTCCCCTGACCGTTTAGCGAGGGCAAATGCGATGGTGAGTGTTCCGATACGTCCGATATACATATTTATTATCAGCACTAATTTCCCAATATCTCCGAACTGGGCGGAGGCACCGATTGATAGTCCGCAGGTGGTGAATGCTGAAGCACTTTCGAAAAGAAGGTTTACAAGGTCGAATGACGGTTCTACGATTGCGAGAATAAATGTGGAAACGAAAATTATAATAAGCGACATTAGTGTTATGGAGTATGCTTTGTCAACAAGTTCAAATGGTATTGTCCTTTTTTGGAATTCTATGTTTTTTTGTCCGCGTGCCGTAGCCAATGTGGATTTAATAAGCACATAGAAAGTTGTGACTTTGATGCCGCCACCAGTGGAGCCAGGTGCCGCGCCTATAAACATAATTAGCATGAAAATCAGAAGAGTGGGGACGGTGAACTGGTTGACGTCCACCATGTTGAAGCCTGCCGTGCGCCCGCTAACCGTCTGGAAAATTGCAGTCATTATTTTGTCGTAAATGCTTGTCTTGTTGGCTAATGAATGGTTATATTCAAGGCAGAAAAGAAGTATACCCATCACTACTATAAGAGTAAATGTTGTCCGCAAAATGATACTCGATCCGGACTGTAGTCTTTTCCAAGTGTATTTTTTTCTCTCTTTTATGACATAGGGATTGAAAAAATCACGAATTGTAACGAATCCGATGCCGCCGAGGAAGACAAGTATCATGATGACTGCCTGAGGAAAGTAGCTGGCGGTTATTGCCGAATCCATGAGGTTATCATCCCATAGTGAGAAACCGGCGTTGTTGAAGGCTGATATAGAGTGGAATAGAGAATAGAAGAAAGTCTGACTGTCGTTGGCAAACAGTCCCGTGGTTTTCCAGTACATGAATAGAAGCAGCACGCCGCTGAACTCTATTATGATTGTAGCCATGAATATTTCCCGCAAAAGTTTGAAAGAATCGGAGAGGTGGTCGGTTGAAAACAAATCACGTAGTAAATCCTTTACCAAATGCTGGTATCGGAGGCCTTTTGAGGTACGTGTCAGAAAAATAGTGAAGAAAGTTGCGAAAGAGAGGATACTCAAACCTCCGAACTGTATAAGCAGCATAATTACGACCTGACCTTTGAAGGTGAAACTCGAGCCTGTACTCATGACAGTAAGACCAGTAACGCAGCTCGCACTTGTGGCGGTGAACATTGCGTCAACGAGCGAGATGCCGTTTGTGGTCATTCGTGGCAGCATTAGCAGAGTGGTGCCTATTGAAATCAGAACAAAGAATGAAATCATCATAATTGCAGGGGGAGAGAGATGTATGTGTGTGAGCAATGTGCTGGCTTTTGAGATGTCAATTACAATCATCACAAGGAAATAGAATTGTATGAACAGAAGATAAAAATCTTCAAAGTTATTGTAGTTGAACCATTTGAAGTCAACTCCGAAGAACGAAAGCCCTATCCAGTTGCCTATCAGCAGCAGGATTATTATCAGCTCGCCTAATGTGCTTTTGATATATTTTCTTTTGTCTATTGAGTAAAGATATAAGATGAAGTATTTTAAAGTATAGAAAATAAGACTTATGTGAACAACTATACTGATGAAATGCTTGACAGCGGGGCTGATAAAGAAGCCGTGATACCAGATGATGCACACTATCGTGAAAATGGAAATCAGGAGGCTGGCAATTCTGAGCCCGCTTGTTACACCATCCTGATACTTCACGATGTGCAGTTTCAGTTTTTGGCTTGTGGAACGTAACTTCCTGTTAATCATCTGATTATTGGTTAATCTTTATAAAGTTCTCAATGTCGTGCTGTTGTCCGAAGAGGACGAAGCAGTCGTTTTCTTGAATGAGTGTTGAATTGTCTGGCACTCCGATGGTGTGTTCGGTTGTGCCGGTCGTTTTGCCGTCTGTAGCTTCTTCGTAAGCGCGGCGGATTGTTATGAGGCTCAACCTGTGGTTGTCGCGGAAGGCTATGTCGCCAAGTGTCATCCCGATTAACTTAGTGGGAGCCAATATCTCAGCGATTCGAAAATCGTCAGGTAACTGTAAGTAAGACAAGATGTTAGGGTTGAGTAGCCTTTCGGCGAACAGCGCCCCGATTTCGTCTTCCGGTGAGATGAACTCTTTTATTCCCATTTTTTCAAGAATGAAACGCTCATTGTCACCCATGGTGCGGCATATTATTCGCTCAACACCGAGGTCGATAAGGTTTGCGGCACATAACAATCTCTGTATAAAGTCATTGCCAATAGTTACTATAACAGCGTCAAAGTCGGTTATGTTCTCCCCCATAAGGGCTTTCTTGTTGGTGGAATCAATGCAGACGGCGTATGCTACGTCTTCAGCTATGTTTTGCACCACATTGATGTCAGAATCTATCACTAAGACTTCAGCGCCTTTTTCAGAAAGTGCAGTGGCGATGGCTGAGCCGAAATGTCCCGCACCAATTATTGCAAATCTTTCGTTTTCCATTTTTGTTTGTTTAAAACCTGCAAAGATATAAAAATATTGGTCTCCTTTGGAAATCTGATTTCACATTGTCGTACCTTAAGGCATCATTGATATCCTCACTGCGGCTCCGTAGTTGAAGGTCAGACTCGTGTTGTAAGGTGGAAGGTTGAACTTGCTGCCGCTGACATAAAATACGGGGTCGAGGGAGACCATTTTGCTCACCACGAGTTTGAGACCGACCGCGCCGCAGATGCCGAAACCCGAGCCGCCCTGCCTCACATCGTAGGTCTGCATCGCCAAGCCCGGAACATAGTTACTTCCACCGTATCTGTCGATAAGGTCATATTCGCGGCCTTCAATTACCACTTGGAACTTTTTGACTCTCACATAGTTGAACTGCCCGCCAAATTCAATGAATGGTTTGACAATGCTCCCTGTTTCAAAAGTGTAGGCACCGGTCAGTTCTATCAAAGAGCGGTTTTCGGTGCCCTGCAGGCCGTATTGGAGATATTCGGGATTATCATTACCGGGGACGCGCGGCGAATATGTTACGAAGAATGAGCCTTTCGCCTTAAGCCGAGCGAAGGAGTATGAAATTGCAATCGACCAGTTGCTGTTGAAGCGGTAGCGCGCACCGAGTTGCACCAGCATCGCCGGCGAGTAGCGCATGTCGTCTTTGGGGTATGAACTTACAGAGATTTTGGAGTCCCTTGGTATATATTTGTTGTTTTCGATAATCAGATCCTTGATTTCATCATATCGGTATTGGTTCCCGAAAATGTATCCGAGAGTGTTGCCGCCGCTGCTGGTCTGCACATTTTCGGGTCCGCCATTGTAGTATTTTGCGCATTTTTTGCTACCCATATATACACCTGCCCCGATGTATAGTTCAACACCTTGTTCTTTCACATCGTCATCATTTTTTTCCTTGGAATGTTTTGTCTGCGCTGACACAAAGAGCGGGAAAAAGGCCAAAAAGTATATGACAAGTTTTTTCATCTTCATACAATTAATTTCATCAGCCGCAAAAATACTCTTTTTTTGAATATTTGTCATCGCTGTCGCACGAAAGTCTGAAAAGAACTTTTTTTTCTTCAAAATGTGTTGGTAACTAAAAAATCTGTAACTTTGCAGTTTAAAAAGAAAGGAACAAAAAACAACATGGTAAAGTTGATCAGTGTTGATTCTGCGGTCAGGGCGAAGTCACCGAAGATGTATAGGTATCTCCCGAAGTTTTTAATCAGGTGGGTGGAAAAACTTATTCATCAGAAGGAGATGAATGAGATGCTGGTGCAGCATTATGATGAGACTCCAACGCAGTTCGCGCAAAGCACGCTCGACTATTTCCATGTGAAGATTGAGGTGACAAACGAGGAGAATTTCCCCAAGTCCGGAAGATATATTGTCGTGAGCAACCATCCGTTGGGAGGACTTGACGGTGTTGCGCTCATCGCTTTGGCAGGACGCTACCGCACCGATGTGAAGTTTCCCGTCAACGACCTGCTCATGCATCTTGAGCCCATGCGTGACGCCTTTATCCCCATCAACAAATTCGGGAAAAACAGCCACGATATGGCCCAGCAGTTCGATGAGGCTTTTTCCTCAGACAATCTTATTTTCTATTTTCCGGCAGGGCTTTGCTCGCGCCGGCGCCACGGCACCATTTGCGATGTGGATTGGAAAAAAACAATAATTGCGAAAGCACGCCAATATAAACGCGAAATTATCCCGGCCTATTTTGAAGGCCAGAACTCGAACCGTTTTTACAGGCTTGCCAATATCCGCAAGAAACTTGGTATAAAGTTCAATATCGAAATGTTGTTCCTGCCTGATGAGATGTTTAGGCAAAAAGGGAATACTTTTCGTGTAACATTTGGCAAACCAATATCATACGAAACATTCGACAACAGCCGCACCGATACGGAGTGGGCGGCGTGGCTGAAAGGGAAGTCATATAATTTGAAGCAGAGTTAAACTTTTTGATAGCATTGTAAAAATGAAAGAAATAATAGCCCCTATTGATGTGAATCTCATTAAAAGCGAACTTACGGAAGATAAGCTCGTGAGACGTACGAATGCAGGCAACAACCTAATCTATCTGATTGATGCTCACGATTCTCCGAACACAATGCGCGAAATCGGCAGGTTGCGCGAATATACGTTCCGCACGGCTGGCGGCGGCACCGGCGAGGAGGTGGACATTGATGAGTACGACACCGCCGAAGTTCCGTTCAAACAGCTCATTGTCTGGAGTGAAGAGTATAATGAGATTATTAGTGCCTACCGCTTTATCCTCGGCCGTGATGTGCCTTTGGATGAAAACGGCTATCCCCATACTCCTACCTCAAAACTGTTCCGCTTTTCAGAAAAATTCATTAAAGGCGAATGGCAGGAAACTATTGAGTTGGGAAGAAGTTTTGTCCAGCCTAAATATCAGGCAACCAATAGCTTGAGATTGGGGCTCTTCTCTCTTGACAATATCTGGGACGGACTTGGCGCACTTATAGTGGATTATCCCGAAGTGAAATATTTCTTTGGGAAAATGACGATGTATAACAGCTATAACAGAATGGCACGTAATATGATACTCGGCTTCCTCCAGAAACATTTCCAAGGGGATCCTGAGCTCGTAGCCCCGTTTGAGCCTGCTGTGATTTCGAGGAGCAAACGGTCAATCCTCGATCTTTTCAGCCATTCTTTGGCTGAGGATTTCAAGACTTTGAACAAGAATATCAGAGATTTGAAGACCTCAATACCGCCACTTATAAAAAGCTACATGTCGCTTTCGCCGTCAATGCGTTACTTTGGAGCTTCGGCCAACCCTGAGTTCGGTCCGGTGGAAGAGATTGCTATCCTTATTAATGTTAATGAGATTTACGAAGACAAGAAAAAAAGACATATCGATACGTATAATTCAAAAAAATAATCAGTTATGAAACATTTGTTAGCTTTCCTGCTGTTTTTTGGAAGTTGCGGTGCTTTTTCGCAATCGTTTGATTATCATTTATATACAATGGACAAATCCTACGATAAGAATTATAATCCCGCAGTTGTCGCCTATATGGACAGCATAAGGCCGTTGATTCAGGCCCAAATGGGTGAAAAGATTGGTGTTTGCGCGAAAGACCTGCACTCGTTCCAGCCGCAAAGTCCGCTCTCAAACCTTCTGACGGACATCATTTTCAAATATGGGAATGAATATTCCCTCAAAGAGGACGGCGTGCCCGTGGATTTGTCGCTGCTTAACATTGGCGGCATCCGCACTTCGATGAAAGCGGGTGACATCACAGTCGGAAATATCTTTGAAATCTCGCCTTTTGACAACACATTGGTAATCATTGCTTTGAAAGGCAAAGAGCTGAAAAAAGTCTTTGCAAAATTCTCAGCCAAATACAGCGAGCCTTTCTCAAATGCCAAAGTCGTCTATAAAAACGGGCAACTGAGCAGCCTCACGGTCAACGGCGGCCCTGTTGACGACAACCGCGTTTACCGCCTTGTTACCCTTGATTTCGTTCAGACAGGAGGCGACAACATTCTCACAGGCGTTGATTTTGAGAGTGTAACTCCGACAGGAACTCTCGAAAGGGACCTTATTATCAATTATATTAGAAATTTAGGAACACCTGTCACAAGTGATTTGGATGACCGTGTTGTTATAGAGTAAAAAATTTAGATTATGAATATAAAACGACTTTTCTTGGTTATTTTTTGCGCGTTGCTGGTGATAGCCGCGAGCGCGCAAGAGAAGCATTTCGCTCTGACGATTCTGCATACTAACGACACTCACAGCCAGCTTGAGCCGTGTAGCTATAAGCAATGGACTGATGTCGGCGGTGTGCTCCGCCGCAGCGCTTTCATCGATGAGGTGCGCGCTACCGACACTTGCGTGCTCTTGCTTGATGCTGGCGACTTTTCGCAGGGGACACCATACTTCAACATGTTCAAAGGCCGCGCCGAGGTCTCCCTGATGAACATCTTGGGCTATGATGCTTCAACCCTCGGCAACCATGAGTTCGACAACGGACTCGACACACTCGCAGCAAGACTAAAAGAGGCGAAGTTCCCGGTTGTGTGCGCAAATTACAAGTTCAAAAGCAAAGCTCTTCAAAAATATGTGAAGCCTTACACCGTCATTGAGAAGTGCGGCATCCGCATAGGCATTTTCGGACTTTCGCCGGATGTTACAGGGCTTGTCTCAGCTTCTGTTACAAATGGCGCGTATTATCAGGACCCGATAAAATCAGCGCGCTACGCAATCAAACAGCTGAAAAAGCAAAAGTGCGACATGATAATCTGCCTTTCTCACCTTGGCTACTATCATGAAAAACCGACTCAGACTATTTGTGACAAAGAGCTTGCCAAGCAGCTTGGCGACGACATTGACATTATCATCGGCGGCCATACGCATACATTGCTCGAAAAGGCAGACTTTGTAAACGGCACCCCGATTGTACAGACGGGTTGTAAAGGTATAAATGTGGGTAAAATTAATTTCTCAAAATAGGGTATATGCTTTTTAAAGATGTCTTGGTTGATGAAACACTGAAAAGCCAACTCATCAATTTGGTGAAGGAGAACCGCGTGAGCCATGCTCAGCTTTTCCTCGGCGGCGCAGGGACGCATAAATTTGCCTTGGCTGTTGCTTTTGCCCAATACCTTTGCTGCGAGCACCGGAGCGATACCGACTCTTGTGGAGAGTGCCCATCTTGCAAAAAATTCGCCAAACTGTCGCATCCTGACCTGCATCTCATTTTCCCGAACTGCAACACTCAGGAAGTCAAGAAGGACAGCGAATCAAAACTGCATATACGCACCTTTATCGACTTTGTAACACAGAACAATTACCATCTTGACTATGCCAAATGGCTTGACACACTCGGCGGAGCCAACAAGCAGCTTACCATCAACATTCGCGACTGCGCAAGCATAATCAACCAAAACAGCATACGCTCTTACGAGGGGGGATACAAGATTTATATCCTCTGGCGTGTTGACAAACTCTATTACGATGCGGCTCCGAAACTCCTGAAGACACTTGAGGAACCGGAGAACAAGACTCTCTTCATACTTTTAGCCGACAGCTCCGACACTATACTTCAGACCATTTTGTCGCGCACGCAATTGGTGAAAATCCCCGCTATGCGTCCCGAAGTTATTGTACGCGAACTTGTTGACCATTACGGTGCAACTACGGAGACCGCTAACGACATCGCCAATATCGCCGAAGGGAATTTTATCAAGGCATTGGAACTTCTCGAAAATAGCGGAGAGGTGCACGAGATGCTCTCTTTGTTTGAATTCATTCTCACAAGTGCTATAGCCAACAAGGCCGGTGACCGCGAAAAAATGCAGTTCATGGAACTACGCTCGAGAATCGAAGCGGTGGCGAAGGCCGATAGGGAAAAACAGGTTATGTTTTTTTCATATATGACGAGAATGTTCCGTAATCTGCTGATGCTCAACACAAACAATGAAGCTGTGATAAAGGCGACCGCCGAAGAGAGGGCGTTTGCAGAATTTTTCAAGAAATATATCACTCTGAAAAACATCACTCCGATTTTAGATGAGTGCAACAAAGCTATTTTTCATATTACAAGAAACGGAAACTCAATATTAGTATTTACTGATTTTTATCTAAAATTATCTGCTATATTATAACTTCTTAAAATAAAACAATTTACAATGACTGAATACAACACCTCGCGTAACAAACTCATAATAAGGGAATACGGACGCAATGTGCAGCAGATGGTAGAAAAGCTTCTGCTTGTTGAGGATTATCAAAAGCGAACGGAAGGTGCTAAAGCGGTAGTGAAGGCGATGGCACAGTTGAGTCCTGAGCCGAAAGGCAGCCGGCAGGGTAGCAATTTGGACTATTGGCACAAACTTTGGGATCATCTTTTCATTATTTCCGATTATCGTCTTGATGTTGACGCGCCGTTCCCAAAACCTGTCAGGCAGGAAAAGATTGTGGAAGTGCCTGAAAACCATTACAGAAAGGATAAAATAGAAAACCGCGTTTACGGACGCAATATGCAGCATGTCATAAAAACTGTTGCCGATTATCCCGACTCTCCGCAAAAACAGCAGCTCGCCCGCTCTATAGCGAACTATTTGAAAAAACTCTATCTGATTTGGAATCGCGACTCTGTTGACGACCAGCTTATTTTCCAGCAGCTGAGTGAGATGTCTGACGGGAAACTGGTGATTGATGATGAAGAGTTCAAACTTACAACCACGAGGGATATATTGATTCAGAACCAGACGAAGAAACAAACGGGTAAAAATAGTTCAAAAAGGAAGAAGAGAAAAAAGAACAGATAATGAATCTGATTGAAATTCAGAATGTTACTAAAAAATACGAGAATCATCTTGCTTTAGATGACATATCGTTCGGCATTCCGAAGGGTAGCATTTTCGGGCTGCTCGGTCCGAATGGTGCGGGCAAGACTACGCTGATACGTATTCTGAACCAGATAATCATGCCCGATTCCGGGTCTGTTCTGTTTGACGGCCGCCCGCTGGCCCCGTCAGATGTGGAAAATATCGGTTATCTGCCCGAGGAACGCGGCCTCTATAAGAAAATGAGGGTTGGGGAGCAGGCTCTTTACCTCGCCCGCCTCAAAGGGGTTGACAAACAGACCGCCACTGCCCGCCTCCACGAATGGTTCTCAAAATTTGAAATCGACAGCTGGTGGAACCGTAACGTTGAGGAACTCTCGAAAGGGATGCAGCAGAAAATCCAATTCATTGTAACTCTTATTCATAAGCCCGACCTCTATATCTTTGATGAGCCTTTCAGCGGCTTCGATCCTGTGAACAGCCGTATGCTCAAAGAGGAAATTCTGGAACTGAAAAAACAGGGCGCGACTATTGTATTGTCAACGCATAATATGACATCGGTGGAGGAGATTTGCGATGACATTGTACTTATTGACCATGCACGCAAGATTTTGAGCGGTAGCGTGCCTGTGGTGCGCCGGCAGTTCAGAAAACATCTTTTCCGTTTAGAACTTGCCAATCTTGATGTGGCGTATAAAGAGACTTTGCCCGATGGCATACAAATATTGTCTGTCGCCCAGAAGGATGCCCAAACTGCTATGACTATAAAAATGCCAGAAACTGATAATGCCAATGATTTGCTGGCTTTTTTTATGAACTTTTCTGAGATACAGTCTTTTAATGAAATATTGCCGTCAATGGACGAAATTTTTATAGAGAATGTGAAATGAAAAAGACACTGCTAATAATTTCTCGCGAGTATTTTGTCAGGGTTCGGAAAAAATCGTTCCTGCTGATGACTTTGCTCGGTCCGCTGCTTCTCGCCGCTTTCATCGTCCTGCCTGTTTATATCAACATTCAGGCCGAAAGGAATATGTCGATCCTGGTCGTTGATGATAATGATTTCTACATTAACCGTTTTGAGGATTCAAAGAAACTCACTTTTTCATACAGGTCTGGTAATATTGACGAATTGAAGACCTTATGCGTTGATTCCGAGTACGATGCAGTGCTTCACATACTTGGCGGCTCTCAATCAAACCGTTCAAATCTCTATTATCATGACGAACCGTCCATGTCGCTGAAGGCTCAAATTGAGGAGCAGATGGACAGGATTATTTTCGATAAGGTTTTGGTTGACTCTTTCAATATCAATCTGGCTGAGTTTGAAAAGCTGAAAGAGGTTTCAAAATCGTCAGTTACACTTTTGCAAGTTGATGAGAACGGTGCTGCGAAGGAGCGGTTTGCGGAGATGAACCGCATCGTTGGCCTTGTCTGCGGTTTCCTTATCTATACTTTTATATTTATGTATGCCTCACAGGTTTTGCGTACTGTCCTCGAAGAGAAGACAAACCGTATTGTTGAGGTGTTGATATCTTCTGTGAAGCCGTTGCAGCTGATGTTAGGCAAAATTGTTGCAGTGGCTTTGGTGGGGCTTACGCAAGTAGCGGCATGGATAGTGCTGACATTGGTGCTGCTCGGCGCCGCCCAAGTCGTAGCTCCCGATTTTTTTGCGGCTTCATCCGAAACGACAGAAATATCGGCCGTGGCACAAACTATGGTCAACGAAGAGTCGGTGGCTGATTTGCAGAGTACCAATATTTTGAACGAGATAGGCAATTTTTATTCTGTATCATTCGGCACAATCATTATCTCGTTTCTTTTTTATTTCATTTTCGGTTATCTCGTCTATGCCTCGCTTTTTGCGGCGGTCGGCTCCGCAGTTGACAATGAGACTGACTCGCAGCAGTTTACGCTTCCTGTAACGTTGCCTCTTCTGCTGACGATTGTCTGCGTGTTCCCGATAGCCGAAAACCCTGACGGGCAGTTGGCGTGGTGGATGTCGATGATACCATTCACTTCGCCCGTTGCAATGTTGGTGCGGCTTCCCTCAGGTGTCGCATTGGCTCAACTCATTTCTTCGATGGTGGTACTTGCCCTCTTTTTCGTTCTTTGTCTCTGGTTGGCTTCAAAAATATATAGGACTGGAATTTTGATGTATGGTAAGAAGGTGACATATAGAGAGTTGTGGAGATGGATAAGGGTTAGGTGATTTTTTTTCTTGAATTTTAAAATATAAAAATATAAAAATATAATGTTATGAAAAGAATGTTTGTTACAGTAGCTGCGATGTTGTTGCCGTTATGCACATTCGCAAGCGAGGCCGACCTGCTTTTGCCTGATCTTCGACAAATAACCTTTTTCGGAGGAGCAGTAAGTGGCTGGACGCTCCTGTTTGCAGGCGGCGCCATCGTTGTTTTGAGCCTGATTTATGGTTTGGCACAAGTGTTTCGTATGAAAGTTGCCCCGGTGCACAAAGCCATGAGCAAAGTCGCTGACACAATTTACGAGACTTGCAAAACCTATCTGAAACAGCAGGGACTTTTCCTGATGATTCTCTTCCTGATAATCGGGGCGATAATCGCCTTTTATTTCGGTTATCTTAGCGGCAAGAACGCCTCAGTGGTCGCGCTGATTCTTCTGTGGACTATATTGGGAATTGGCGGTGCGTATGCGGTGGCGTGGTTCGGGATACGTATAAACACGTACGCCAATTCGCGCACAGCGTTTGCCTCGTTGCGCGGCAAGCCGTGGTCGGTTGTCAGAATCCCATTGCAGGCGGGCATGAGCGTGGGGCTTCTTCTCATTACCATTGAATTGATAATGATGCTCATAATATTGTTGTTTGTTCCGGCTGAGAGTGCTGGAGCGTGTCTCATAGGCTTTGCCGTGGGTGAGTCGCTCGGAGCCAGCGCGCTTCGTATCGCCGGTGGTATTTTCACCAAAATAGCTGATATTGGCGCGGATTTGATGAAAGTTATCTTTAAGATTGATGAGGACGACCCACGTAATCCGGGCGTTATCGCTGACTGCACGGGCGACAATGCCGGCGACAGCATCGGACCCACGGCAGACGGGTTTGAAACATACGGCGTTACAGGTGTCGCTCTTATCTCGTTCATTATCTTGGCATTGCCTGAATCTATTGTGGGCAACGCCGCAATGCAGAGCCTTCTCATCACTTGGATTTTCTCAATGCGCATCCTTATGGTGCTGACTTCTATTGTCTCTTACGCTATCAATCATGGCATTTCAACTGTGAGATATGGCAAAAGCACTAATTTTAATTTTGAAAATCCGCTCACATCTTTGGTCTGGATAACTTCAATTCTTTCTATAATTGTAACATTTATAACAACTTATCTTTTGATAGGTGATAATTCTTTGGTTGCAGAAAGTGGCGTTTATCCTGCTGACCTATGGTGGCGGCTGGCTTCGATCATAAGTCTCGGCACACTCGCGGCGGCAATCATTCCTGAGTTGACGAAGGCTTTCACAAGTTCACAGTCTCGTCATGTCAACGAGGTCGTAACCTCTTCACGCGAGGGCGGTGCTTCGCTCACAATCTTGTCAGGTATGGTTGCAGGCAACTTCAGCGCATTTTGGAAAGGATTGGTGATGGTCGGGCTTATGCTTGCTGCATTTCTCCTTGCCACCGATCACCTCACCATTTTTGGAGAGAACAATACATACGCTTCCATTTTTGCTTTCGGGCTTGTGGCATTCGGTTTCCTCGGAATGGGGCCTGTGACAATTGCTGTTGACAGTTACGGACCGGTGACCGACAACGCACAGTCGATTTTTGAATTGTCGAAGATTGAACATATTGATAATATTAACGAAGAGATAGAAAAAGATTTCGGTTTCACTCCTGATTTTGAAAACGGAAAATATTATCTTGAGTCAAATGACGGCGCTGGAAACACTTTCAAGGCGACAGCAAAGCCAGTGCTTATAGGTACTGCTGTTGTAGGTGCCACAACAATGATTTTCGCTCTGATATTGCTTCTTAAAAATGTTGGAATGCTCAATTTGAGTCTTACGGAAGCGCCTGTGTTTCTTGGCTTCGTCGCAGGCGGGGCGGTTATTTATTGGTTCAGTGGCGCTTCTATGCAAGCCGTTACTGCAGGTGCTTATAGGGCAGTGGAGTTTATAAAAAAGAACCTTAATCTTGACAAGTCTGAAGCCGATATAGAAGACTCTAAGACTGTGGTTAAGATTTGTACCCAATATGCGCAGTCGGGAATGTGGAACATTTTCATTGTGGTTTTCTGTCTGACTCTCTCTTTTGCATTTTTCTCACCTTGCTTCTTCGTGGCATATCTTATGTCAATAGCAGTCTTCGGACTATTTCAGGCAATGTATATGGCTAACGCGGGCGGCGCTTGGGACAATGCTAAGAAAGTTGTTGAGGTCGATTTGAAGGAAAAAGGTACTCCGCTTCACGATGCTGCTGTCATTGGCGATACAGTGGGCGACCCGTATAAGGACACCTCTTCTGTAGCAATGAACCCAATTATCAAATTCTCAACTCTTTTCGGAATGTTGGCTACAGAAATAGCAATTCATATCAAATTGTCGGCGCAAGGACTGCTCGATGAGTCTGGAAATTATCTTGGTGAACAGGCTTCAGCTACTGTCGCTTCAGTTGATTACACCCCATATATTGCTGTTGTTTTTCTCATAATAGGTCTCATTTTTGCATACCGTTCTTTCTATGGAATGAGAATTAAAAATAAAAAATAATATAATTAATTGAGTAATAATAATTTATATAAAAAATAAACAGATAAAGTTATGATCAATCCCAAACTCCTAACTCCTGAAAGTATTGTTGTTGTTGGTGCGTCGAGTGACATTCACAAACCCGGCGGCAAATCGCTAAAAAATCTATTGGAGAGCCCCTTCAAAGGTAAGATTTATGCTGTCAATCCTAAAGAAACAGAAGTGCAAGGTGTGAAATGCTACACCAAAGCAGATGATTTGCCGCAAGTTGACTGCGCAATTCTTTGTATCGCCGCCAAATTCTGTGCCCAGACGGTTGATGTTTTGGCGAAAGAGAAAGGTTGTAAGGGCTTCATTATTATCAGTGCAGGTTTCTCTGAAGAGAGCCACGAAGGTGCTGAGATTGAGAAACATATTGTCGATACAATCAACAGTGTCGGCGGCTCACTTATCGGACCTAACTGCACCGGTTTTCTCAATGTGAACTATGCCGGTTGCTTCGACACACCTATCCCGACTCTTGATCCTCATGGCGTGGATTTTATCACCGGTTCAGGTGCCACTGCTGTGTTTATCAAAGAATATGGTATCAGCAACGGACTGAAATTCAACAGTGTATGGGCAGTGGGCAACAGCGCCCAGCTTGGCATAGAAGATGTGTTGGAACACCTTGACGAAACCTTTGATCCTGAAAAGTCAAGCCGTGTAATCATGCTTTATATGGAGAAAATCGGCGACCCGCAACGCCTGTTGAAACATAGTTGCAGTCTTATCAGCAAGGGCTGCCACATCGCTGCCATAAAGAGCGGAAATAGTGCTGCAGGCTCCCGCGCCGCCTCTTCGCACACTGGCGCGCTCGCAACCAGCGATGCCGCAGTCGATGCCCTGTTCCGTAAGGCGGGTATCGTGCGTTGCCAAAACCGTCAGGAATTGACAACAGTATGCGCCGTTTTCATGCATCCTGAAATCAAAGGGAACCGCTGCGCTGTCATCACCCACGCCGGTGGTCCCGCGGTAA
>JAGCRI010000048.1 GCA_017964755.1 Bacteroidales bacterium | reverse complement strand
TCTCCATTTCCATCGTACATTTAGCTTCATCATTACGGCTTAGTTCAGGATATTCATAAGCCTCGTATTGCAATTTCATTTTACCAGAAGCATACATGACAGATTTTTTTACCTCAATATTTAAACATCGGACACTTTGTGTGTGTTATAGATTTCCCGCAAATTACGCTGATTTACGCAGAAATCATCCGCGCCAGTCTGCGCAATCTGCGGGAATAAAATCTTGTTATAACCGTTACTTCATTTTTTCCAATTCGTATGATACTTTATAATTATCCGTTCCCTTATAATAATCATAATAGTAGTCATCATAAGTATCTTTACACTTTCCGGACAAATACATCACAGACTTTTTAATTTCTACATCAAACGTAAAAGTGTATTTTCCATAAGGGTATTTTGCATCTATAGTTAATGATTCACCACTGAGGGAATAATCACCGTCACATTCGTCTCCCCAAAACACTATTGTACAAGTTCCGTTGTCTTTGAATGTTATTGTCTCCCCTTCGTCAGAATCGTAAGGAGATCCGTCAAGCTTTTCTTTGATAATTTTCCATTTTCCTACAATTTTCCTTTCATACTTGTTGCAGGAAGAGAACATTACTACGGTCGCAATAATGAGTGCGACAATTCCTAAAAATTTGATTGGTTTGAACATAATTTTGTGTTTTTACATTTCCGCCAGATTCCCTGTGACGAAATTTTTAAAATAACTTTTGAAAAACACATAAAAAAAGCGCGGGAATCTGAACTCATCGCTCATCCCGCTTGTTCAGGCTCTCGCATTGCCTTCCTGCTGAGGATAAGCAATGCCGAAGCCCACGCTGTATGTACATTCCAACGGATTCTACCTGTTAACCATCCGTCATATTGAGACGCAATAAATTGCGGCCCAACAATATATACATTCCAATGGGACATTGACCATTGCCTTACCGTGCAGCAGGATTGTGAATTTGCGAGATTCGAACAAGCCGCAGATAAAACGTTGACTCAACGCCTTTTATATATGTCTGCCGCCCGCCTTCCACCCTCATGGGCTTCAAACGAACAACGGTACAAAGATACAATAAATTATCAAACAATCTGCTTTATCCGCTATTGATTGCAATTTTTAAAAGAATTATTATTTACCGCCACAAACCTTTGTTTATTCCATTTCTGTCTTTTCACCAACACTCTCCACACAAACTTCTTTCACTCTCATCTTATAAAGTAAAAAAATCCCGTAGGCTACTACAAAGAGCGAAACTATGATATGCGGAATATACTCTCCCCAACCCATAGTGTCAGTATCTATACCATTTTGTGTTGTAAAGTAAGCAACAATCACAGAAAGCGAATTGTGCATGAAATGGGCTGTTGCCGACAGCCATATAGAACGGCTCCAGACGAAAAGGTATCCGAGGTAAACACCTAACAGAAATCTCGGCACAAAACCGAAAAACTGAAAATGCACAGCACTGAAAATGAATGCCGTAATGATTATTGCGACATGCTTGTTACCAGTCCATCTTTCAAACAGGGGCTGCATTGCTCCGCGGAAAAAGAACTCCTCACAAATGGCCGGTAGCGCACCTAATATCAGTATATTTGCCAATAGCACCCCCACCCCTTGCGCCGACATCAGAGACTCCAAAACTTTATTGGAATTATCCTCCATAGTGTGCAAAACCTCCTCTAATCCAGCCATTGACTCTGGCAAATGAATCTGCTCATTCCAATAGGCAAGCACACCTACCACGGGCAATATAGCCACTGCGAGTAAAATCACCCAAAGCACAGACTTCATTTTCGGAATTTTGTCCGCTTTTGAATACGAATACACCGTGCCTGTCGCAAGGAAACCGAAGATCAGTGCGGGAAGCAGCCATGCGCCCAATGAACCAATCAGCTGGGTAAGCCAATAATAATGGATTTGCGATTTACCAGTGAGTGCTGACGTGTCGCCCCAAACCAACATGGCGCAACCTTGTGCCAAAAGCGAAAATATCAAAAGACCTGTAAGCAGAAACAGCAGCAAATATAGAAGCTGCACGCCATAACTTTTCCCGTCAAAAAAATGTTTTCGCCCT
>JAGCRI010000047.1 GCA_017964755.1 Bacteroidales bacterium | reverse complement strand
ATCCGGACACGAGTTCAAAACCCGTGAATTTATAATAAACAGGTTAAAAGAATTTTCGCCAGACAAAATCCACACCTTCGACCACTGCAACAGCATTGTCGCCGAATACGTTTTTTCAGATGAGAGTCACACCACGCTTTTACGGGCCGATTTTGACGCGGTCCCCGTAAAAGAAACGCTTCCCCTACCCTACTCTTCATGTACAGAAGGTGTTGCCCACAAATGCGGACACGACGGCCATACCACAATCCTGCTTGGCGTTGCCGAAAAGCTATCACTATGGAAAGCGGAGACTGGGAAACACCACGGACGCGTGCTGCTGCTTTTCCAAGCGGCAGAGGAGACCGGCGAGGGAATGGAATCTTTCCTTGGTACACATTTTCTTGATTCATACGACATTAAGCGCGTATTTGCATTGCACAATATCCCCGGCTACCCGTCAACATCGGTAATCTGCAAAACCGGAAGTTTCACCTGCTCGGTCATCAGCTGCGACATACACTTCACGGGACAATCCGCCCACGCCGCCGAACCACAGACAGGAGTCTCGCCCGTGCTGCCCATGCTTGAAATGGCAAAGACAGTTTCATCGTGGAACCAGATTGATATGACTTTGCCAGACTATAGGATTATCACTATCATTGAGGCAAGTGCGGGGCACGCCGACTACGGAGTGGCTGCAAGCGAAGGTGTCCTACGCCTGACCATCAGGACAAAAGAAGACAAAGCATTAAAATCATTAATGGCTGACATTGAAGCACTTGCCGCCAAAATTGCAAAAGAAGGAAGATTGGAGCATTCTATCAGCTGGCTGCAATATTTTGCCGAAAACAAAAATGAAGCCTCATCGGTAGAGATGATAAGGGGCGCTGCCGCGAAAAATGCCCTGACATACATTGAAAAAGAGCAGCCGTTTGCGTGGGGCGAAGATTTCGGACTGCTGACGCAACGCCACAACGGCGCAATGTTCGGTGTAGGCAGCGGCGAAGCACACCCCGGACTCCACCACGCCGACTACGACTTCCCTGATGAAATACTCGAACCGGCTGTCAAAATGTTCATTTCTTTGCTCAAATAACTACGGAAATTTTGATATGGCGAACTTCTTTATCTTACAACTTACATTATTACTCTCAAATTGAGGGTATAAATAACGCTATAATTTTTATTTTTGCACTCAAAATGTGAGTATAATAAAGAATCAATATCACCATTATGAAAAACATCACCCTCATCAGCGACTGGAAATTGAGAGATCCTTATATCGCAATTTTTAAAGGATTGATACTTAAAGAATTAGGCGATGTGAATTTTATTGACATATCCCATGCAATACCTCTTTGCGACATAAAACAGACTGCCTTCATACTGAAAGGAAGTTACCTGTCATTCCCTGACGACACATTACACGTCATTCTTACCGGAGCAGTCAACAATCCCGACCTTATGCCTGTCTGTGTGAAATACGGAAAACACATCTTCATAGGCGCTGACAACGGCATTTTCTCACTTCTTCTTGAGTCAGATGAGAACTTCACCGCCCACATTTACGACGAGAATATTCCGTCAGAATCTTTTATTGAAAGAATTATCAAAATGATTAAATGGCACTTCAGCGGTGAAATCGAAAAACATACAAAACCTTACGAAGATTTAAGGTTCGTGTTAAGCAAAATGCCAGAAATAAATCCAACCGCAGGCACGCTAACAGGTCATATTGCCTACATCGACTCTTTCTGCAACGCCGTCACCGACATTCCTGTTGCGATGTTCAAAGAATTTGTCGGGAAACGCCAATTCCAAGCCACTGTCTCTGCATCACAATACATAACCATAAGCAAATACTCTGACTTTTACAAAAATTGTGGAAATGAAGTATATTTTGTGGCTAACCAGTTCGGATTTTTGGAAATAACGATGTTTCGCGCGCATATTGCGGTGCTCGGAAACATACAGATAGGTGATGAAGTGGTAGTGGCTCCTCTTGGGCTCGAACCAAGGACTCCCTGATTATGAGTCAGGTGCTCTAACCAACTGAGCTAAGGAGCCTGCTTTCATAAAGCGGTGCAAAAATACACTTTTTTTCGTTTCAAAATCAAACTGCTATAATTTTTTTTGAATTATTTAAAGACAACTAATAATTTTCACTACTTTTGCAAGAATAATTAAAAATCCACATTATGAAAAAGAGATTAACACGAAGCACCTCAGACTACAAAATAGCGGGCGTTTGCGGAGGTTTGGCACAATATTTTGACTGCGACTCCACCCTTATAAGAATTATTTTTCTGTTATTCCTATTTTTGGGTTGCGGTTTGTTGGCATACATAATATGCTGGATAGCAATGCCTAAAGATATTGATGTGGAATTCTAATGGAAAGAAAATCCGACAATGTGCTTAAAGCCGAGCGCAATCCCCTGATAAAAAGTTTCAGAGACTACCTGCGTTTGGAAAAATCATTGTCAAAAAACAGTATTCTTGCCTATAACTCCGACATTGTAAAATTTTTTCTCTTTCTCAATCCTGACGGAGAGGAGAAAAAAAAATTGGACGAAGTCACTTTAGATGATTTACAGGAGTTCATGGCCAGCCTATACGACAAAAACGTTGATGCGCGCTCGCAGGCAAGAATTGTATCGGGATTGAAGGCTTTTTACGATTTTCTTCTGTTTGAAGGAAAAATTGAGGAGGCACCGACACAACTGCTTGATGGCCCGAAACTTGGGATGCACCTGCCTGATGTGCTTTCAATTCCGGAAATAGAAGAGATAATCGGCGCAATTGACCTCAGTTCGGAAGAGGGGCACCGCAACAAGGCGATTATCGAAGTCCTGTACGGCTGCGGGCTCCGCGTCAGCGAGCTCGTGAATCTCACAATCTCACACCTCCATTTCAACGAAGAGATCATATCTGTCATAGGGAAAGGCGACAAGGAGCGCATTGTGCCAATCGGGCAGACAGCGCAGAAGGCAATCGGTTTATACATGGAAGACCGCAACAGAATCACCCCCAAAAAAGGATGTGAAGATATTCTTTTCCTTAACAGAAGAGGCGGCAAACTCTCGCGTGAGATGATTTTCATCATAATAAAAAAGTTAGCGGCGGCGGCAGGCATCACAAAAAACGTCAGTCCTCACACATTCCGCCACTCATTCGCCTCACATTTGGTTGACGGCGGTGCCGACCTGCGCGCTGTGCAAGAGATGCTCGGACACGAAAGTATCACGACCACAGAAATTTACACACATCTGAACAAAGATTATATCCGTGAGACAATGCAGCTGTTCCACCCTCGCTACAAATAGCGGCTGCATAACATCAAAGAAAAAAATTTTCCGCTAAACCCCTTTCACCTGCTCACCGGTCTTGCCGAAACGCCTTTCACGATTTTGGAACTGCGCAATTATATCCCACAAATCGTTTTTTCTGAAATCAGGCCACATAATCGGGGAGAAAAACAACTCTGTGTAAGCAAGTTGCCAGAGCAGAAAGTTGCTCACACGACACTCGCCGCCTGTGCGAATCAGGATGTCGGGGTCGGGAATGCCTGCTGTAGCCATATTTTCTGAAATGGTATCCGCTGTGATGGAATCCAATTGCAACTTATTATCTTTCACAGATTTGCAAATATTTTTCACCATTTCAACGCATTCCCAACGAGAGCTATAGCTAATAGCCAGCACCAAAGTCAGACCTTTATTGCCGCTTGTGGTTTCAATGGCGCTGCGGAGCCCGTCAGCACAATCGGCGGGAAGTGTTGCCATATCGCCAATCACGCGCAGACGCACATGATTCTTCATCAGACCGTCCAACTCATCGTGAATGCTCTTCACCAACACAGCCATCAGGGCATCAACCTCAGCTTTCGGGCGGTTCCAGTTTTCAGTGGAGAAAGCATATAGTGTAAGATATTTCACACCAATTTCACCGGCTCCCTCAATGACACTTCGCACAGCTTCCACACCGTGCCTGTGCCCGAAAACACGCTCCTGTCCCTGACTCTTGGCCCAACGGCCGTTGCCATCCATAATTATGGCTATATGAGTTGGGACATTACTTCTGTCTATGTCAAGCATATATAAAACTATTTTTTGCCTTTCGGCCCCATTTTCCTGTTAGTCCTGCGTGGTGCATAGTCAACATTACAGGTCTTATCCTCATTACCTATTCTGAATGTAAGTGTAAGTCCCACAAGCGAATACCAGTCTTTTGTTTTAACATTTCCGCGCCCGCTGCCCGCCTCATGCAACACTTCTGACCGGTCGGCCAACGCCGCAACGATAGTACCCCGCTCCTCAAGCAAAGTCTGATTATCGAAATAGTTGCCGCTCACATCGTCAAGAGACTCGGTGAAAGTGTAGCGCATTCCCCACTCAATTCCCAACGTCAGCCATTTTGTTACATTATATTTAAAGCCGAGTCCAAAGGGGATAGCCACATTTGCGAGAGAATAAAATTTCTTCTGACCGGCGAGTCCCTGCCCTTCTGTGCCAAGATGCTGCAACGCGTATGTCTTACCGTCCAGCTCTGCCTGAGGGTTGAAAGAGAAGACGCCAATTCCCGCAAAAATGTAAGGTGCGAAATGGTTCGCTCCATTTTCGGTATAAATTCTCAAGAAGTTAAGCTCCACGGTTGCCGATATTTCAGTGATAGGCGACTTGAAGCTCAAGTTGCGCGGGTCTTTCTTATTGGTTTTGGCATCGCTGGCCGTAACCTCGGCGAAACTGATATTGGCGCGCACCGCCCAACGCGGCGTAATATTGTATCTGTAAACTATGCCTCCAGCCGGACGCGACAGGGCAAACGGCACATTGGGATTCAGCTCGCCAAGATAGAAAGACGCACCGCCAAACGCCCCGATTTCAGAGCGCTGGGCATATCCGCATAGCACCGCAGCAAAAAATATTATGGCTGTTAATATCCTCTTTCTCATTATTATTTGATGAATCATCAATTTTAACGGCAAAGATACTATTTTATTTTTGATACCTTACCATATTATAATCCAAAATTTTTATGTAAGTTTGCAGGCTATTAAAAAAATAATGCTTATGACACACGAAATCAAACAGGAAAGCGGCGCGAAAAAATTTTGGCGCATAGTATTCGGAACCATGGTTGGTCTGTTTTTCTCATCAATTATAGTATCCATTCTCTCATTCATATTCATGGTTGGAATCATCGCAGCCGTATCTTCGGGCTCAAGTTCAACTGTAGTTGAAAAGAACACGGTTCTTAAAATCAAGTTGGACTGCGACATAACGGAGCGCACCGCCGACAATCCGTTTGATGGCATGGACCTTGGTGCATACAGCAAATCGTCAATCGGGCTGAACGACATACTCAAGGCACTGAAAGCCGCCGCCACCGACGATAACATCTCCGGCATTTACCTCAACGTTTACGATGTCCCCGCCGCTTTTGCCACGGTGGAGGAAATCCGCAACGCTATCATAGAATTCAAGGAATCAGGCAAATTCGTTTATGCATACAGCGAAGGTTATTCACAGAGAGGTTATTACCTTGCCTCCGCCGCCGATAAAGTGTTTTTGCATGAAAAAGGGGAGATGGAATTCCGCGGACTTGCAATGCAGGTGATGTTCTACAAAGGGCTGCTCGACAAACTTGGCGTTGAGATGCAAGTCATTCGTCACGGGCAGTTCAAGAGCGCGGTGGAGCCATATATCCTCAACAAAATGAGCGAAGCCAACCGCCTGCAAATGGAGACATTGTGCAACTCGCTCTGGGAAACGATGTCTGCCAATCTCTCCGCCTCACGCAACATAGCACTTGACTCTCTCAACTACTTCGCAAACAACCTCATTCCGCAAAACGCCCAAGCCGCACTCAAACACGGCTTCGTTGACGGACTTCTCTATTCAAGGGATTTTGAAGACACTTTAAGGAATCTTTTAGACATTGCCGCCGACAAAGACATTAATACAATATCACTTTCAGAATATGCAAAATGCTGTCCTGCTGAGAATACAAAAGGCAGCGACAAAATCGCTATCCTGTATGCTGTCGGAGAAATCAAAGACGGCAAGGGCAGCGATGAGGTCATCGGCTCCGAAACATTGTGCAAGGCAATCCGCAAGGCATACAAAGACAGTGATGTGAAAGCCATTGTTCTGCGCGTAAACTCACCCGGCGGCAGCGCGCTCGCTTCGGAGATAATCTGGCGCGAAATTGAAGCGGCAAAAGCAGCCGGCAAAATAGTCGTGACATCAATGGGCGACTACGCAGCCTCCGGCGGATACTACATCTCCTGCAACTCTGACATGATTTTCGCCGAACCGAACACTCTCACCGGCTCAATCGGCGTGTTCGGGATGCTGCCTAATGTGCAGAACTTCCTGAAAGACAAACTCGGAATCACCGTTGACGTGGTGAAATCCAATGCCCATGCTGACAGTTACACGGGAATGCGCAAGTTGGATGCTGTGGAGACAGCAAGAATGCAGACCAGCGTTGAAGAGTGCTACGCCACATTCACCGGCAGGGTCGCCGCAGGGCGCGGAATGACCGTTGAAGCCGTTGACGAAATCGGACAGGGGCGCGTGTGGACAGGAAAAGATGCCTTGGGACTCGGCTTGGTTGACAAACTCGGACATATTGACGATGCCATCAACGCCGCCGCAAAGATGGCGAAACTCACCGACTATTCGATTGTCACCTACCCAAAACAGAAAACTTGGTACGAATCTTTCCTCGACAGCGACAAGGATAAGGTGAAAATGCTTCAAAGCGAACTCGGTGACTTGTATGAACCTTACGCCGCACTACGCAACGTCATGGACGCCAAAGGACTTCAGGCACGTATGCCTATGGAAATCATTTTCGAATAGAAAAATCAAATGACAGCATTCGACATATATCTTTATGTGATGATACTCATCGCGTTATGCGTGTTCATCGCTTTGTATTTTGTAGATGCGGGCTACGGCTTCGCAATTTCACCGAAGTGGGGCAAAAGCATCAACAACAAATTAGCATGGTTCTTCATGGAATTTCCCATATTTGCCAGCATGATAATCATCTGGCTCATTTCGCCGCGAAAATATGATATAGTGCGTGTCATTTTCCTGATAATCTTTGAAATACACTATCTGCAAAGAGTCTTTATATTCCCATTCCTGATAAAAGGCAACGGTAAAATGCCTTTGGCTATCATGTTCATGGGAATGTCTTTCAACATTCTGAACGCCGCAATGCAAGGCTATTGGATATTCTTCGAGTCGCCTGCGGAGATGTACACACCGGCTTGGCTCACCACGCCGCAGTTCATAATCGGCACGGTGGTTTTCTTCACAGGAATGTACATAAATATTCATTCTGACTATATAATCAGACATCTGCGCAAATCTGAAAACGACACAAAACACTATCTGCCGCATGGCGGGATGTTCCATTATGTGACCAGCGCAAACTACTTCGGCGAACTGATGGAATGGCTCGGATTTGCAATACTCACATGGTCATTGGCGGGCTTCGTCTTCTTCATCTGGACTTTCGCCAACCTCGTGCCACGCGCAAACGCACTCTACAAGAAATACAGAAGTGAGTTCGGCGCAGAAATGCACGACCAGCACATTAAGCGAGTGATACCTTTTATATATTAATTCATACAATAATGGGCAATTTCAAGAATTGGCTTAAAAGCCTTATTGGAAATCTCAAACAAGTTTTTGTCAGGTTTCCCCTCCCCTGCGGTTTATTATTGATAATGTCAATAATATGGTCTGTTATTACCATTTATGAAAAGACAGATTTCATGGATTATAACATGACACTTTTTGCTTCTGCTGTCATTTTCGGGTGCGCTGTTGCAGCAGTTCTGCTTTTTGCCTTCGCTTTATTCCTACAAACACATAATACAAAAAAATGGCACCGCATTGCCGGCTATTGCACCGCATCATTGTTTTCTGTAGCAAGTGCTATCATCCTTGCTATAACTATTGACAATGACTATGCCTTGTACAACATTTACACAATTGTTTTCATAGCATTGCTCACATTAGCAGTGCTGCCGATGATTGGGAAACGCCCTGAACAAATATGGAACTATCATGCCAAATTAGTATATTCCTGTCTCGTATCAATTGGGTTTTCTTCCGTCATTGCATTGAGTGTCAACCTAATCCTCGCATCTTTTTGTTTCCTTTTCGATTTTGACTTTTATGAAATACAACACAGCTCATTTTATATTTTCATATTTGCATTCTTCGCCCCCTGCTGCTCAATGTCGTTGATGCCAACAGAAGAAAGCGAATACGACAAGCCCCTGAAATACACAAAACCGACTAAAATACTTGCTCTCTACATTCTGCTACCGCTTATATGCATTGAAAGTGTCATAATATATGTTTATGGCTGCAAAATATTGATAAATTGGCAGTTGCCAGAAGGCAGTGTCGCATACTTGGTATTGTCATACGCAATAATAGGCACATTAATATGGTATCTTCTCATGCCGGTTTACTATTCTGAAGAGAAGCGTCCCGCCCGTATTTTCGAGCGCGGCTTCTTCGGCTCGCTGCTCCCACTGTTAGGTCTGCTCTTTGTTGGGCTCCACCGCCGTATAAGCGATTATGGCTTTACCACGAACCGCTACATCGTACTCATTATTGCCTGCTGGTTTGCAATAATATCAATATATGCGCTTTTCAAAAAATCAAGAAAGATAACGCCTCCGCTTATCGCACTCATAATCATATCCTTCCTTTCAATGTTCGGGCCATGGAGCATATTCTCTTTCCCTTACACTATGCAGGCACGTCATTTTGAAAAGATAGCGACAGAATACAATATTCTTGTAAACGGAAAAGTAGAAAAGCCCGCCGAACCTTTGACTTTTGAGCAGAATGCTGCCCTGAGCCAATCCATTGAGTTTTTCGCCTATAGCCCGTACCAATACAAATTTGTGGAAAAATATTTTTCCATACCTGAAGATTCCATTGTGAAATATTCATATAGCGATAAATTGATGGCCGAAATGAATGGTGAATACCTTAACGAGTGGGAACGTCGCGAACCGGCCGAAGATGGGGAAGGGATTATCGAAGAAGCTCTAAGTTACTACTTCACAAAAAGCGACTCTCACAGCCAAAAGATGAGTGTAATCACCGGGTATGACTATGCGTTATCATTAAGAGAACACGTATCCAATGCAACGGACCATCTGTATAAAACAGGAGGAACAGAGTTAATCATCAAGACAAATTTCGAGGAAACTCCCGATATCATCTTCAACCTCGGCAAACACACATTTTCCATCAATCCTATTGACTCGCTGCGGCTCCTTGACAAAATCCAAGAAGCGAATAATTACTATATTCCTTTACAGAACAGCGAAATCAGCCATGAAGACGCCAAAGTGAAACTGCTGCTTGACATCAACAGTATCCGTATAGAAAAAGATTCCGGGGCAACCGTTATAGAAGAGATAGACTTTGACGGATATATAAAGGTGAAAAATAGAGATAGCTTTTAAAACAATCTGCCCACTTATAGATTCAAGTGGCAAAGTTATATACAACATTTTGCCGATATCGGCAAAATGTTGTATATTTGCATCGGTTTTCAATATCAAACTTGCCGATAAAATGGAATATGCCCAAGATGACTACAAGGCTTTGCTTGATTACTTCAAAATCAAATATTGAAGATCCCAAACTGTTAATAGGTGAATCCGAAGAGCCAAATGGGGGTATAATACAAAAAGCTTTCTTTACAAAGAAAGAAAAACAACAAAAAGTTTCTTTACAAAGAAATATTTTAGTGAATTTATTTTCTTTGCAAGGAAAAGGTGGCGGGGAGATTTTCGTTATTGTTTATTATGATTGGTCGTCATATCTAACTTCAGTTGTCAATTTCCTCACACCACCGCAACGCAGTGCAGGCGTGTTGATACGGATGTCACAATCTACCACAAAGATATTCCCCTCTTCTGAACGGATGACATTTTCATCATGCAAGTCACTCAAATAGATTTCTGTTGTGGCGTATGTCCAGTTTTTGGGATTTACTTGCTTGAACCCCATGCTTTGGGCGAATTTGGATATTTCTTCATCCGGGACATGAGTGCCCTTTACAAAGGGTTGCTCTACGATGATTTTAAACTCCCCATCCGATCTTCCAAAACCTAAGACGTAAAGAGTTGTTTCAGGGAAATAGGTGTTATGCAAAGTGATTCTGTCAAGTGCAAGTATGGGCTGTACAAAATAATCAAGTCCTATTGATTTAACCAAGGAAGCCCCATGGTCATATACCATTGCTTCACCGCCTTCTGCAATCTTCGTTCCTAAAACATTTTGGAGAGCATTTTCCACATCATCGGTCCAACAACCAATGGCTTTTGCCCATTGTTCTATGATTTCAGTTTGTTCCTTTCCTTGTTGGAGCTCTCTTTGGAATCCGCTGACATCTTGTGGAGCATTTCTATTTGCATAAGTTTCTGCTCCCGCGAGCAAGGATGCAACAACATGCGCAGGACCTCCCGCTGCGCAGCCATGCTGTTCCGCCGGTGAAAATCGTTGATATACAAGCCTTCTTGTGATAAAGTGTTCTGCATATTCATCCAATTTTTGAAGACCTTCAGGAGTAAATCCTTTCGTAATGACGGCATTTACGGAATCCCAAAAGTCCTTGTTGTTCATAATTGATGCATTTTATTTTTCAACCCCACAAAATTACAAAATTTTGCAAGATTGCGACCATAGTGCATTTTTCATTTTTTTAATCTTCCCCAATGGGCATTTCTCGTTCCGTTTGAGGAGGATAGGTCTTCGTATATATCTGTGTAAAAAAGCAGCCAGAGAGAAATTTATTGTTTTAAAATACCACCTAAAATAATACAATTTTGTTTCAAAATACGACCTACTAATGGTATTTTTTGTTTAAGATTACCACCTAACTTACATCACCAAGTTCAAGCTCACCAAATTTCGCCGTCAAACTTGATTGTCATGTCAACCCAGCCGGAATCAGGATTTGCGAAATGGAACTCCACATTTTTTGCAGAAGTGCAACCGCTCTCTGCTAAGGTTTCATACATTTCGCCTCGTTTTTTAAGCCAGAAATTGGGCTCAGAATCTTTTATTTTCATAATCTCATAAAAAACTGATATTATTTTCTTCCCGCCCTGCCAAGCACCTCTTTCCCCGTTGCGCGGCTGTACAGGATACCGCCATTGGAGTAATAGACCTTGTTGTCGGGATGAACTTCCACGTATGGCTTGTTTTCTTCTGAATCGTCAATCATTTCTTCATAGTAAAAGTCATAGGCGATTTCTGTCAAGGTAGAGGGAAGAGAGACTTTTTTTACAGATGCGCAGCTGAATGATTCTGATTCAATGACTTCAACACCTTCTGGAATAGTAAGTTCCTCGTCAAGGATATTGCCAGAAAAGGCACAAGAACCTATTCTGCGAATATTTTGCGGAATATCAATATGTTGTATTTCATTAAAGAGAAAAGCACAATCGGGGATTTCAGTCAGGGAATTGGATAGATGCAGATTTTCAATTTCGCAATTCTCAAAACTAAATTCGCCGATGGATTCTATGTTGTCGTGCATGAACACATTCCGTAGGTTTTTGCAGTAGGCAAAGGCATAGTCGTCGATGATGCGGACATTGGCTGGCAATTCAAGAGACTCTATCGTCTCATTGCACGCCACAGCGCACTTTCCGATAATTTTCACACTGTCAGGCATTTCCAGCTGTTGGTCAACGGGCAGGTGTACCAAGACCTTGCCATCATCACAGAAAACGATCCCGTTATCAACAACAAAGACGGTCCCATATTTTCTGTTAATTATCAATTTTTCAAGAAAAGAGACAGTCTCATCATCTTGCATCCGTCCAAGAATTTCCTCCTCGTATGTTTCTTCAAAGATTTCGTCTCTGTTCCACCGTTCTATGTTCAGCTCACTAATATCCACATAAAATGGCTCAAACGAAGGATTGGAAAGGATTTCTGACATATATGCGATTTCGTCATCATCGTATTCCCCTTTGATAGCAAATCCGCCACGATATCTTACAGAGTACCACTCCCCGAAATTTTTGGCAGGCCCGCTGAATGTATTACGATTGTTTTCCAAATAATGATAGGCTTTCAGATTTTGTGCCAAAAATTGGAATTGTTCCGAACTGAGTTCAGGTAATTTTCTAATATCGAGTCTGTGTTCAATGATTTGATATAAAACATGTTCCGCAAAAGGATTCTCAGCTGCACGCTGCACATATTGTACAAAATCCTCACCTTCTTTTTGTTGGAGAATAACAATGGCATCCACGACCTCTTTGGGAATACCCTCCTTAATGAGTTTTTTCGGGGTGATTTTGGGATTTTTTAATACATATTGCAACAATCCCACCATTGACATATTCATGGTATAAAGGCCTCTTTGTTCCCTGATGGCGAGCTTGAGATAGGGTTCGCCAAACTCATCGTTCATTCCAGCGTATGCCTTTTTCGCAAAGTCCATCATTTTGAAAAACATATCCGTATCACCGAAGGTATCTTCCCAATATTCAATAGGTTTGGTGTTGCCAGCTTCCGTCGTTTTCTGAATGAACTCCTCTTTCAGGGCATCCAAATCGAACCCCTTCACATACACATCGGGATTGTAGGCACTAATTTCAAAACCGCCTTCATACGTAAGTTCGATACGGGCTGAGTAAGTCTTCTCTTCTTCGTCTTCAAGTTCTGCGTCACCCATATATGTCTGAAAGGTTAGTCTGTAAAAGATGGCGTCGTTATTTTCCAAAAACTTCTTCCACAATCTTTCCAACTTTTTGGCATCTTTTGCCGGCAGCAGCCGTCCCGAATGTCCGCCAGTCCAGTCAAACGACGGTATCTTTTTAGCAAGAAGCTCTGTCGGCAAGATGGGCAGAATGTCCGGGTCAATCACCGTGTCGGCTCGCAGGTCCATATAATAGACCTCGCGTCCTTTCCCCGACCAGTCTTCGCCACGATAAGGCTCCGAACGGAAGCGCCCGCTCATGCAGATGCCTGTTTTGCCTTTACCGCAGCGCACCATAAAGAAGCGGTCGCCTTTGTGCGCTTTGTCATGCTCCCACACGCTCCAGTTGTTGACGTGCGTACAGCTATGCAAATCGTCACGAAGCCTTTCAATGGTATAACTCGATATTTCCGGATTCCAGAAAAGGATGATGGTGTTCATAATGATACTTTTT
>JAGCRI010000046.1 GCA_017964755.1 Bacteroidales bacterium | reverse complement strand
GCGTCTGCAAGTCTGCTTGGAGGCAATTCGCTCAACGTGCAATATGGGAAATCCTCCAAGTTTGCAAATGAAGGCGACACACTGCTTTGTGGTGTAAAACCCGGTCTGCTTGACGGTTTTGCCGATCTTGGCGACAAGGTGAACAGCATTCTCAATTCAGTAGATACAATCGGACTATCACTCAAAGACGTACTTTATACTCAGGGCGGCGGCGAAGACCTGAAAGGCACATTGGCCAATCTTGAATCAACCACTGCCAACTTGAACGACATTCTTGCTCAGAATAAGAGTAAAGTTGGATTATTAGTATCTGATTTGCAAGACTTTAGTTCCACATTAAACGAAGCGTCACCAAAACTTCACAATGTGATAGACAACTTCGACAAAATCTCTGACTCTCTTGCCAAAGCAGACATTGCAGCGGTGATAAACAACGCCAATAGCACGATTTCTGAGATTGAGACTCTTGTGAAGAAAATAAACAAGGGCGATGGCGACATCGGACAGCTTGCAAACAACGATTCGCTGTACAGAAATCTTGAATCAACTACAAACAGCTTGAATCTCCTGCTGCAGGATTTGAAGGAAAACCCGAAGCGTTACGTCCATTTCTCGCTTTTTGGCAGAAAAGACAAGAAAGACAAAGAGAAGAAAAAATAGGGATTACTCGTTTTCAAGAAGCACCTCTGACGTTGTTTCACCAAGGTGTTCCAAACTATATTTTATACTGATTGCGAGCGTGTCATCAGGAAACTTGTGCAGAAACTCACGGTATTCATTCTCAGCGCTCGGCAGCATTTGAAGAATATCCTCATAAATAATGCCTTTCCACCAATAGCAGTATTTCACAATCGGATTATCAGGGTAAACGGCAATTATTTTATCGAAAATGCTGATTGCCTGTTTTGAATACTTGGCGCGCAACTCCTTGTCGGAAGTGACATTAGCCATACGCATGCAGTAGCCGCCGGCCTTGGCAAGAAGTTCGGGGGCAATCTCGTCAGCAGGGTTGGAATTTGCAAAATCCAGCGCAGCATCTACAAAACGCCGGACTTCAGTCTCGTTCATCACGCCTGTTATCATGTAAACGGAATCAATTACTTGCGCACTTTTGACTAACTGAGTCTGGTCTTCTATGTTCTGAATAGTTTCACGCTTTTCAGTGCAGGAGGCAAAAGCTAATGCGCAAAGTGCTAATATTATGATTTTTTTCTTCATCTATTCTCTATTTATTAGGTTTGGTCTTATAGGCAGGACGAATGCGGCCTGTTGCAATGTCAGAGAGTTTTCTTTTAAGAATCATTTTTTTCAGGGATGAAAGCTTATCTGTAAAAACCTGGCCTTCAAGATGGTCATATTCATGTTGTATAACACGCGCCACAAGTCCCGACACAACTTCCTCCTTATCTTCGCCATCAATGGTAGTATATTGAATCTTCACAGAAGATTTTCTCACCACGTCCTCCCCTATTTCCGGCAGACTGAGGCAGCCCTCATGGAAAATGAAATCATCACCGAACTCCTCAACAATAAATGGGTTAATAAAAGCCTCACGGCGGATTTCAACATCGGGATAAGTCTCCTTGAAACCGGTAGTGTCTATCACAAAAACCCTGTCGGCGCGGCCAACCTGCGGGGCGGCAAGCCCAACACCGTTTGCATTATCCATTGTTTCAAACAAATCCGCTACAAACTGTTTCAGTTCAGGGTTGTCAATATCAACATCTTTTGTCTGTTTTCTCAAAATGGGGTTGCCGTACAAGCAAATTGGTAATATCATATCTAAAAAGTTAAATTCGTGATTTTTCAATATCAAGTTGTTGCAAATAAGATTGCAGAATCAAGGTTGCGCTAATCCGGTCAACGAGCGCTTTGTTCTGGCGTTCTTTTTTCTTCAAGCCCGCATCAATCATAGTCTGGAAGGCCATTTTTGAGGTGAAACGTTCGTCAACGCGCACAATTTCAAGGTCTGGGAAGGCTTTGCGGACACGCTGAACAAATGGTTCTATGAAGCGGGTGGAGTCGGAAGCAGTGTTGTCAAGTTTCTTCGGTTCGCCGATAACCACAATGTCAACATTTTCAGTTTGGAGGTAATTTTGAAGGAATTCGAAAGCCTTGCTCACGTGAATCGTGTCCAACGCACCGGCGCAGATTCGCAACTCGTCAGTCACTGCGAAGCCCACACGTTTTTGTCCGTAATCGATAGCCAAAATGCGCCCCATAGCTTATTTTTTTCAAAATGCAAATATACAACATTTTAGCTCTTGAAATTATTAAAAAAGATTAAAAGTGCCAGCCAGACTACTCCAAAGCAAAATACTTTTCAATCAATGGGAAGAGCTGCGGACGTGTATTATGGTTAAGAATGACAAACTCGCCGCCAAAGTGGCGTGCAGCCATGGCAACCTCCATAAATGCGGCTTCGTTTTTCTTTTCGTCACGCGACACACGCGATAACGCCACATCCATCACAATTAACGGATGCAACGTCAATTCAGTTTCAGCCTCCTTTCCCAAATCATAAAAAGGATACGGTACAGCTATTGAACAACGGAAGCCGACATCTTCTGCCCATCCCAAAGTATAGTCATCTGTAAGGCCAGCGGCAAGCAGCTGTCGGGGCGTATCGGGAAAAGAGAAAAGCAAGTAGTGCTGTCGCGACTTGCTGACACGTTGCGGTAACACTGCTTCCAAATACTTTTTTTCACGGTTAAGTTTATCCTGAGCCCCAAATGAATTGTATGAAGGATGCAAACCTATTTCTGAAAAGAGAGACAGCTCGTCAATTAGTTTTTTAAAAAGATTTGTTGATGGCGAGATGTTCTTGTCGAAGCGTCCGTAAGGTCCTGTGGGGATAAAATGAATAACCGGGATTCCATATTTTTCTGAAAACAGCCGTGTGTTCCCATATACATCAAACGGGTCGTGGAGCTCACTTCCGAAGGCGCTTTTCAGAAAGTTTGCGGTGTCGGCAAGATCACCGTGCAGGAGGCTACGAAGGCACCCCGCCGCCCAGCGCCACACACCTTTGCCCTTGTATTTGTACGCAATGTCAACATCGCAAGTATATACAATTTTTGTCTCAGGCTTTTTATATTCAAATTCAGGAAAAAAGGTCTTAAGCTTTTCGGCAAAGTCATACGCCAAAATCTGCACTAAAGGCTTGCGATAAAAACCGCATTTGTATGCAGTTGAATTTTTTAACTTATATCTGCCGTGTTCATCCCTGTCATTATCGGCATATTCCTCATATCGTGTTATGAGATAGAAAGATAGTGAAAATATGTCGCATGGTGAAAAGCTGTTTGCTCCAACAGGGAAAAGCAACCCGCACCCATTCCACTCAACTACCTTCTCTGGCTGCTGGCGCACACCTGTCTCATCGAGAAGCCCGTATGCTGGCAGCAAGGGGGCGACTTCTTCTTGAGCAAATCTTCCATACGCGAATTTCGGTCCCTGAAAAGCATCAAAGTCAGAACGATCTTCTGTCAGTTTATATTCAACACCCAAGACATTAAAAAAAAGCACATTAAAAATGTACTTTTTCCTATTTGTTATTGAATCTGTATAAACAAGAAGCATCAGACGAGAGCGATTATGCCTTATTCGGCTGATTTATTCTGTTCGTTTTCCTCAACAAGCTGTTTGTCAATAAAGATACGGCCGCAGGCTTCACAAACGATAATTTTCTTGTGGAGGCGGATGTCAAGCTGACGCTGTGGCGGGATTGTGCTGAAACAGCCACCGCACGCATCACGTTCAATTTGTACAATGGCGAGGCCGTTGCGGGCGTTATTGCGGATACGTTCAAAAGCCACGAGCAGGCGCTGGTCAACGAGAGCCTTATGTTTTTCGGCCTCATCAACAAGCTCAGCCTCACGTTTTTCTGTTTCGGCAATAATACCGTCAAGTTCGCCTTTCTTCTGTTGCAGCACTTCGGCGTTTTCCTTCGCTTTTTCCTGAACTGCCTCAATATCAGCCTTACGTGTCTCTATATCCGCAGCTGCCTTTGTCTTATGCTTTTCACACAATTGAATTTCAAGTTTCTGATATTCAATTTCCTTAGTCAGAGAATCATATTCACGGTTATTGCGGACATTATTCTGTTGTTCCTCATAGCGTTTGATAAGTGCCTGAGACTCTTTGATTTTCGTATCACTATCAGAAATAATACGCTGATAAGCAGCTATTTCATCCTCATATTTGGCAATACGGGTAGCCAAACCTTCGCACATATCCTCCAAATCCTGAATTTCAACAGGGAGTTCGCCGCGTATAAGGCGTATCTTGTCTATTTCCGAATATATCTTCTGCAATTCATATAAAGAAATCAATTTTTGGGCTATACTTCGCTCTTCCGGAGTTTCTTCTATAGTCTTCTTGGGAGCTTCAACTTTAGTTTCACTATTTTTTGCGACATTCTTGTCGGAAGAAATTTTTTCCTCCTCTGCTATTTTTTTTCTTGCCATATCTATATTATTTCTTTGTTTATCAGAAAATTAAATACTTTCTATTTCCAATTTGGCACTATACGAAACAGAACTGCAAAAGTAATAAAAAATTTCTGACAATATATTGTATTAATCAAAAAAAGACGAAAAAGTATAGAATCAGAATCAAATAGCAGAAATGGAGACTGCTTTGTCAAAAGCCTCCTTCAGATTATCGGCATTTTTGCCTCCTGCAGTTGCAAGTGAAGGCTGTCCTCCACCCCCACCCTGAATCAGCGCCGCCGCCTCACGCACAACCTTGCCGGCATTGTGTCCCTTAGTGACAAGGTCATCGCTGAAAGCAACTATAAGGCTTGGTTTGCCGCCGGCTTTAGTCGCAAATACAACCGCTGTATTGCTGAGCTCGCTTCGCAACTGGTATGCCGCCTGCTTCAGGGTGTCGGCATCAAGCTCCGACAGCTCTGCAACCACATTGATCCCGTTTGACTCTTTGCCTGCGGTTTTCAAGCCGTTCACAATATTCTTTATCCTTTCGGCGCGGAAGACCTCCAGTTCTTTCTTTGCGGCATCATTGTCAGCTGCCAACTTCTGCACAGATTGCATGACATTGCCACCGTTAAAAAATGCTTTTAATTCCTCATATTGGTGGATAAAGCCGTTGACATACTCTTCCGCATATTTTCCGGTAACGGCCTCTATACGGCGTACTCCGGCCGCAATCGCGCTTTCGGCCACGATTTTCACAAGCCCTATATTACCTGTGGCAGGTGTATGAGTTCCACCGCACAGCTCTATCGAATCTCCAAATTTGATGACACGAACCTCGTTGCCATACTTCTCCCCAAAAAGCGCCATCGCCCCCATTGCCTTAGCTTCCTCTATCGGCACATTGCGCGATTCCTCAAGTCTGCTGTTGCGTCTGACCAAGTCGTTGACAATATTCTCCACCTTCTGCAACTCCTCTTCCGTAACCTTTGCAAAGTGAGAAAAGTCGAAACGGAGACGCTCCGGCGTTACCAAAGAGCCTTTCTGCTCAACGTGAGTGCCAAGGACCGACCGTAAGGCAAAATGTATGAGATGAGTGGCGGAGTGGTTGTTCTGAACCGACACACGTTTCTCATGATTTACCTTTGCCGTAAAAGTCCCGCTTAATTCTGAAGGCAGTTTGACTGCAATATGAACGGTAAGATTGTTCTCTTTTACCGTATTTACTATTTCAATTTTTTCATTTCCGTTTTCAAGTGTCCCCACATCGCCGACCTGTCCGCCAGATTCAGCATAAAACGGGGTCCTATCAAGAACAATTTGGAAAAACTGTTTGCCTTTCGTCTTGACGCAGCGATACTTTACAATCTGACAATCAGCAATTTGGTTATCATATCCGACAAATTCGGTATTCTTCACAACCGGGACAAGTTCAACCCAGTCATCTGTTTCAACGGCGGCAGCGGCACGGGAACGCTGTTTTTGTTCGGCAAGTCCCTTGTTGAATCCGTCCATATCAACCGACATATCTTTTTCAGCGGCAAGCAGTTGTGTCAAGTCTATCGGGAAGCCGTATGTGTCAAACAGCTCGAAAGCGAAAGCTCCGTCAACGACTTTTGCGCCGCCTGATTTAAGACAATAAGCATCAAATTTTGCGATACCGGAGGCTAACGTTTTCAAAAAGGCCGTCTCCTCCTCCCTCACGACTTTCTCAATAAGAGACTGCTGCTGGACAAGTTCGGGATATGGGCTACCCATGTGCTGCACTACCGTACCGACCAAATGGCAGATAAATGGCTCATTGAAATTGAGGAAAGTGTATCCATAACGCACAGCGCGCCGCAAGATTCTCCGTATCACATAGCCGGCTCCGACATTAGAAGGCAGCTGCCCGTCAGCAATGGCGAAAGCGATAGCACGTGTGTGGTCGGCTATGACACGGAGGGCAATATCAACATTAGCATCAGAACCGTATTTTTTACCGCTTACAGCAGCAATGCCTTGAATGAGAGGCTGGAACACATCTGTGTCGTAATTTGAAGTTTTCCCTTGTACCGCCATGCAAAGCCTCTCAAAGCCCATTCCTGTATCAACATGCTTGGCAGAGAGTGGCTGCAGTTCACCTGAAGCAAGTCTGTTAAATTGCATAAACACAAGATTCCAAATTTCAATTACAAGCGGATTATCCTTGTTGACCAAGGAAGCACCTGAGACAAGTTTGCGTTCTTCTTCAGGGCGAAGGTCAATATGAATTTCTGAGCATGGGCCGCAAGGACCTGTATCACCCATTTCCCAGAAATTGTCTTTCTTATTGCCGTATAGTATCCTATCATCAGGAAGATATTCACGCCAATAGGCACGCGCCTCCTCATCTGCTTCTGTTTTGTCTGTCGCATCACCCTGAAAAACAGTTGCATACAGTCTGTTCTTATCCAATTTCATAACTTCAGTGAGAAATTCCCAAGCCCAAGCTATGGCCTCTTTCTTGAAATAGTCACCAAAAGACCAGTTGCCGAGCATTTCGAACATTGTATGGTGGTAGGTATCGCGACCGACTTCCTCAAGATCGTTATGTTTTCCAGAAACACGCAGGCATTTTTGCGAATCGGCGGCACGTGGGGTTGTCCGTTCCTTGTTGCCTAAAAATATATCTTTGAACTGGTTCATTCCAGCATTGGTGAACATAAGTGTAGGGTCATTCTTGACAACCATGGGTGACGAAGGCACAATAGTATGTCCCTTTGACTTGAAAAAATCCAAAAAGGCGGAGCGTATTTCTTTACTGTTCATAGTGTTGTGTTTTTAATAAAAAGGTTGCAAAGATACGTGAAAATCTTGAAAATACAAAAAAAATGTTATATTTGCAGCCGAATTCAAACAAGAGGAAAATATGAAAAAAATTGCAATTTTTATTTTTGCCATAGCACTTACAGCCACCTTCACATCATGCCATAAACACTGCAAATGTGTAGGATATATCGCGGGACAGGCTGGCGACCCTTACAGGATAGAACTGAATGAAGAAGAAGCCACATCTTGCAATGATTTGAGCACTGTCGAAGAGATTGACGGAGTGAAAGTCGGCGTGGAGTGCAAGTGATATTTATCTTTTTATCATTTTTTTCGTTACTGTTCCATTTAACGTAGTGAATCTCACGAAGTAACAGCCGGCGGGATAATTTGAAATGTTCAAGTTATGCACCCCCGACTCCAATGATGTCTTGTACACCATTTTACCTGACAAATCAAAGACAGAGACATCTGCATTGTTTGCATCTGCCAATACAATTTGAAGCCATACGTTGTCGTCTGCGGGATTTGGGAAAATCTCAAATTTGTCTTCAGGAACCACATAATGCTCAACCACAACCATATCAAGAGCTTTCAAAACGGCAGCATACGCAACAACTTTGCCGGCCCCGAACCTGTCGTGTCCCGCTTCTTCTGCATAACTGTCCCAATAAGCTGTCTCTATAAGCACCTGCTTGACCTGTGCCGGTGAGAGGAAAGGGTTTGCCTGAAGGACAAGTGCTGCCACACCTGCAACAAAAGGAGATGACATAGATGTTCCCGACAAATTTGAAAAGCGATATTCCCTACCCTCAAATTCCACTGTTTGAATCGTCATTGCCATAGACTGCTGGTCGGTGAAACTTGACATGGCAGAAACGATGTCGCGTCCGGGAGCTGAAATGTCAGGTTTGGCACGTCCGTCAAGTGTTGGACCGCTGCTTGAAAATGAGGCT
>JAGCRI010000005.1 GCA_017964755.1 Bacteroidales bacterium | reverse complement strand
AGAAAAAAGAGGACGTGTATGGCTGGAACTCACACGGCACAATGGTTTTGAGCTGTATTGCCGGCAAAAACGGCAACAAACGCCTCGGCCTCGCCACCGGTGCCGAATTTCTGCTCGCCCGCACCGAAGTCGGGCCGGAGCCTAAAAAAGAAGAGGTGTGGTGGATGCAGGCTGTGGAGTGGGCTGACAAAAACGGTGCCGATGTCATCAACAGTTCTCTCGGCTACGGCAACTCGCGCTATAACCCTGAAGAGATGAACAGCACCTCGCTCGTGAGCCGCGCCGCTAATATGGCCGCCGCAAAGGGTATGCTTGTATGCAACTCCATGGGCAACGAGGCCGATGACAAATCGTGGAAGGTGCTTATCACCCCCGCCGATGCCGACAGCATTCTCTCAGTCGGCGGTATCGACCCGCAAACAATGCGGCATATCTATTTCAGCTCATACGGCCCCACCGCTGACGGACGCATGAAGCCTAATGTATGCGCTTTCGGTCAGGCGCAGGTGGCAAGTCCCCGCGGAGGCTTCACAACGGCATTCGGCACATCGTTCTCCAGCCCGCTTGTGGCAGGGTTCGCCGCCTGCGCATGGCAGACCCGCCCCGGCTATACAGCCATGCAGATGAAATCGGAGATAGAGCGCTCCGCCGACAAGTATCCCTATTTTGACTACGCCTACGGCTACGGCATCCCACAAGCCGCCTACTTCGCCAACGACAAGGGCTACAAGAAAAAAACTGAGCCGACTGTAGCACTTCGTGAAACAGGAGACGGCAAAATAATGATTGAAATTTTGGATTTTAAAGAGAAAGATTATCTCTACTGCCACGTGGAGGGCTGCGACGGAAAACTGAAAAGCTACTGGGAAATTGGAATCAAAAGCGATGCACATATTATCAAACTTCCTGACGAAGCCGTTGCACAGGGTGATATTATAAGAATATTGTATAAGGATTATTTTCTTGAGACAAAATATGAAGTCGGGAAATTCCGTGACACGGCACCGCTGAAAAATGTCAGCTGGCTTGCCCTTAAAAACAACTCTGCTTCAGATGTTTACAAGCGAAGCGCATTCGGTGCAAATTCAAAATATTACATTCACCCATACCTCGCTTGGGGCTTCTTCACACCTCCGTTTGACAATGCCGATTATAAGATAAAATTCGGCAAAAGCGAATCTTTAAAGTTCGGCGTGCGCTTCATCGGCAACTTGGGCAAATGCTACCGGCTCGGTGCCGCAATCGAAATCGGCAGCGACTGGTACGAGGTACGGGATTTCATGAATGGTGAAATTCAAGGGAAGATAAAATCAGAGCACGAGAAAGTGTCATATCTGAATATGGAGATTTACCAGAGGTTCAAATTCATGTCCTCGCAATTGGTCGGAATCGGATTATACTTTGACACAGGTATTTACGGTGAATGGCTCTATTCAGCGCAACACACAATAAAAGTTAAAGACAGAAATGTGACGAATATAACAAAAACCAAGAATCTGGCTGACTTCTCGCGTCTGCAATGGGGTGTGCGCGCTCGCTTCGGCTACGAGATAATAGCACTCTACGCCCAATACCGCATTTCTGACCTGCTGACCGAAAAGAAAGATTTGCCGAAACTTGAGTTCGGATTGGAACTTTCAATTCCTTTAAGCAGATAATTATTAGAAAAAAGGAAGATTAAAAATTATATGCCGCCAACTGTGCGAAACTATCAACAATAATATCAGCACTTGAAAGCAAGTCGGGGGTAAGTGCGATATTAGAGTCATTGACAAAAACAGTCTTCATGCCACAGGCACGTCCGAAAAGCATATCTGACAGGGAATCGCCTATCATCACAGAATTTGTAAAATCAATTTCGGGATTATCCAGTTTTGCCTGTTCAGCGAGGCCTGTGCGGGGTTTGCGGCATCGGCAGCCCTCCGCGGCAAGGTGCGGACAGACATAAACGCCGGTGATTTCTATCCCACGTGCCGACAATTCACGGCACATATACTCATGCACCGCATCAACCTGCGCCATAGTCATAATTCCCTTCCCCACCCCTTGCTGGTTGGTTATAACAAAAATTTTCTTGAAACTCCGGGAAAGTCTCCCCATTGTTTCAAGAAAATCATTTTTAAATTCAAATTGTTCTATGCTTGTAACATAACCGTCAACAATTCTCCGGTTGATGATACCGTCTCGGTCGAGGAAAAGTGTGCGGTTTTCTGCCATTGCTTATGCGAGGCCGCCGTTCCCACCAAGAATCGGTATTGCGTTGTCGCCATGGAACTCCTTTATTGTCCCGTTTTTCTCCTCAAACTTGCGGATATTGTCGCCGAGCGCGGCCAGCAAACGCTTCGCATTCTGAGGGGTGAGGATAATGCGTGAGAGCACCTCGCCCTTCTGCACCCCAGGCATCAGGGAAACAAAATCCACGATAAACTCAGAGTTTGAATGTGTTATCACCGCCAAATTGGAGTAAATGCCATGGGCAATCTCCTCTTTGATGTTAATCTGCATTTGCTGTTCCTGTTTTTCCATAACTATAAGATTATAAATCTTTTACTCTTCTTCTTTTGAAGCCATCAGACTTTCGAACTCATTCTTCGAGCCGACCAAAATGTTCTGATACTGCTTGAGACCCGTACCTGCAGGTATAAGTTTACCCACGATGACGTTCTCTTTCATACCGACAAGATTATCTGTCTTAGCGTTAATGGCAGCCTCTGTCAACACCTTTGTCGTCTCTTGGAATGAAGCCGCAGAGATGAAACTTCTTGTCTGCAATGAAGCTCTTGTGATACCCTGAAGAATCGGTTTACCTGTAGCCGGCTGAGCGTCACGTACCTCGACAAGTTTAAGGTCGCGGCGTTTCAGGAACGAGTTCTCATCACGGAGCTGTTTCGCTGTGACAATCTGCCCTTT
>JAGCRI010000045.1 GCA_017964755.1 Bacteroidales bacterium | reverse complement strand
CGACATAACGGAAATTCACCATACTCACCTCATTATCTTCCATATATCTGATAATGTCAGCTTTGGTAAACTCTTTCTGGGGTTTCTTCAAAAACTTAACCAACGGGTTCAAACTCATTGAAATATCGTCTTTCATAACAAATGTTTTTTATGTTTTTATTTATTTTCACAAGAGAGTGCAAAGGTAGTGAAAAAAAACACCCGATAAAATTATTTTTCTCTTTTTTATCAAGTGTTTGATTAGATTGATATTGCGTAAAAAATGACTCTTAATTTGCCATTGCTTTGAATGGTTCGAATGTCATGAAGTCGGCGTGGTGGACAATATAAGCCTCAGTTGTCCTTTTCACAAGATTGCCTTCGCCGGCGTGGGTGGCGATGATATGGCACACCTCAGCAGGCACACCGCACTGTTCGGCGAGTGAGACACCTGAGAACGGGTGCCGCAGGTATTTGCCGTACTGCCCTTGTACCGCTTTGCCGTCTTTGAGCTCGTATTCTAAAAGCTTGCCCACGTCACACAGTATTGCGCCTGATATGAGCACGTCCATGTTGACAGGCAGCTCGCCGTGATACATAGCGTTTATCTTTTCGCCCGCGTCTTTCGCAATGTGAACAACCGAACGCTTGTGATCCATGAATGTTACTTTCAGATTTGGACCGCATAGTAGCGTGAATGGTATTCTCTTCAGGTCGTCAATGGTAAGAACACTTTTTTGCAGTGCGAGTTCCCATACTTTGGCCGTCTGTTCGCGAAGCTGTTCGTCTTTTATCCAGTTCAGCTCAGGCCATAATTCGTACACTTCTTTAGACATATATTATTTTGATTAAAGTGTTAGCTGATTAATTATAAATACTTTGCAATGTATTCGTAGTCAGGGGTCAGTTTGCCTTTGTGAAGAATCATGGCGCGCTTGATTGGTTTCGGCAGAGCCAGCTCATCAAACGGCAGGTCGTAATTACAAGTAACTATATCATTTATATATGGTTCAAGGGCATCAGCGAAGGCGCATGATGATTCGCGCGGCAGTTCGCTTGGCAGAATGTCAACAGACATTGTGAGAATGCCGTCCCCTTTGAATCCGTATGTTGGTTGCATTGTGTCCGGATTATAGACGAATACTGGATTTTCGATAGGTGTGCCTTCGTGCGTTGATTCAATAGAGCCATTGGGATCACAGGTGATGTCGCCGATGACGGAAAGATGGAAGTCAGGGCGTTTCCAGTTCTCCTTGAGGTGTTTTTTCGTGAGAAGCCGCTCTGATTGAGGATTCCAATAAATACAATTTACCAGGACTGTGAGGTGAGGCACATATTGTTCAAACTGTGCTGAATAGAGAGTTGGGTTGTTGTAGAAATGCTGGAGGTTGAATGCCGAACCGTCTTTTGTCTTGTATAAGTCTTCCTCTTTGAAAACAATTTTGTAGATGACTTTGTTGTCGGTGGCTCCGTCTCGAAGGGTGAGCAGCTCTTTCGGCGAAATCTCCTTGACAGGCAGCAGGTCGGAAATTTCCCATGCGCCTTTGGCAACGTTCCCGTATCCGTTGAAGCCGATTACGAGCGGCGAAATTTCTTTTGGCAGACCGTTTTTGCGGATTTCTTCACCGATTTCTTTGATTACAGCTTCGGCCTCTTCAAGAGAGTTGTACTCGCAGGCGTGCTTGATTTTTGTGAACGGTGTCTCAATGCCTTTTTCGCGCAGTCTCATGCCCAAAGACCACAGTGAGTTGATCATTCCCGCAAGGCCTGCAAAACGGCCGAAGAAAATGAGACGGCGGTTGTTGTCATCAACAACTCTCTCATAGTCAATGAGATTGCAGCCCATATCCATCATTTTGCGTAGCATCCCCATATTGTATGGCTGGCCTTTAATAGTATGCGAAAAGAAAATGTATGTTTTTCCTTTTTCAAAGAAAGATGACGGAATCTCCTTCACGCCGAAAATGACATTCGGTTCAGAAAGGTTGTCAACCTGCTTGCAGCCTACCTCTATATATTCCTCATTTTTGAAAACCCGCTTGTTGCAGGGCATGAACTGTACTTCTATATTGTGTTTGTCAATCAGCCGTTTTGCGTGAGCCGGTGTGATTGCAGTGCGGCGTTCTGCCTCGTATTTGTCTTCGATGCGGATTCCTAATTTTGTCATGTCTTTCTTTTTTTTAAGTTATTTTTCTGTTGCAAAAATTGAAAAGCAAAAATAATCAAATAATGAATATGTTCGCTTATTTTGTCTCCAATAAATTGAGCAGAGCGGTGCAGCCTTGTTCCACATCGTTCCACGTGGCTTCGAAATTGCCTGTGTACCAAGGGTCGGCGACATCGTGCGGGTTGTCGGTGAAGTCCATCAGCAGGGAGACTTTTCCGGCGGTGTCGCTGCCTATGATACGGTCAATGTGCCGGAGATTGCTGTGGTCCATGGCTATGATGTAGTCGTAATGCTCATAGTCGCGGCGTGTCATCTGGCGGGCGGTCTTGCCATCGCAGCTTATGCCGTGTTCCTGCAACTTGCGGCGCGCCGGCGGATAAACAGGATTGCCTATTTCATCAGTGCTTGTCGCCGCCGAGGCGATTTCGTAGTTGGCGGCAACGCCAGCCTCTGCTACCATTTTTTTCATCACAAACTCAGCCATAGGGCTGCGGCAGATGTTGCCGAGACATACAAAAAGAATCTTTTTAGCCATACATATTATATATAATGACTTGTTTAATAGCCTAATATTTTCAACATTGATTTGTAACTCTGCTCTTTTGCGAAAAGTTTTGTGCAGATTTCACCGTCTTCGTCAAGATATATTATGATATGTTTAGGCGCAGGTGTCAGGCAGTGCTGTATGCCGCCGTAGCCTCCTACCGATTCCTGATACGCCCCTGTGTTGAAGAGCCCGATGTATTGAGGCACAGTCTCTTCCTCATTTTCAATCTCTTCGTCAACTGGCGGAATGTCGCTGTTGGGGATTTTGGGGAGAAACACGGCGTTCAGGTTCGCTTCGGCGTTGTAGTAGTCGTGGCTGTCGCATGTCAGTCCGCCGAGGAAGACTCGCTCGTATTCCTTGTCCCAGTTGTTTACAGCCAAAATGATGAACTGCTGATGGATAGCCCATGTGTCGGGCAGTGTGGTCATAAACGAACTGTCGATCATGTCCCATACTTCACGGTCGTTCTGCCTTTTCTGCTGCACTATCGAATAGAGTACTGCGCTCGCTTCGCCTACAGTGTATGAGCCGAATTCTGTGAAGATGTTCGGTTCTTGTACGCCTGCACTCTCGCATATATGCTTGATTTGTGACACAATTTCTTCAGCCATATACTCATAATCGTATTCAAAAGAGAGTGAGTTTTTGATGGGGAAGCCGCCGCCGATGTTCAGCGAGTCAAGCTCCGGACAGATCTTCTTCAGGTCGCAATATACAGATACACATTTAGCCAATTCGTTCCAATAATATGCTGTGTCTTTTATGCCTGTGTTGATGAAGAAGTGAAGCATTTTAAGCTCAAACTTCGGGTTCTCCTTTATTTTTTTCTCATAAAAAGGAATGATGTCGTTGTATCTGATTCCAAGTCGTGAGGTGTAGAATTCGAAACTCGGCTCCTCTTCCGAAGCAATTCGTATGCCGATTTTACACTTGGTTTGGATGTTTTTATCCAAAAGATCGAACTCGGTTTTGCTATCGAGGACCGGAATTGTGTTGACATATCCCTTGTTCAGCATCATTGAGATGTTGTCAATGTACGGCTGCTTTTTGAAACCGTTGCAGATTATGAAGTTCTCTTTGTCAAATTCGCCTGCTTCATGCAGCGCCTCTATGAGGTTGAGGTCGAACGCCGATGACGTTTCAAGGTGGACATCGTTTTTAAGCACTTCTGAAAGCACAAATTCAAAATGGGAACTTTTGGTGCAGTAGCAGTAGTGATATTCGCCTTTGTAATCCACCTTTGCGATTGCTACGTTGAACCAGCGGCGTGCGCGTTGGATGTTCTGTGAAATCTTTGGAAGATAGGTTATCTTTAAAGGTGTGCCGTATTGTTTGATGATGTCCATGAGCGGCACTTCGTTGTAGTGGAGTTCATTGTCAATGACTTCAAACTGCTCTTGCGGAAATTCGTAAGTTTGCGAAATCAGGTCAAGATACTTTGTTCTCATTTTTAGTCTGTTTTTAAAATTTTTTCGGCGGCAAAAATACAAAAAAATGAGTTACATTTCCAAAAATAATCAAATCCGAGTTAATCGGATTGTCGGATTTTACCAAATTTAAGTGAGTCGGATTTTTTAAAAAGGTAAACTTTCGTCAGAAAGTTACTTCTATTCCGAAATGTATTTTGCCGTTTTTAAATGAAATCGGGTTGCCGAATTGTCTTCCGAGCGCATAGTTGAGGAAAAAGATTCCGGCTTTTGTGTCAAAGGCGAGCCCAGCACCGAAGCCGAATGGAAAATCGGAAACGTATGAGCCCTGTAAGTTCCTTTCGTACCAAGCGGCGTCAAAAAAGATGTTGAAATATGCGATTCTGGCGAATAGAAAGCGTAACTCGGTCGTGATTGTGCCGTAAGCTGTGGCAATGATTTCATCTTCGGCAAATCCGCGCAGTGACTTCATTCCGCCAATTTTAAACAGGTCGTTTGCAAGATTCTCTGCGCCGAAAATTCCTCCGCCCGTCATCCCTAATTTCAGCACCCAACGCTTGTGAAGCGGTATGTATCCGTTTACTCTTGTTGTAACTGAATAGTTGGCTGATTCCATCACAATGCCGGAATATATTGCTGAATCCGCTTTCGCATTCCTGATGATTTTTCTTCTGCCTGCTGAAACATCAACAGAGAGTTCAACACCCTTTCTCGGATTATAAATGTAGTCGAGTCGTGAGAAAGAAAATTCCAAGCCGTACATTCTTTTCCTATAGTCAATGTAATTCAGATTATTGTCGGAAATTTGAAGAAGGTTTGCGTCAAGTACATCAGATGTCAGATAATTGAAATATGCTTTCAGGAATCCGTTAGTTAGAAATGAATATCTTATCCCTATGCGATAGTTCATATTCAGATATGATGTGTCAGTCTTGTTGAGTGCGAATTGCAGGTCTGCACCTATAGGAGTCCTGAACAGGTAGGGAAATTCGGCGGCGAGCCGCAAATTCTGCGATTTTTGTCCGGGGGCGCGCCATTCAGCGTCAAATGATTCCCCAATTCCGAACAGGTTTTTCAGCGCAAGGTTCACTTCGCCTGCAATTCCGACACGGCCGGTGCGCTCATCCACTGGCACTATCGCCATGAAGCCGTCAAAGCGGTTTGTCCGTTTCTTGTCAAGAAACAGGTATAGAGAGGCTTTGTCGGTGTTGAACTCCACAACCGATGGGCGGGTCTCTGTTGCGAAAGGCATTGTCGTAACCTTTTCAGGCACGCGCCTCATGGTATTTTCGGAATATGCTTTCCGCTTCCGTATGCCCAAGTACGGATACAGGTACGCTGCCCTGAGTTTTGCATCTCCTTTCACTATGACAGTGTCAACAATGATGAAATTGCCGCGGTCAACCGATAGCTCAGCGGTTATTTTGCCTCCTTCTGTCTGTATGTTATTGAGTGATACCTCTGTGAACGGGAAGCCGTGGTTTTCGTAGTAGGCAATGATTTTTGTTGAGAGTTCGTCATATTCTGCAAACGGCAGCCTGCCGTCATTCAGGTATCTACGGAGCCCCGCGGTTTCAACGGCTTCAAGTGCTTCGCCTTCAACGGTTATGAAAGATTCGCCGTATTGTTCCCCTTCAAAACAATATATATAATAATATGTTGAATCAGACCTGACAGAATCCACTGAAAATGTAAGGAACCCTTTTTCCCGACAAAGTGTGGTGAATTTTGTAAGCCGGCTGTCCAGAGTGGTTCGGTTTGAAATGCGGCGCGTCAGTCCGGCTTTCTTTGCACATTCCTTAACAACTTTATTGTCAGTGCATAACGAGACTTTATGCTGTGCATACAAACTGCTTTCAAAAAAAGCGAAAAACAGCAATACCGACAACATATATCTAACTTTCAAATGTTTATAATTTTATTCAAAAAAGACTTCCTACAAAACTATTTTTCATTATTTTTGCAAAATTAAAAAAATAACGAAAATGAAAAAAATTATTGTAATCGCAGTAACTATAATTTTCGGTGCATGCCTCTTCAGTGCATGTGCTTCACAAAGCAAATGTCCGGCATACGGGCACTATTCACAGCTTGAGCAGCCTGTTTCCGATGAAGGAAACAATTTATAAGCACGAATATCTGGCGGATGATTGTCAAAATCGTGACTTCCGGAACTAAAACATGGGGAGCATATTTTTGTATGCTCCTTTTGTTTCTTTGTGGCAGGGCAATGGCACAGGATCGCGGAGAGGCGGAAATCCACAAAGTGATAGTCAAGGAGTGGAATGTCTCATTGTTTCTCAACAGTAGCGGCGGCGGCATCGGATTTCAGCAAGGCCGCACCCCTACATATTACGATAAGCATTTTTGGGAGCTCGATTTCCTGTACAGCACACACATCAAGTCGGTGCGGGCGCGGAATCCCTATTTTTCGGGGGCTACGTCATACTGCTATGGCAAATTGTGTAACCTGTTCTTCTTGCGCGGCGGCTACGGCTATCAGCGCACCATACATCAGCGGCCATACTGGGGGGGCGTCCGTATCCGCTACACAATGTCGGCAGGACCGTCTTTATGCTTCGCAGTACCTGTCTATCTCTACATTTATTATATTACAGATGGCGGTTATAAGCAGGTGGCTGAACGTTATGACCCTGAAATACATAACCTTGACAACATAATCGGGCGTGGTCCGTTCCTGAAAGGATTAGGGCAGACAAAGCTGCATCCGGGCTTCTATTT
>JAGCRI010000044.1 GCA_017964755.1 Bacteroidales bacterium | reverse complement strand
TTGTCATTTTGATAGTGGTGCTGTGTTTTTCATGCTGATTTCGTTTAATTATTTAGAGATAACTTACTTTATTTGCAGTTTGAATAATTTTAACACATTTGTTATGTATAATTAACATTAAATCAATTAATTACAAGTGATCATTTATATTGTGCGATAGAGTATATATAGTTTTCTGTTTGAATGGTTTCCATTTTGTATTTTTCCGCTTCGGCCAATACCATTCGCATATTGTTGCGGATACCTTCGCCTGTGAGTTTGAGCACAGCCTCTTTTTTTGTCCAAAGAGAGAGAAAGGCTTTCAGTGTTTCTGGCGCCGAATCTATCAAAGCCTGTTCCTCCTCATTCATGGTATAAGCTATCAGTGAAGGCGTAATCTTGCGAGATGTCTCCACATCGGCACCCACAGGTTGGTCGCTGATAACACATAGTGCCACGTTGCCCGAGTGACTGAAGTTGAAATGTATCTCCGGATGACCGCTTATTACGGGCTTGCCGCCTTCCAAATATTCGAATACAGGCGGTTCGCTGATGCCATATTCTTTTTCCAAACCCTCCATCAGGAGAAGATAGACGGCAAGAGAGAGTTTTCGGCTATTTTCGTGATAGTAACGTAGTGCTTGCTCACGGCGCTGTGCAGATACCTTCGCCAATGCAGTCTCAATGTCAAGCAGTTCTGTGTGTTCGTTGATATAAATCATATTCGGCTTCGTCTGTTGGCTGTGTCTGTTACTTTTGTATTGCAAGCAAAAAGAAGAACTTTTTTCCCTTGATTGCAATATTTAAAAAATAGTGTTGCAAAGATAAAAAAAATTATTAATTTTGCGGTTTCGTTGCGGATACCTGAAATATCCGCCAAATATTTGAAAATTAATATGTTAAAGGACTATTCATCATTTGGCCCCGCTTATCGCAATTTTAAGGTCAGGGAGGAAGTGTATGTGCCTGCACCCACAGCGGAATTTTCCGGCGAAGACCCGTTTATAAAGATGGTCCCGCTTCGTGGACAATTCAGAGGTTTGAAATTTGACGGAACATATACTTTTCTTGATAAATCTCTGAAATTCAGAATATCACGTGCAATCTTATACTTCTTTATCTGGATTTTGGCTTTCCCTGCAACCCGTATTCGCTATGGCCTCAAGATTGAAGGCCGTGAAAAAATGCGCAAGAATAAAAAGCTTTTGGCCAACGGTATGATGACCGTCTGCAATCACGTTTTCAGATGGGATATGCTTTGCGTGCTGAATGCTATGCGTTACCGTAGGGTGTGGATTCCCATGTATGCGCTGCCTTTCAACGGCAAGGACGGATTCCTTATGAAAACCGTTGGCGGCATTGCCATTCCTGATAACTATAGCGGACTGAAGAAGTTTGACCAAGCCTTTGATGAGATTCGTGAGAATAAACAGTGGATACATATATTTCCGGAAAGTTGCAGCTGGAAATTCTATGCTCCGCTCAGGCCGTTCAAGACAGGTGCCTTCAATATGGCTTATAAATACACACTGCCAATAGTCCCATTGGTGATTTCGTTCAGGCCGCGCACAGGCTGGCGCAAGCTCTTTTGCAAAGACGAACCCCTGATTACCATCCGTGTGGGTGATCCTATCGTGCCAAACCATGATGCGCCTCGAAAAGAAGAGGTGGCGCGTATTTGCGACCTCGCACACAAGACGATGCTTGATATGGCCGGCATTGTCTCTAACCCATGGCCATCTACTATTGATTGACAATTTCTATAAGAATGAATACAATAATTGACCCCGTCCCCGTTGAACTGATTAAGGCGGAACTTACAAAATCCAAAAAACTTGAAGATACTAACAAAGGGCACAACGAGCTCTATATCGTCACATGGCAGGATTCTCCCAATGTCGTTACAGAGATTGGAAGGCTGCGTGAGCTGACTTTCCGTGAGGCAGGCGGCTCTACAGGCAATGCCATTGATCTTGATGAGTACGACAAGATGGAAAATCCTTATAAACAGCTTATTGTATGGGACCCCGACAACGAGGAGATAGTCGGAGGGTATCGTTTTTTCTATGGTTCTGATGCTGTGTTCGATGAAAATGGACAGCCTGTTATAGCCAGTTCCCATCAGTTCCGCTTTTCACAGAAGTTTATTGACGAGTACCTGCCGCACGTGTTGGAACTCGGACGCAATTTCGTCTCCCCTGCCTATCAGAGTTCTAAAAATGGCGCAAAATCCATGTTCGTTTTCGACAACCTCTGGGATGGGCTGGTCGCCATTATTATGAAAAATCCGAATCTGCTTTATTATTTTGGCAAGATTACCTTATATCCTTCTTACGACCATATTGTCAAAGATTTGATATACCATTTCCTCTGGAAGCATTTTGGCGACAATGAGGAACTCGTACGCCCGTGGGATGATAAGGTGATAATGCCTGAATCTGACCCTGAACTGATGGATTTGATAATTAATAAAGATGACCTTGCGGAAGACTATAAATTGCTTAAATTGACTGCCAGACAAAGGGGCGTGCACATTCCGCCGAATATGACGGTCTATATTTCCATCACCTCGCAAATGACTATGTTCGGCACAGCGGTCAACCGCCTGATGCACAACATTGAGGACACCTGTGTGCTTATTCCGTTCGATTCAATCTACAACGAAAAGAAGAGGCGCCATATCGGAGCGTACATCCGTTTTTCAAATGCGATAAGGCACAGAGACGAAGCCGAAGATGACGTGGAGATTGTGAATGAGATGATAGAAAACTGGTTGGACAGCCGGTACCGCAAAGTGAAACGGTTTCTCAAGAAAGCCGGTCGTAAATGGTAGGGTTCACTTTTTGATTTCAGAATGGAGACAAGAAAACATATAGCAGTTGAAAAGTTGGTGTGTGGCACTCATAATTGTGCGCAGGCCATTATTTGCACTTACGCTGATTTGGCAGGGATTGACGAGGAGACAGGCCGTGCTTTGGGCAGCGCTTTTGGTTCGGGCATGGGCAACATGGAAGGCACCTGCGGAGCACTTGTCGGTGCGGGAATTGTGCTGGGGCTGGTTGTCAAGGACAGAGCGCAGGCGCGAAAAGGCATGCGGCAGATTATGACACAATTCCAGCAGCGCAATGGGGCGACACAGTGCAAATTGTTGAAAGGGGCAGGCACAAGGATAGTGCTCCGTGAGTGTGAGAATTGCGTAGCAGACGCTGCGGAATTTTTGGAGGAGCAGTTGCGCCCCTTAACTTCTGAATCGTAAATCTTATTTTTTCAGGACCTTTTTTCTGATTGCAGTTACCGCTTGTTTTACCAATGCGCGCTCATTGTACAGTATTACGGCAGTGTAAATGAGAAGCAGTGCAGTGTTTACAGCCAATCTCGCTGCAGTATGTTCAAAATGTATCAGCGTGCTTAGAAAATACAATCCGAGAGCAAGTGCGAAGTATCCCGCAATACCAATAATATCATACGGAACATTGTAATATTTCTGGCAAAGGAAATAAGAAAGAAGCATGCAAACGCCGTAACCCGCAACTCCGCCCCATGCACACGCCACATACCCGACTTTTGGCACAAAGATTATGTTAATGGAGAGCAGCACAGCACAGCCTATCCCTGACATTATCGCGCCCCAGCGAGTGCGGTCGGTGAGTTTGTACCAGAACGAAAGATTGAAATATATTCCCATGAATATTTCGGCCATCATCACTATCGGCACGACACGCAATCCTTCCCAATAGTCATTTTTGATAATATATTTAAACAGGTCAAGATAGAACATCACAGCCAGAAAAGCGAACAAGGTGAACATTATGAAATATTTCATCACTTTAGCCTGATTCTCCTTGCTGTTTTTATCCTTGTTTTCGTTGAAAACGAATGGCTCGTACGCGTATCTGAACGCCTGCGTTATCATTGCCATAATCATAGCGATTTTCACGCACGCTCCGTAGATGCCGAGCTGCACTTCACCCTCTTGTCCGGGAACAAGATACCTGTATATAATTTTGTCGGCGACTTGGTTCAAAATGCCGCATATCCCCAAAAGGAGCAGCGGCCACGTGTATTTCAGCATCTGTTTCAGTAAAGAAAAATCAATACCGAGGCGCAATGCTTTCATTTCAGGAATGAATCCGAAGGTAACGCTTGCCGTACACAATAGGTTGACAATAAAAATATAACCCACTAAATAATCGGGGTCAAACCAAGCCATCAGGTTGGGCATTGTCATTTTCAATTTCGTGGCGACCAAACAGACGAACAAGTTCAGCAAAATATTGAAGAAGATGAATGAGAGTTTCAGCACAGCGAATTTCACGGCACGGTTCTGCTGGCGCAACCGCGCGAACAATATGGCCTGAAATGCGTCCAAAGCAACCACGACAGACATAATGCCAATATATTCGGGATGGTCTGCATAGCCCATCAATGTGGAAATGGGCGTTATGAACATAATACAGAACATGGCGAAAATGAGAGAGACGAAGCCAACCGAGAGCGAGGCAGTGGAGAACGCTTTGTCGGGATTCACGCCATCTTTGTTTGCGAAACGGAAAAAGGTGGTCTCCATACCGAAAGTGAGAATGACTAAAAGCAGTGCAGTATAAGCGTAAATATTAGTTACAACGCCGTAGCCACCGCTTGCCGCCGCAATCTTGTAAGTGTAAAGCGGAACGAGAAAATAGTTAAGGAATCGTCCGATAATGCTACTCAGTCCGTAAATTGCTGTCTGACTGAGTAATCTCGTTAATGAACTTGATTTTTTTGAGTCATCCATAATTCTTTACAAGTTTATGATTTATCACACGCCACTGCTGCCGAATCCGCCTTGGTCTCTTTCTGTATCTGTCAGCTTGTCAGTGGGTTGTAATCCTATTTTTTCATATTTGGCAACCACCATTTGTGCGATGCGCTCACCGTCATTTACCGTGAATGGTTCATTTGAAAGGTTGATGAGAATGACTTTTATCTCGCCTCTGTAGTCAGAGTCAATGGTGCCCGGGGCGTTGAGGACACTGACACCGTGCTTCAGCGCAAGCCCGCTGCGGGAACGTATCTGCGCTTCGTATCCTTCGGGCAACTCAATATAGAGCCCGGTCGGTATAAGTTGCCGCTCAAACGGCTGCAATGTTACGGGCTCGTCCAAATCAGCATACAGGTCCAAACCTGCCGCCCCCGCCGACTTGTATTCCGGCAGCGCATGCTTCGACCTGTTTATGACTTTGACTTGCATCCTGATTGCTATTTTATCGTCAACTCAGAAAGTATGTTCTGCGCACCGGCAAACTTGTCAACGATGAAAAGGAAGTAGCGTATGTCAAGGCTGATGTTGCGGCAGCGGTTAACGTCATAGTTGATGTCGCTCATTGTGCCTTCCCACACACGGTCGAAATTCACGCCGATAAGCTCACCGTCAGCGTTTATGACAGGGCTTCCTGAATTTCCGCCTGTGGTGTGGTTTGAAGCGATAAACGCAACAGGCATTTCTCCCTTTGCATTCGCATATCTTCCATAATCCTTCTTTTCGTATAATTCCTTTAATTTAGGATCAACTTTATAGTCGAAAATATCAGGATTCTCTTTTTCAATTATTCCGTCAAGTGTTGTGTAATATACATATTCAACGCCGTCTTTCGGCTCAAAGCCCTTCACATTGCCGTTCGTGACACGCATAGTGAGGTTCGCATCCGGATAGAATGTTTTGTCTTTCTCCTTTTCCATCAGCGCCTTAACGTATGTTTTGTAATATGAGTTCAACTTGCTTGCCTTAGGGCGCAATTCTGAAATGTTTTTATCTGACTGGTTCGCTATTGTGACAATCATTTTCACAACTTCGTTTTTCTCCAATTTCACGAAATCCTTTGCAGATGCAGTCTCTATAAAGTTTATAAATGCTTCAGGATTAGTGAAATACGGGCTCTTTTCATACATATTGTCGTTGATCTTTATAAGCGACACATCAGAAATATTTATGTATTTTTTCAATTCGTCAGGAATAAATTCAGGGTTTTGGGTTGAGAAATAATATGAGAGAAGATTTACAAAACATTCATTGTCAATGTTTGCGTTATAATTTTTGAAGAATGACTTTGCGGAGGCGGCCAATTTCACACGTGCAAGTTCAAACTCTTTTGGATTTGTCGGCATCAGCTTGGCGGCTTCTATCACCGGCACCACTTTGCTATATATGAACGACAACATCTCCACGCCGAAGAATGTCTCCTGATTGTAGATGTATATTTGAATATTGTCGCGATAGCCTTTGTAAAGGCGTTTCATTTCAGAAAGAAGCTGCCCGTATTTTTCGGCTCTGTTTTTGTCCTCATTCACCCAGCGGTCGAAGTCCATCTCTTCCAACTGTTTCTTTTCCAATACATTGCATTCATTGATGCCTTTGCTTTCGCCCTGCCATTTTTTCCAACCGTTTGATATGGAATTTGCTTTTGCGGAATACATGAGGCGTGTTTCGAGCGACTGGTCCATCCAATATTTCATGGCGTTGAGGCGGATTGTGCGCGCCTGTATCGCGACAGGGTTCTGCACGTTTGCCACAATGTCAACCGCGTCAGAGAGCAGGAACTGCTGTGTGCTGCCCGGGTAGCCGAATACCAAAGTGAAATCGTCTTCATTAACCCCTTTTGTCGAAATTGTGAAATACTTCTTCGATTTCATCGGGATATTGTCTTTTGAGTATGGTGCGGGATTGCCGTTTTTGTCTGTGTAGATTCTGAAGAGTGAGAAATCCCCTGTATGGCGCGGCCACATCCAGTTGTCGGTGTCGCCCCCGAATTTGCCGATGTTCTCCGGCGGAGCACCCACCAAACGGACGTCCGTAAAGGTTTCATTCACAAACAGGAAATATTGGTTGCCATAGAAAAACGGTTTTATAACTGCTTCATAATGAGTTCCTTTTATGGCTTCTGCCTTAATCTTTTCGATATTTTGGCTTATTATTCTCAATTTCTCTTCATCTTGCATCTTGTCGTTTGTACCCTCAAGCACAGCCTGCGTCACATCTTCCATTCTCACAAGGAAAGTAACTTCAAGCCCCGGATTCGGCAACTCTTCGTCGTGGTTTTTCGCCCAAAAGCCGTTGTGCAGATAGTTATGCTCCAATGTGCTGTGCTGCTGGATGCGCGAATAGCCGCAATGGTGGTTGGTGAGCACAAGGCCGTCTGGCGAAATCAGCTCGCCGGTGCAGCCGCCTCCGAAGAGCATGATGGCGTCTTTCATGCTGTTGTGATTCACACTGTAAACGTCTTCGGCGGTCAGATGAAAGCCCATCTGGCGCATTTCGGCCTCATTGTATTTCAGCAGCATTGGAATCCACATTCCCTCATCGGCTCTTGCACCGAGAAGCGTAAAAAGAATAACTGATGACAAAAAGAGTCTTCTCATGATTTCTATTTTTTATGTCAGATTTATTATTTGCTTGAGGTTACGTTATTTCTGTTCGTTATCACCAACAACCTTCACCTCATTCATTTTTTCAAAATCGCTATTATGCTTCAAGAGGTAGAAAGTCTCTCCGTTGACAAGGTAGTAATTCCCGTTTTCGTACAGGACATTGATTTTGGAAATGTCCATGCCTGTAACTTTCAGGATGTTGTTTTTGAGATGGTATGAATGTTTGTTTTTGATAGGTGAACTCCATTGTTCAACTTCAATGTATTCCTGCATGGAGCGGTTCCTTGAAGTGTCTTTTTCTGAAATTTGTACCTTTACCTTTTTGTTGGCGATAAGCTGTTCCTGCCAGATTGTAACCTCTTCGTCAATATCGGTTTCAAATTCTGATTCTTCCAGTGATTCGGCTACATCTTCCGGAATAGACAGTGTGTCAGATTCTTCCGTGGCTTCTTCAAATGCCATACGGTCGGCATCATTATCCGGTACACCGGCTTTTGTTGACGGATATTTGTCGTTGTGGTGTTGGGCGTCAGCTGACCGGTCATCGTTTTTTGAAGCAATTTCTATCTGGTCGGGCTTGAATACTATTTCCCGTTTATGGGTGGTGAAATATGCCATGATCAAGCAGTAGCATAAAACGAAGCCGACCACAACACCAATGGCGAAGAAAAGCAAATTCCGTTTAGGCAACCTTTTTCCCGGATTATTATCAGATTCCATTTTATGGCTGTGGATTACTGTTTGTCGGATTCTGTGTTTTGTGTTTCCTCGGCTTTTCTTTCAGGCTTCATCTGAGGGAAAAGAAGAACATCCTGAATAGAATTGGAGTTCGTCATAATCATTGCGAGACGGTCGATTCCGATGCCAAGCCCTGCTGTCGGGGGCATCCCGAACTCAAGTGAGCGGAGGAAGTCTTCGTCCAAAACCATTGATTCGGTGTCTCCGCGTCGTCCGAGTTCGAGTTGGTCTTCGAAACGTTTGCGCTGGTCAATCGGGTCGTTCAGCTCCGAATAGGCGTTGCAGAGTTCCTTGCCGTTGCAGATGGCTTCGAAACGCTCGGTCAGTCCCGGTTTGCTGCGGTGTTTCTTCGTGAGCGGCGACATCTCAAGCGGATAGTCGTAGATGAATGTCGGCTGAATGAGTTTCGACTCGCAGGTCTCGCCGAATATCTCGTCAATGAGTTTGCCGCGCCCCATGGTGTTGTCAACTGCAACACCGACTTTCTTGGCAAAGCAGGCCATCTCCTCTTCGCTCATCTCAGATATGTCAGTTCCTGTGAAATGCTCAATGGCTTCGTACATCGTGAAACGTTTCCACGGGCGTTTGAAGTCGATGATGTTTTCACCGACTTTCACCTGTGTGGTGCCGTGCAGCGCAATGGCGACCGCTTCAACCATCTCTTCCACAAGGTTCATCATCCATTCGTAATCCTTGTAGGCAACATAGAGTTCCATTTGTGTAAACTCAGGGTTATGGAAGCGGTCCATGCCCTCGTTGCGGAAGTCCTTTGAAAACTCATAAACCCCATCAAAACCGCCGACAATGAGGCGTTTCAGGTATAGCTCGTCCGCGATTCGCAGATAGAGGGTCATATCCAATTTGTTATGGTGGGTCTTAAATGGGCGTGCCGCTGCTCCGCCGTAAAGCGGCTGCAGAATCGGGGTTTCCACCTCAAGGTATCCGCGCTCGTTCAGGAAGTTGCGCATTGTGTTGACTAACAGCGTGCGCTTGATGAAGGTGTCCTTCACTTCTGGGTTGACTATAAGGTCGAGGTATCTTTGGCGGTAACGCTGCTCAGGGTCTTGGAACGCGTCAAAAACTTCACCGTCCTTCTCTTTGACAATCGGTAGCGGCCGGAGTGATTTGCTGAGAAGCTTGTAGCTTTTCACATGAATGCTAATCTCGCCTGTCTGCGTTATGAATACGAAACCGTTCACACCGATTATGTCGCCAATGTCAAGTTTCTTGAAAACGGAATTGTATGCGCTTTTGTCTTCGCCGGGGCAAATCTCGTCACGCTTCACATAAATCTGTATTTTCCCTTTTGAGTCCTGAAGTTCGTAGAACGATACGGCGCCCATGATGCGCTGTTTCATTATACGCCCCGCAATGCTCACATTCTGGAACAGCGTGTTGTCTTGCGGATATTTCTCGCGTATTTCTGCGGTGGTGGCGTTGACCGTAAATTCTTCAGCAGGGTAGGAGTTGATGCCCAAATTGGCGAAATCTTCTAATTTTTTTCTTCTAATTACTTCTTGTTCTGATAATTCCATTTTTCTTTCTTTCTTTTTTTTAACTTGCAAATATACCATTTTTATTGTAAGAAAAGCAGTCATTTTTTAACATAATTTATGCGGATTTTATATTTTTGCAAAAAAATAATTTATGAAGAGAATCCTAACTGCGCTTTCAACTTTGGTTTTATTCATCTCTATTATCACTTCATGCAGTAATGATAAGCGGCTTCCGCAAATTGACATTGTTGCGGAAGATGAAATCCCATGGGAAAGCAAAATACCATGTCAGTTTAATTATATTATTGATAATGAGAATATTATATGTGATGCCGAGGTGAAATGCCGTGGGGGATATTCCTCACGTTACAATAAGCATTCTTTTGCTTTGAAGTTGCAGAAACCATTGGATTTATGCGGTCTGCCCGCTTCTGACCGCTGGGTTTTGAACGCAAATTATGTTGACAAGACTTTCATGCGCCATAAGTTGTGCTATGACCTTTTCCGCCAGATGGGGGCGCACAACGTAGCCGCAAGGTGCGCGTATGCCCGCGTGAGTTTGAATACGAAGCCGAACGGACTTTACGTGGTTATGCAGAAATTGGATGAGAATACTTTGGGAATTGACAGAAATGACACAATGGCTGTGATTTTCAAAGACCCTCCGCTTTTTAATGTCGTGCAGCCCGACAATGGCCAGGAAGAGAATAACTATTACGGACAGAAATGGCCGAAAAAGAAAAAAGATGACAGGACGTGGCAGATTGAAGCTTTCAGGAATTTTCTTGTTAATGCATCTGATGATGAGTTTGCTGCAAATTTGGGCAGTTGGATTGATATTAAAAATGTAATCGACTGGCATCTTCTCCTGCTGCTGAGTGACGGAGGAGACGGCTTTCTGAAGAATTTCTATCTTTACAAGACCGATTCAAAAACACCATATAGAATTGCGGTTTGGGACTGCGATCACTCTTTCGGGCGCGAAGGAGACGGCGAGAAAAATTGGTTTGAGCGTGGCGTTGAGTGGGAACGTTCAATTCTGTTCAACCGCCTCATGATGACTGATTTTTATCGTAATGCATTGAAAAACAGATGGAAAGAATTGCGCGATAATGGGATTTTTACTGTTGGAAATATCTATGGAATGATTGATGAAAACGACAGGCAGGTGAGGCTGGGAACAGCTGAAAATTTTTCCATTTGGCCGTATGATTCGCCTGATTATTACGATGCAGCGACATACGAAGAGGAGGTTGCACTTTTGAAAGAGTTTGTGAGTACTAACCTTGAGCGGCTTGATCTCTATTTTTTGAATTTGTGATTACCCTTGAGAATTTTTTGTACTTTTGCACCCTTTAAAAAATAATGTTGAGATGAAAAAGGTTGCACCTTTCGTTTTTGCAGTTTCGTTGGCTTTGATGGCTGCCTGTGGCAACACGGAGGAGACGACCGGCGTTGTGCAGCCTGTGTCGGGTGGCGAGAAGGAGGAGCAATACGATCCGTTTATTGAGGGCAACCGCAATATTTTGAGAATGGAAAACGAAGATATACAGCTTTTCCTGAAAAGATATGGCTGGAATACTGAAAAGAAGGAGTCGGGGCTTTATATTCAGGTGTTGGAGGCTGGCAGCGGCGAACTTGTAATGACCGGTGAGGAGGTGCGGCTGAATTATGTTACTCAACTCTTGGATGGCGATACTGTTTATTCGTCAAAGGTTGATGGTGTGAAGAAGTTTAAGGTTGACAAGTCGGAGGAGGTTGCCGGACTGCACGAGGCTGTGAAATATCTGCGGCACGGCGCCCGCGCAAGAGTTATCCTGCCTTCGTATTTGGCGTATGGCGTTGCAGGAGACGGAAACCGGATAAAAGGCCGCAAAAGTTTGGCGATGACAATTGAAATTTTAGATTAATATTTTATAAACCAATTATTTAAACAACAAAAAACATGAAAAACAATTTTACAAGGATTTTCCTTTTTGCACTTCTGTCTTTAGTGGTCGCAGGCTTTACATCATGCAAGCATAAGGGCTTCAAAAAAGCCGATGCCGGCTATTATTACAAGTTTTATGTTCAGAATGAGGATTCGCTTCCTGTTCAGGACGGAGATCTCGTGCTGATAATGCACACCTTGCGCACAGCCGATTCAGTTATTATGAGCGATTACCCGATGCAGCTTCTGATCCGCGAACCGCTTTTCGAAGGCGACCTCTATGAGGCTCTCTGCACGATGCACAAGGGCGACAGCGCAACGTTCATTATGAATATGGACTCTTTCGCACATTATTATTTCCAGCAGGATGATTTCATGCCGGAGGCAAAGGAGAGGGAAATCTATCTTGACATTAAAGTCGAAGAACTGATGCCTGCCGCTGAGTTTGAAAAGATGAGGGCTGAGCAGGAGGCTGCATACAAGGCCCAAATGGAAGAATTCCGTCTTGCAGGTGATTCATTGTTTAATGACTATTTGCTCAAGAATAAAATCAAAGCACAACCTACAGAAAGCGGTTTGATATATATTAAAAAGAAAGCAGGAAATGGCGCACAGGCTGAGAATGGCAAGCAGGTTTCCGTGCATTATACAGGAAAATTCCTCGATGGGGAAGTCTTCGATTCATCTGAGGGTAAAGAGCCTATGAGTATAGTACTTGGCAAAGGAAGCGTTATTCCGGGGT
>JAGCRI010000043.1 GCA_017964755.1 Bacteroidales bacterium | reverse complement strand
TTTAATTTCTCTTTTTTTATTTTTTGTCTGTCCCGGCCTGCTTCGCTTGGCCTCAAAGTCTATTGCTTGAGTTCTTGTTTGCTACATCCCATTCCATTATTTCAATGTACGTCCGCAAATCCCCCCTCTCTCTTCCCTTCGTTCCCCTCATTTGCGGCTGCAAAGATAACACCTTTTTTCTTCACCGCAACACCCCTTACGCATTTTTTTTGCTTTTTTTTGCTATCTTGCTATGTATCAGCGTGATAATTTTTAAACCACTTCTCATAAAATCCAATTTTCACTACCATTAAATGGCCACTTAGCCACACCTGAACCAAATTTTCGAACCCATTTTTGGAAGTGTTTCCACTTCTAAAACATTTTTGTACTCTTAAAAACAGATTCCAAAAGAAGTCTCTTGAGAGTATAATATGGTAATACATATTTATATATAAATGAAAAGTCTTTCAAAAACAACTTGTATAAAAAATTAAGAATTATCAATTTTGACCATCAAAAGCCAAAAAGATAATTCTGATACATATTGTAAAGAAGGAATAGTCAAAATCACCCGACACTTCCTTCAAGACTAACGGCAAGCAACTTCTGGGCTTCGACAGCGAACTCCATCGGCAGCTTTTTAAGGACATCATTGGCATATCCGTTCACTATCAAACTGATAGCGTGTTCTTTATCTATTCCTCGCTGCTGGCAATAGAAGAGTTGGTCGTCAGAAATCTTTGAAGTGGTGGCTTCGTGTTCCAATACGGAAGACTTGTTTTCACAAACAACGTAAGGCCATGTGTGCGCCCCGCATTTGTCGCCCATGAGCAGAGAGTCGCATTGCGAGAAGTTGCGCGCGTTTTCGGCGTTGCGGGTAACTTTCACCAAACCACGGTAACTATTCTGGCTCTGTCCCGCTGAAATTCCCTTCGACACAATCAAGCTCTTGGTGTTTTTCCCGATGTGTATCATCTTCGTTCCTGTATCAGCCTGTTGGTAATTGTTAGTAACAGCAACAGAATAAAATTCTCCTATAGAGTTGTCGCCCTGCAGGATACAGCTTGGGTATTTCCATGTAACCGCTGATCCGGTCTCCACTTGCGTCCACGAGATTTTAGCATTGTCGCCTTTGCAAATCGCACGCTTTGTAACGAGATTATAGATACCGCCGTTGCCATCCTTGTCGCCCGGATACCAATTTTGAACGGTTGAATACTTCACTTCGGCATCCTTCATCACGACAATTTCGACGATAGCCGCATGTAACTGGTTCTCATCACGTTTCGGAGCTGTACAGCCTTCCATATAGCTTAGATATGCGCCCTCGTCAGCTATTAGCAGAGTCCGTTCAAACTGACCGGTATTTTCAGCATTGATACGGAAATATGTTGAAAGTTCTATAGGGCAGCGAACACCTTTCGGCACATAACAAAAGGAGCCTTCGCTGAAAACGGCTGAGTTGAGGGCCGCGAAAAAATTGTCACTTGCGGGAACTACGGAGCCCAAATATTTTTTCACAAGTTCGGGATATTTCTTCACTGCTTCTCCAAACGAGCAAAACAAAATACCCTGACGCTCAAGGCTCTCTGAAAAGGTGGTCTTCACCGACACCGAATCCATAACAGCATCAACAGCAACTCCCGAAAGCTGTTTCTGCTCTTCCAACGATATCCCCAACTTGTTGAATGTGTCAACCAATTCAGGATCAACCTCATCCATACTCGCAAGCTGTTTTTTCCTTTTTGGAATGGCAAGATATATAATATCCTGATAATCAATCTTTTTATATGACAGATGCGCCCAATTGGGTTCTTTCATCTTCTGCCATTTATGAAAAGCGTTAAGACGGAATTCGAGCAGCCACTCAGGTTCGTTTTTGCGTTTTGAAATCAGCCTTATGACATCTTCTGACAAACCTTTTGGGAAAGATTCAACTTCAATATCAGAAGTGAAGCCATATTTATAATCATTAGAAGTAACTTCTTGAATTACATCATTTTGCATATCATCTGAATTTTAAACAGCGAAGCAAAAATAACATTAATTTGCAAAGAAAAAACGTTATTTCCAGCAGTTTGCATTATGCAAAGCCAAAACAAAATATATATTCTAATCCAAAATATATCTCAAGGTAACACAAGCTGCCCAATCGAAATAAGGCCAGGGTTTACCTCCGCCAGCACCGAATAGCATTCCGAAGCCCGGTCTAATATCAGCCTGAAGTACAAGCGGAGCATCAAGTTTATACTCAATTCCGGCAAGAGCATTAATACCGAATTTACCCATATCAACCCTATTAAAGTTCCAAGCGAGGAAATTGTATCCCAAACTGATACCGCCACCGAAAAGTCCGTTCAGCTCCGGCGTAAAATTAACAGAATACATAACATTCGGGTTCAGTTCCAAGGTCATCAGGTCTATACCGTTCACTTCCTGACCTGCAGTATAAACGAGCTTTACGCCCAAATCCGCACCAAGGACAATGTTATCAGTAAGATAGAGCTGATAAGAGCCGCCCCACATGTTTCCAACCATTCCGCCGACACTTTGTGAGTAAAATTTCTGGGCATTAAGATTGCAAACAGCACCGAGCATGAGCACAGTGCACAAAAGAGTTAAAAAGTTTCTTTTCATAATCGTTAATTTTTTTAGGCAAAATTATCAAATATATTTATACAAAAAAATGATTTCACGAGAAAAACTTAACAATGGAAATTTAAAATCAGGATTTGACTATTTATTGCCAACAACTTTAAAAGTATAACGCAATGAGACGCATACACCCCAGTCAAAAAAGTGCCAAGCGTCCTCATTTGCGCGGAACTGCACTCCATAACCTGGCCTTATATCTGCTTGAAGCACAAGCGGGATGTTAAACATATATTCAAAGCCCACAAGTGCATTGAAGCCGAATTTGCCGGCGATAACGGGCTGGAACTGATTAGCTAAAAAATTGTAACCCAAACTGATACCACCGCCAAAAAGTCCATTTAGATTATTCTTGAATTTTTTCGAATACATCAAATTAGGATTCACTTCCAGCGTCATAATATCGCTGCCGGCAAAACCTTCCCCGTTTGTGTAAACAAGTTTCACCCCAAAATCAGTGCCCAAAGCGAGATTATCAAGCAGATATGTCTGGTACGAAATCGCGAACATATTACCCCCGACACCGCCAACACTGTGATTATAAGGTTTTTGCGCTTCAATATTCTGAAATGGGAGCAAAATCATAAAAAAAAGCGACAGAAG
>JAGCRI010000042.1 GCA_017964755.1 Bacteroidales bacterium | reverse complement strand
TCTATACGGCTTAATATTTATGCTAAGAGATTCAATATACGCAGTATGCTTTTGGTTGGGGCGACACGCGGTTTTGTGCGCCGACCGTTTGTTTTCAAAGGCTTTGTACAAGGTGTGTGGGGCGGAATCATTGCTGCTGCGTTGCTTGCATTGATGATTTTTGAGGGCAATGTCCATTTTCCGGTGTTTGTGGATTTCGTCTTTATCCGTGAAATTTCAATCATTTTGGCTGCAATCGTTGTGTTCAGCATTCTTTACACAATGGCCGTGGCTCATATTTCAGTTAACAGATATATCAGAATAAATAAGGATAGTTTATACTTGTAATAAATTATGGCACAGACAATTAGCGTAACAAAAAAAGAACCTCTGAAACCTAATACGTTTAACAATAAAAGCAACACAAAGAACGAAAAACGTCCTCCGCTATTCAGAAAAACGAACTATATTCTGATGGGTGTCGGTCTTGTTGCACTCATTATCGGATACATATTATTATATGCCCCTGGCTCACCTGACCCTGCGGTGTTTGACGAATCAATTTTCGACACGCGGCGTCTTAATGTTGCCCCAATCTTTATGGTTTCAGGTCTCATTATTGAGATTTTCGCCATAATGTGGCATCCGAAGCATGAAAAAGAGGAATCAACAGCTGAATAATTGACAGATGGATTGGTTGCAAGCCCTCATTTTGGGACTCATTCAGGGATTGACTGAGTTCCTGCCCGTCAGCAGCAGCGGACACTTCATAATCGGCAAGGAGATTCTTGGCGTGGAAGTTGCCGATAATGTCACATTTGTGGTTTTGGTGCACGCCGCCACTGTTTTGAGCACAATCACCGTTTTCCGCAAGGAAATTTGGCAATTGCTGACACGTTTTTTCAAGTTTCAGTGGAATGAAGAGACACAGTATATTGTAAAGATCTGTATATCAATGATTCCTGTGCTTATAGTGGGGCTTTTTTTCAAAGATACTGTTGAAGGTTTCTTTGGCGAAGGGCTGCTGCTTGTCGGCATAATGCTTATTGTTACAGCCATTTTGCTGTTTCTTTCGCAGTACATAAAGTTTGAACAGCGCAAGGAGGTCGGCTTCGGTTCGGCATTTGCGATAGGTTGTGCGCAGGCAGTTGCAGTGTTGCCGGGACTTTCGCGTTCAGGCACAACCATTGCCACTGGACTTCTGCTCGGTGTAAAAAAGGAATCTGTGTCGCAATTTTCGTTCCTGATGGTCTTAGTGAAGATTTTGGGCGAGGCTTTTCTGGATCTTGTTGGCGGAGACTTTGCCGCGGCGGCTTCGGGAATACCTGCCTCAGCAATGATTACCGGTTTCTTGGCCGCATACTTTTCAGGTCTTTTCGCCTGCCGTGTTATGATTGAACTGGTGAAGCGCGCCAAACTTACTTGGTTTGCCGTCTATTGCACTGTGGTTGGAGCTATAGCGATAGTTTATTCAGTTATTTGACATTTCTGAAAATCTATTCAGAAAGCGGAAATTGGCACGAATGTTGCTATATTTATGCTGTTATTATTTTGCAATGAAAATCGATAAAGACATTATAAAGGAATCCTTGCTTTTCTATTCCGATTTGAAGCAGTATGCCATTTCTCTGACATACAATCAAGAGGATGCAAATGACCTTGTTCAAGATACTTATCTGAAGATAATGCAGTATGAGGATTATTTCAAAGATGGGACTAATCTCAAGGCATGGTGTTATACTATTATGCGGAACACATTTATAAACCAGTATCGCCGCAACCAGAAATACAAACTTGTATTTGACACCACTGACGATTTGTCATATTGGGAAAACTCAATATCAAATACATCAGATTCTGCTGATATAAATTACTCGGTATCAGAAATTAACAAACAAATACAATCATTGTCTGAGGAAAAACGGAAGCCTTTGGAGATGTACATTGACGGGTACAAATATAAAGAAATTGCCGATGAAATGAATCTTTCCATCGGCACAGTAAAAAGCAGGATATTCATTTCCCGTCAGCAGCTGATGAAGCAGCTGGAGGATTATAACGGTTAGTGTTTGTGTTTGTGGCTGCATTCGTCGCAGTTGCCGTTGCAGTCGTTGCTGCAATCTTCATCATCGCAGTCACACTCGCAGATTTCCTCTTCATCAAGTTGAATGTAAACTCTTTCTGCCAATTTTTCGAATGCGGCATTAATGATAGGATTCCCCATTTCCATAAGGTTGCCTCCCGATTCAGAAGAGTCGCATACGTCTTTCACCAAAGGAATCTGTACGAGGAATTCGGTGTTAAACTCCCGCGCCAAAGCCTCGCCGCCGCCTTGTCCGAAGATGTAATATTTTTCGTCAGGGTGGTTTTGCGGTGTGAACCAGCTCATATTTTCGACAACGCCGAGCAGCGGGACGTTCATTTTCGATGGGGTGAACATATCCGCACCTTTACGGGCATCACTGACGGCGATGATTTGCGGTGTGGTTACAACAATGGCGGCAGAAATTCTGTATTGCTGCAAGGTGGAAATCTGAATGTCGCCGGTGCCGGGTGGAAAATCTACAATCATATAGTCGATGTCGCCCCATTCGGTATTGGTGAACATCATATTGAGTGCGTTGGCGGCTAACGGTCCGCGCCAAATCACAGCCTGTTTCGGGTCGGCGAGCATACCTAACGAGATCATTTTCACGCCGTATTTCTCCACAGGTAGCATAAACTCCTGCTCTCCACGCATATAGACGCTTATCTTTGCATCGGAAAGTCCGAAAATGATTGGCATTGAGGGACCGTAGATGTCGGCATCAACCAATGCTGTCTTATAACCTTTTTTTGCCAACATGATGGCCAAATTTGCGGCGACCGTTGATTTGCCGACACCGCCTTTGCCTGAAGCTACAACTACAATGTGCTTTACACCTTTGATCCTTTTTTTGTGCATGATTTAGTCTTTTGAAATTTTCTGCAAAAATAACATCTTTATTTGTATTTATAATATATATGTCATTTTTTATCTTGTTATGTTTTTTGTTTTCTGAAATAACTTCCAAAAAAATTTTTTTTGTATAATATTTTTCTCAGAGTAGCGTTTATGAAGTGTATGTTTTACTAAAGAGTCGCCTATGCAGAATAATTCTACTACTTTAAAAAAGAAAAATTCAGTAAAATTGTTTCGACCTAACAGTACCGTTGTACGCAATATTCTCAACTATTCGAGGGCAACGCAGATGTTGTTCTTGTCAGGCGGGAAAACATTAATATGGTCTAATAATTGATGGATTACACTTCACTCATTGAGGGCATTTTCCGCCGTTATCCGATGTATCACAAGATCGGGAGCGGGGCATATAAGTCCGGGCTTGAGAACATAGAAGAACTGCTTGCCGCTATTGGAAATCCGGAGCGGCGCCTCCGCACGGTTCATGTGGCAGGCACTAATGGTAAGGGGTCGGTTGCTCACCTGCTTGCTTCATATTGTAAGGAATCAGGTTTGAAAACAGGCCTTTTCACTTCACCGCATTTAGTCGACTTCCGCGAACGCATCCGTGTTGACGGTGTTTATATTCAAGAAAAGGAAGTCCTTGACTTTTTTGAGTGTTATGATGAAAAGATATCCCATATTGAACCCTCTTTTTTTGAAATCACGACAGCGCTTGCCTTTGATTATTTTGCCCGTTCGGGAGTGGATATTGCAGTGATAGAGGTGGGGTTGGGCGGCCGCCTTGATTCCACAAATGTCATAACACCGCTTTTGTCGGTCATAACCAACATTTCGCTTGAGCATACTGCTCTGTTAGGGGACACAATTTCCAAAATAGCGTTTGAAAAGGCAGGAATCATAAAGCCGGCGGTTCCTGTTGTTGTGGGTGAGTACAATGAGGAGAGTTATCCTGTCTTTGAACGGGTGGCGCGTGAAAAAGCTGCATCGCTGATACTTGCAGAGAACGCCTGTTCAGCACATTTTATAGGGGATGAGAATATATGTGGCAAATATAGGCTGATCTCCATTAAACATGAGTCCTTGCCTTGTTTTGAATATGTAAAATCTCCGTTGTGCGGTGCGTATCAGGAAAAGAACATTGCCACATTCGCTGCGGCTGCGGTGCAATTGTCTGGAATAATAGGTGTTTCTGCCGACAACATAAAACCTGCGATTGAAAACTT
>JAGCRI010000041.1 GCA_017964755.1 Bacteroidales bacterium | reverse complement strand
TTATAGCAGGCATATCATCATTTGATGATTCTGTTGCAGGACTTGATGTTCCGCAGTGTACATATAGAATATATAGGGATGTGCGTTTTTCATTAAACAAGCAGCCATATAAGACTCATTTGGGGGCTTATGTTTGTCCCGGTGGTAAATGTTCAGGACGTGCGGGCTACTATTTCCATATAGAACCTTCTGAGTCAGAGTACCTTGACGGCAGTTTGCTTGCAATCGGTATTTACAATCCGACTCCAGCAGTTACAAAAAGTATTCGAGAGGAGATTTTGGTGAATGGTGAAGAATTTGAGGCGGCTGTAAAAGAAGCGAAAAACTTTTATTTTACAGATGACCAGTTTCTTAAGCGTGTTCCAAATGGCTTTCCAAAAGATTATAAATATGCTGATTATCTGAGACTTAAAACTTTTACGATGATACTTCGGCTTAAAGAAGAAATCTTATATAGTGATAGTCTTTTCGATTTTATAATGGAGAATTTTAAGAGCGCGCACCATTATAACCAACTGCTAAACAGAGCTTTTGATATTGCAGAAGATTGATTTATTTCAAATTACGTTGTTTTATTATCAGTTCGGCAATCTGAACCGCGTTAGTAGCCGCTCCTTTTCGCAAATTGTCTGCCACGACCCAAATATTCAATGACTTGGGTTGTGAGAAATCCCTGCGGATACGCCCGACAAAAACGTCATCCTTATCCTCTGCGAACAAAGGCATCGGAAATTTCAGGTTTTGCGGGTCATCTATAACCTTAACCCCTGGCATTTCGTTCAGTAGGCGGTAAATGTCAGCAATGTCGTATTCGTTCTCAAATTCAATATTTACAGCTTCTGAGTGGCCGCCTGTAACAGGGACACGAACCACTGTTGCAGTGATTTGTATATTCCTGTCGCGTAATATTTTACGGGTTTCGTTAACAAGTTTCAGCTCTTCAGTAGTGTAGCCGTCAGGTTCAAACGTGCCGCCGTAAGGGAAAAGGTTCATGTCTATCTGATATGGGTAAACTTTGTCGCAAAGCTCGCCTTTTCGTTCAGCTTCCATCTGGCGTATGGCTTTGACGCCAGTTCCTGTTACCGACTGGTATGTTGAAATAACTAATCTTTTGATTTTAAACACTTTATGTAATGGAGCTAAAGCCATTACCATTTGGATAGTTGAGCAATTTGGATTAGCAATTATGAAATCACTTTCTTTAATGACATCACCGTTAATTTCAGGCACTACCAGTGGAATGTGATCGTAAGAACGCCAAGCTGATGAGTTGTCAATTACAACCGTACCTTTGGCAGCAAACTGAGGTGCATAGATTTGCGATGTCCCGCTTCCAGCTGAAAAAATTGCGATATCAGGCTTACTTTCAATAACTGCCTCTACAGACTGAACCTTATATGTTTTATTTTTAAAAATGATTTCTTTACCGACAGATTTTGGCGAGGCGGCAGGGAAAAACTCAAAATCTTGTATAATTCTTTCTTCCAATACTTTAAGCATTTTTTTACCAACCAAACCGGTTGCACCAACTACAGCAATTTTCATTTTTTATAAAATTTTTTATTAAAAATTGTTAATAACTATTGACAAATGCTTGCAAAGATACTATTTTTGTCGGACTAAAATTACTGACTGATGAAATGGAAGATTAAAACTGTTCAGGCGACTTTAGAAAAACTATTTGTTTTTTCTGCGTTATTGTTCACATTAGCAATATGTAAATCACAGGTTTACGATGATTTTGGAGATGGGGATATATGCAGTGGAGTTCCTTGGGGAGGTGATGTCGGAAGTTTCGGTGTGACGGGGGAGGGTATGCTTACGCTTAGCGGCAACGAAAGCGGAAAGGCATACCTTTCGACCGCGCACTTGGTAGGGACAGACGAATGTGAATGGCACATCAGAATAAAACTGAATTTTGCCCCGTCAGCAAACAATTTTGCGAGGTTTTACCTTATTGCTGACAGGGCGGATCTTACCGACACCGAACTTAGTGGGTTTTATTTGCAATTTGGTGAAAATCAAAGCAATGACGCTGTTGAATTGTTTTATAAGTCTGGTGGAACAGTCGTATCTGTCTGCCGCGGAACAAATGGATTGATCAGCAATAGTTTTGATTATAATATAAAAGTTATAAAAGATGATGAAAATCGTTGGCAAGTCTATGTGGATAATTTGCTTAGCGGTGAATACAAGCTCGATTCGGAATGCGATAATAACTATTTTGAGGCAGCTGGCGGTTATATGGGAATATATTGTCAGTTCACATCAAGTAACATAGGAAAATTCATTTTTGACGACATTTATTGCGGAGCGCCTCGTATTGACACGACCGCTCCGAAAATGACGAGCATATCTTTGACTACATCATTGAACAGTATCATAGTAAATTATTCAGAAAAAACGACAGCGGCAACAGCTTTATTGACTGATAAATATGTTGTTATGGAAGATAATGTTTCCCCAATTGGTTGTCAGTTTGTGCAAAATTGTTATGATAAAGTCATTCTGACATTTGCGGAGGAATTTGCTGATAGAAGGACATATCATCTGAAGTGCAGTGGTATTTCCGATTGTTCGGGAAACATATCAAGTTCCGACACAGCTGAATTCAGATTTCAAAAGCCTAAACGTAATGATGTGGTAATAAGTGAAATAATGGCTGACCCTTACCCCACTGTCGGGCTGCCTCCAGCAGAATATTTGGAACTCAAGAACCGGGCAGAGCATCCTATTTCGCTATGTGGTTGGAAGATACAGATAGGGACATCTGTGCGGGAGTTATCTGCAGCAATCATAGATTCAGGAGGTTACGCGTTGATAGTGGGGAGCGGCAGCCAAAGTTTGTTTGCGCAATATTCGCCGCTTGCGCTTGTTTCGTCTTTAACGATCACTGATGCCGGGCAGAATATAACGCTTTGGAGTGATTTTGGCGAAGTTATTCATAATGTGGAATTTAAAAAGGAATGGCATACCCAAGAGTATAAAAAAGACGGGGGGTGGGCATTGGAAATGGCTGATATTGAAAATCCTTGCGGTGGGAGGGAAAACTGGTTTTCGTCAGAAGCTGTTGAAGGGGGAACGCCTTGCAAATGTAATTCCGTAACGAAGGAAAATTCGGATGTGGAGCCGCCGGAGATACGCAAAATTGCTGTAGAAAATCCATATACACTTTTATTATATTTTACAGAAACAGTGCATTTCACTGATGATAAGATACCTATAGAGATAGACAATGCCACAATAAGTTATGTGGAAGCTGTTTCTCATAGTAATGCATCGTGGAAAATTGTGGTGACGGCACCGTTTGAGACTGGCAGAACATATACTTTGTCGGTGAAGGATTCCATATGCGATTGTGTTGACCAGACAGTTGAACTTGGCAGTCGGATAAAATTCTGCTTGCCAGAAAAACCAGTTTATGGTGATGTTATCATCAACGAGATATTGAGCGACCCGCCAGAAAACAGTGATGCGGATTTTATTGAAATATACAACCGTTCATCAAAGACAATAAGTCTCAAAGATATGCGGATAGGCTCCGGCGGAGACGAATATCCGGCAAAGTCGTGTTCTGTAGATTATGAGGGCGGACTGCTGTTTCCCCAATCATACATTGCTATCTGTAAAAACGCGTTATTGACAAAAGCGCAGTATTATTGCCCGTATCCTGAAAACCTTTTGCAGTGCGATTCACTTCCCGCATTTTCAAATGGGAAAGGGATTGTTCATCTTACAGATTGCGAATACAACAAAATTGACAAAGTGATATATGGTGATGAAATGCACTATGCTATGCTTAAAAGTACGGACGGGGTCTCTTTGGAGAGGATACATACAGCTGCCCTGAATGGTGAGAACAATTGGAAATCTGCAGCGGCAAGTGTTGGTTTTGCCACCCCCGGTTACAAAAATTCGCAATGGTCTGAGGATTTCTCAAATGGGGACAAATTGCAGGTTATACCTGAAATTTTTTCACCAGATAATGATGGATTTGACGACTATGCTGAAATATATTGTAAGTTTGATGACACAGAAAACAGAGTCAGTGTTATTGTTTTCGACAGAAATGGAAATGTTGTCAAAACGTTAGCCAATAATGAACTTTGTGGCACGGAAGTGAAGTATATTTGGGACGGTATTACTGAAAAAGGCACCATGGCATGTCCTGATATTTATATAGTAAAAATGCAATTTTGGAATTTGTCTGGCAAGACAAAATCATATAAAAAGCATATTGGAATTGCTATAAAAAAAGGCGCAGTTTATTAAAAAAATGTGTTTATAATTTTTTTCAAATTAACCATTTACAAAGGGGCATAGGGTTTATTTTTGTCAGTTAAGAATAAAAATTCATTTTAAAAGACAAAAAAGAATATGAAAAAGAGTGCCATTTTAATTGCTGCTGCTGTAATAGCCATTGTTTTTTCAGGTTGTGTTACAAAACAAAAGTATCAGGAACTTGAAAACCAATACAAAAATTGCAATAAGGATTTATCAGCGATGACCGCTGAAAAGATAGATTTTGAAAGTTCGGCGAAAGAATTGCAGAATGAGGTTGACAGGTTGAATTCACAAATCGACAAGTTGAAAGCTGACACGCTGTCACTTTCGCGAAAACTGAGACAGTCAGAACGGGATTATGCAAAGGCGCGCAAGGATTATGATGACTTGTTGAATGATTTCTCAGCACTTAACAAATCCAATAATGATGAGATTTCGTCACTTTTGGCTGATGTTGACAAGATGAAACAACAATTGGAGGAGCGTGAGCGCGAACTTAATGCCAAGAGTGCTGAACTTGCTGAAAAAGAAGTCAGACTTGGAGAATTACAGAAGATACTTGACCAAAAAGACGCTGAGGTAAGATTATTGAAAGAAAAGGTTGCTGCAGCGCTTAAAGGTTTTGAGGACAGCGGGTTGAACGTATATGAAAAAATGGCAAGGTATATGTTTCACTTAACGACAAACTACTCTTTGCCTCTGCGAAATGGGAAATAGAAGCTGCAGGGGAAGCTGCTTTAAAAGAAGTTGCAAAAATTCTTGAGAACGATACCACAATCAATGTCCTAATAGAGGGACATACAGACAATTTGCCATATAAGGGGAGTGCGCAGGTTAAGGATAATTGGGACTTGAGTGTTATGCGTGCTACCTCTGTGGTGAAAGCGCTGCTGAAATTCGGCAATATCGCACCACAGCGCATCTCAGCTTCAGGCCGTGCCGAATACTTCCCGATTGACACAGCTGACACTCCAGAAGCTCGCGCCAAAAATCGTCGTACAGAAATTATTCTTACCCCGAAATTGGATGAACTTTTCCAAATCATAAGCAATAACTGATTTTAAATTACACAAGCATTTAAATCATTCCAAAGTCTGAAATATGGGAGTAACCAATCAAATTGTAGGGCTGCTGCTGAGTTTGTCGATACTTGTGATAGTTCACGAGTTCGGTCACTATTGCTTCGCACGACTATTTAAAACTCGTGTTGAGAAATTTTATATGTTTTTCAATCCATGGTTTTCGTTAGTGCGGATGAAGAAAATAGGAGGCCGTTGGCATTTCAAGTTTTTTGCATCTAATGTGGAGGCAGCGCTTGTGCCGCTCAAGGATGCAAACGGCAATACAATCAAAGATGAGAATGGTAAAGACCAGTTTCGTGCTATGACTGACGAGGAACGCAAGACGCTCCCGCAAGACGATTGGCGGAGAGATCCTGATAATACTGAATGGGGAATCGGGTGGCTGCCTTTTGGCGGTTATTGTTCGATAGCCGGTATGGTTGACGAAACTAAGGAAGCAGGGGCGCTTCAAAGTGAACCTCAAACATGGGAATTCCGCACAAAACCCGCTTGGCAGAGGCTGCTGATTATTCTTGGTGGCGTGCTCGTTAATTTTGTTACGGCACTTGTGCTTTACACTGTTGTCCTATATAGTTGGGGAGAAGAGTTTATACCGGTTAAAAATGCCACATACGGGTTCCATTTCTCAAATGTTGCACTTGATGCCGGATTCCAAAACGGCGATAAAATCGTCTCATTGGACGGACAGGACGTGCGGGATGTCGGGACGCTTATTACCACAATGGTTATTGACGGGACAAAATCCGTTCAGGTCGAACGCGGCAATGATATTGTCGAGATTATCCTGCCTGAAGACTTTGGCAAGTCTGTGGTTGCACAAAGTGAAAGCAGGGTGCCGGTGTGCCAGTTTGATATGCCTTTCGTAATTGACAGTGTGTTGCCCGGACTAACCGCTTATGAAGCAGGTCTCAAAAAGGGAGACAGCCTCGTGGCTATTAATGACAGCACCATATTCTCATTTTTTGATTTTCAAAGCCAATTTGTTGAATACAAAGGTGATAGTATAAAATTGTCATACATTAGGGAGGATTCGTTATATGATGTGGAAATTTTGCTTTCAGACAAAGGCCAAATTGGAGTAGCTCCGAAGCCGCCGTATGCTTTCCTGAAATCGGAGAAAGTGGAATATAGCCTTCTTGAATCTGTTCCAAAAGGCATTGCTAAAGGGCTGAATACGCTCTCTTCATACGTTAAGCAGTTCAAGTTTGTCTTCTCAAAGGAGGGTGCCACGCAACTTGGCGGGTTCGGAACACTTGGAAGCATATTCCCAAAAACTTGGAATTGGGAAATGTTTTGGAGTATGACGGCCTTCCTGTCAATGGCACTTGCCTTTATGAACTTTTTGCCTATTCCTGCCCTTGACGGAGGTTATATACTTTTCATTTTGGTGGAAATGATTACCCGCAAAAAGCCGAGCGACAAATTCCTAAGTTATGCCAATACGGTTGGCTTTGCGTTGTTGCTCGCTTTACTTATTTGGGCAAACGGGTTGGATGTTTTACGGGCGTTGAGGTAATCGCAGTTAGTCTTTAATGCAGCGGACTACCCATGCATTAACTTTTAATCCGGCTTCCCTTGTAACATTAGGATTGCTATTTGTCAAGTAGTAACGCCATGTGTGGGTGGCATCAGATTCGGTTGTGCTCGTCAAATAGGTGAAAACATTGAAGTCGCCGTAGCTGCCGTTGTACCATCCCGTTCCTACGATGGAAAATCCTGTTGAGTTATTATTGCTTGGAGTATTACCAACAGCGCAGTTGGTGGAATTGCTATTCCATGTTGTGGTTGAGGCTAATGATTTTGCAATATACGTGCTTGCCGTCCCGCAAACGTACCCGCTTTGGCTGCTTACATAATTTGTCAGTTGGGTCCATTCAGCATCGCTTGGCACATGCCACTCATTTGGGCATATTCCCTGTACCCCACTCGGATTGGCTGAAGATGAGGCTGCGCCTTTCATTACCGCCGCCCAATTATATAAATACCCGTATGTCGGAACATTATTGCAATCATTATTTGGACAATATCTGTATGCGATTGAAGAACTTGTACCACTGCCCAATGCTATAGCTGTACCATCTGAATAATGTGTCGCCCTAAAATTTTCCTTTGTCCAGCATTGCGTCCCTATTTGAACAGTATTGTAAACGTTACCGTCAAAATCTTTAACACTATTTGTTCCGCATAAAAATTGATTTTGAGATGTAAATGTGAGATCATTGCCATATACAACACCTGCGCTATTAGCTGCAAAAGCTCTAACATAATATATTGTGCCGACTGTTAAACCGGTTAATTGGTGTGTAAAACTGTTGATTCCTAAGCCAACTAAAGCATAGCTATTTGATAGTGTCGGATTAGGTGATGTTCCCCAGCATATTCCGCTTACTACAAGCGGTGTGCCGCCTCCGTCTGTTACTGTGCCCGTAATAATTGCTGAAGTATTGGTTATGTTTGACACTGAATCTGTCACAACAGTAGGTAAGATGCCTTGATTTGCAGTTATGTGCTGCCACTTCGGTATGTTATTTGTATCGAGGGTGAGGAACTCGCCCGCATTCCCTACGGGGACAATGTGCCAAGCCGAATCAGAAGTGTTCCAGTAAAGTATATCGCCGGTGTTGTTGCCGATAGGACAATTGCCTTGATTGGAAATAAACACAGTGTCAATATGATTTGACAGGTTGGTGTTCATGGCAAAATAAGCGGTGTCAGTATATTTGGCTTTGTCAGCATAGAAAGCGTAAGGTACTGTTATAAGCTGTTGTGTGCCGGAGATGCTGTAGTTGCTGCCGCCGGCCGGATCAATTTCGGCACGGAGGAAATAGTCGTGGTGCGCCCAGTCAATGTCTGCAAGAGTTGTGAAAAGCAGTTGTGTGCCTGTGCCGATTTGTACAGTTGCAAGGGCGTTGGCGTTGGTTGTGGCGGCGTGGGTTTCGGCGAAGACGATGTACCCGCCGATGCTGTCTTGCAGAATGCTGATTCGGAGCCCCACCGCTTGATTGGTGACTAACTCGTTGTTATGGTCGCGCACCACAACCTGATACGACATCTTCTGCGGTGGTTGTGCGCTGGCGATGAAAATGCAGAAGATTGAAATGAATATTGCAAGCGTCTTTTTCATTTTTTTCAAATTAAAACTTGCAAAGTTATAAAAAATAATACGTGTTGTGAAAATTATTCCTAATTTCTAACTTCTATAGATTCAAGTGGCAAAGTTATAAAAAATATTGGCGGGATAATCGAAAAAAAGTACCTTGCGCGGTCTGTAGTTTAACATATTTTGAATAACCAGCAGTTTGTTGTATGATAGTTGTTTGATATTCATTGATTTAGGTA
>JAGCRI010000040.1 GCA_017964755.1 Bacteroidales bacterium | reverse complement strand
TCCGATGCCGACAACGAGCTGATCCTGAAATCTGACGACGGCACGGTCATTTACCTGATAGGGGTGGAGATTGACGTGAAGCAGAAAAACAAGGTTGCTACCACGCAACTGATTAACCGCGCCGGAACAGTGAAGGAACGTATTCAGCGGTAAGACTATGAGGTGAAGGTACACGGAAATCTAATCGGTGGACGGGACAAGTTCCCGCACGAAGACTTGAAAACACTGGTGACAATCCTGAACAGCACCTCCAGTATAAGCTGTAGCAGCGCTTACCTCGACATCTTTGGAATAAGCAAACTGGTAATGAAAGATGCAAAATTTGACCAGAAAGGCCTCAAATACTTTAACACGCTTCCCCTTGAACTGACATTTGATAGTGATGAGGATTATAGTTTTTTAGTGGAATAATGACGAAAATAAACTACGGAATACCTGGTGCATGTTCTACCATCCTGATTTCAAAATCAGGTGCGTGTTCTACAAGTCTGATGGTGAAATCAGGTGCATGTTCAACGAACTGCCATTCACCACATCTTCCGGCTGTATGTTCAACGACTTTAACATCCAAATCAGCTGAGTGTTCAATAATTTTCACATCAAAATCAGCCGAAGATGTTATGACCTTCACCCGTCCATACAAAGGAATACCCTTGCATGTGCAATTCCCTTTATTAATCGGTTCGCTGGCCGATTTTTCTGCGAGCAGCAGGCTGTCGGGATCGGCAGCATAAACAGAAGCCACAGCAAACAAAACAAACAGAATAGAAAACAATTTTTTCATAATATACCGTTTAAGATGTTGAACCTCCAGTGCAAAATCGAAATACGTAGCAAAAGTACGCAAAAAACTGTTACGTTTGACTATGCGAACAGCATAGAGGTTAAAACATCATGCGAAAATCTCACTGACACCGCCACAGTGAAGGTACCACGCAAAATGCAGTGGCATGGCAAATCGCTGCTGGAGTACGTGCGCCGCAACGATGAAATCACTATCAAAGCCGGTTACAAAGAATATGGTATGGAAACGTTGTTTAAAGGGTATGTGAACAGCGTTGAAAACGGCGTGCCCATCGTGATAACGTGCGAGAACGTGATGCGACTGTTCAAGACCACGGAGGTGAAGGCCGAAGTAATCGAAAACTTCGACCTCGTTGCATTCCTTCATCGCTACGTTCCCGGACTGAAAGTGGAATGCCCCGACACAATAGACTTCGGGGAGGTGACTGTGGAGGCGAACACTTTGAGCGGATTCCTTGACAAACTTAGGGAACAGTTCGACTGGTTTTATGGCTACTTCCAGGATGGGACGTTCTATGCGCTCATCAACAAGAAACAGGTCTGCCAATACAACACCCTAACTTTCGATCCCACCCGAAACCTAATCAAGGACTCGCTGAAATACACGCTGGCAGAGGACGTGAAAGTAGCCGTGAAAGCCACACACATCAATAGAGATAATACAAAAATAGAGGTAACCGTTCCGGATGAAACGGGAGATTGCAATATGCAGCACTTCTATTTCCCGGAATACGACACTGAGGCGGCATTGAAAGAGGCTGCCGAGAAAAAACTGAAGGAGTTGAAGTGCGACAAGATGGAAGGCACCATCGAGGCCTTCGGTGTGCCGTTCGTGCGCAAAGGCGATGTGGTACGGCTGAGGGATGCAGAACGTCCGGAAAGGGACGGGAAGCGATTCCAAGTGACGGCGGTGGACTACAAATTCAACACATCGGGCTACCGGCAGACCATAACGCTGGGAGCAGAACTTAAATCTGACATTGTGCAATGAGCAAAGAACGAGACTGTGCAACCAAACTGAGAGCTATCGTGGGCAAGGAGCCCTTCCAGACCTTTGTGGCGAAGGTAACGAAGGTGGACGGGGCGACCTGTACCGTGCTGCGGCTGTTTGACGATATGGAGCTTAACAAGGTGCGGCTGAACTGTCATAGCACCGAGAACGAGGGAGTGGTGATTGTACCCAAAACGGGCAGTATGGTGTTAATTACCTCCATTGACGGACGGTGCTGGTTCGTTTCGCAGTGCTCGAAAGTGGAGAAAATCACCATTGATGCCACAGCCAGCCCCGATGGTATTGTTATCAACGGCGGCAGCAACTACGGACTGATAAAGATAAAGGAACTTACAGATAAACTGAATGAATTGGTTAAAAGATTCAATCAGCACACCCACACAGGTCAATTCAAAGGAACAATTGGAAGTAACACACCTGTATCAGGTAATGTTACTTATACGGCTATTCCAGTACAGATACCTGACCCTTTTTTCGTAAAATCCGATTATGAGGACACCAATATAAAACACTAAATGATGAAAGGCATACTGATTGACGACAATGGGAATCTTATTATCAGCAGCGGACATTTGACAGTGGGCGACAACCGGGCACAATGCGCGCAGCACCTCATAGGTGCGTTCACCGGCGAGTACAAGCACGCCCCAATGCTTGGCGGCAACGCGCGGCGTATGATTGCCGGCACTCCCGATCCGTTCTGGGCGGGCAGCGTGAAGAGCCAGCTGAGGCAGTGCCTGATAGAGGCCGAGCGGCTGCAAATCACAGATGGAACAATAGTACTTGAACTTAAAGATTAGGCAATATGGCAACATTACAGGAAATCAGCAACACTATTAAAGCCGCATTCGTGGCTTCAGCCGCTGTGCGCAACACCTACGGACTTGAAGCCGACTGGCAGAACGCAAACCCGCAGAACGATGACGACAAGGTGGCTTTTTATGAAGCCCATATCTCCAAGGTGAGTGTTGAGTCGGTTTGGGTATTCATAATAGCGACAATAAGCCTGACACTTGAGACGATGTTCTCATGGCACAAACAGGAAATCAGCGATACAGTTGACAACGAAAGGTATGGTCATATAGGCTGGTACAGGAAAAAGGCTCTGGCGTTCCAGTACGGGGCGGCATTGAATGTCAACTACACCGAAATTCCTGACGCCAACGCCACAGACGGGGATTTTTCAGAATCAGATGAGTACACAGTGGACGATGACAGCAAGAAAATAGTGGAGTACGCCCATGCTGAAGAAAAACAGGGAAGTTATGGGGTGTTGCTGAAAGTCGCGAAAAAGGTTAACGGCACAATACGTCCGCTTGATGACGGGCAGAACGGCACAGATGATGAGATAACCCCATTCACATCATATATGAACCGCATAAAGCCCGCAGGTGTCCCTCTTGAGATACGGAGCACCTTGCCTGACAGGCTGATACTGAATATCAGAATATATTACGATCCGCTTGTTTTTGACGATACAGGGCATCGGCTTGATGACAATACTGAACCTGTAAAAGCCGCCATTGACGGCTATCTCAACAGCATAACTTTCAACGGAGAGTTCATAAGCATGAAACTTATTGATGCCATACAGACAGTTGAAGGTGTGGTCGTGGCGGAACTGCTCAGCGCACAATACCAGTACGCAAGCAACCCCATAAGTGTTATTGACGCCCGCTATACCCCATTCGCCGGCTATATGGAGCTTGACATGAACAACGATTTGGTTTTGACATTTAAAAACAACTATGGCACCATATAACCTTAACTTCTGGAAATATATCAGGACACTGCTCCCGTTCCAGCTGCGCAGTGACATGACAGAACTGCTGTTCGCATGGATACGTCCGATACGCACCCTGCACTCAAAATTCCTCAATTTCAGAAATGCAGAGGCGAAAGCATTGTCGTACAACGCACAATACACCGCCTTGCAGCGTATGCTTAATGACCGGTTCGACAAAACGCAACGCCGCATACGGGTGCGGGAGGGCAGCAGCACGGTCAACGGACCATTCGTCTATCCGAATGCCGACAACCGTCCGGCTATGCTTGGCACTCTGCTATTGTTCAAATCCTCACAGTGGGGCTACGCGCCATTTGAGGTGAGAATACCGCAAACACTGTATAGTGACACAGACAAACTTGCCCGGATAAAAAGGTTGGTTGACATATACAAATTTTCCGGCACACAATACATAGTAAACCCATATTAAAAGAACTACAAGCATGGACAAACTTAACAACATAACAAGAACCGGTGGCTACCCGTTAGTGGCAGAGGGTGTGGAGATACTCTCAAAACATGGGGATTTCATAACCGCTATTATGGACGGGATGAGAATTGCCCCTAAAGGCGCAATAACATCTAAAACAGCTGTAATATTGCAATATGAAAAAGATTTCAATGGCGTGCTGCTTAATGCCGTAATTTACTTATTGGGAGGTGCTTGGCAATTGGGCACGTCAAAACGTGGAAGAATACTCTATCTTACAGGTGACGGCACTACCAAACTTGACGATCTGATAAACGGTACAGTCAGCAAAACAATAACAATACAGAAGACAGATTACAGTGTCACAGATGGTGGCACAACATATCCTAACGCTTATTCAACAGAAATTGCCCTGCTTACCGCGCCATCATTGTTTGATGTTGTCGATTTTTGCTTTCTAAAAAGTCTTGAGACAGAAAAAAAGACCGATTATGTAAGCTCGATTTCCAGTATAGTGTGTTCTGTCAATGGCGGTAATTCAAATTTTGGTCTCACACTCAACAACTCACAAAAAAATTTCATCAGAAAAAGTGACAGTAAAGTGGAGATACAGCTCTCATTGAGTAAGAATTCCATGAACTATAATCTCTATACCACATTGGCTGAAGTGTCATTTTCTGAAACAATACTTAGCGATGGTGGAATTTATCCGTTGAGTTGCCTGTATTATAGGTCAAAGAATGGTGTTGAGAGTTACCAATCCATTGGATGTGTATGGCAGAATAACATGATGAAAGTTTTCATTCCGGGAGACAACGGCAACAATACTGATATTTATGACAAAATATTCATATAAGGGGTAATCTTACTCTGAAAACATTAGCCAAAGAGAGGGAGACTATCGCAGATATTGCGTTAAAGGAGTGTGGAAGTGTTGAAGCCATGTTCGACATAGCCCGCTTAAATGGAATAGCATTATCTGATGAACCTCAAACAGGACACAATATAATACTGCCTACAATATGTGAAAGGCAGGTGGTTCGATATTATAATGAGAACCGTGTCAACCCTGCCACAGGGACAGCGGACACCCTTCCGCAAAACACTGTCATTTCATCTGACGGATTATCTATTGTAAGCATATTGGATAGTGAAATCATAATTTATTAACCGATAAAAAAAAGAAAACATGCCAAAAACATTCGCAGATTTTTCATTACACTCCCAGCCCCATGAAACAGATTATTTGGTCGGCTATAACTCACAAACAGGTGAGGAGATAAAAATTCCAATACCTCAACTCTCACATCAGGGAGCACCTGGCAACTCTGTTGTAATGGAGTATTCAGTAAATGGAACGAGTTGGCATTCCCCTTACTTGAACGGGGACAAATTTATGAGGCAGCGTGTCGGCAACACAGAATGGAGCGTTCCGATGAAAATACGTTGTGATGACAACTATGTCGTCACAGACGATTTAGATGAACTCTCGCCTCACATCGGTCTTATGGCATACCTCACAACTTCAACAAGAGTCCGTGATGAAGGACTATACATATACACTTCAAGCGGTTGGCGGAGAATAATCCTTGCAGAGACGGAAGAAAATGAAACCGAAACTGGAGAGAGTGAGAGTGAAACAGGTAACGCCACAGGCGGAGAATAAGAATGACGCTTCACGCAGCGAAAAAATCATATTGCAAAGCCATTAAAAAGGAATTGCAAAATGAAAAATATCTGTACAATTTGATTTAAAAAAGTTGTACAATTTGATTTGGGGATTATATCTTGCTTCATTTTTTGTTATTGCGTTATTGCTGTTGCGATAAATTTTAATTTTTGTAATATGTTGACTTTTATATATTTATAGAGTTTCTTTGCTATTTGATTTGATAAAGGATACACATTTGTCAATCGCGTCAGAGGCACACGAGGATAGCACTGCGCCAGCTCCATAGCGACACACGCCTTGCGTGCCTAACGTCATCCCATGATGCTAAACAGCAGCACAGTAATAAACCATTAAAGAGAAAAATTCTGTAAGACAGGAGCTTGCTATTATTTTAAGTTTATTTTACTACTTTTAATTTGATTAGCAAGTTTCAACGCCTTGCTGTATTTTAGTTTTGTGTAACAATATGCATATTTTCCCAAAACAAATCCAATCCAACCGTCTAAGAAGCCTTTTTTGAATAAATACCATTTCACAAAAGCTGCTGGCGGATCAAAAATCAATTTAAAATATGATACTTTTCGACCGCGTAATAACAAATCTTTTGCTGCCAAATTTGTATATTTATCAACTTTTGAATAAATTTCTTCCTTTGTTTCAAATGTATAATGCATTATATTTCCTGCCAAAGTCTCCTTTTGTGAATACCCTCCAATTGTTTCATGTACAAGATTGGATGATTCACCAAATGAGACTTGGGTTCTGTTAAATAGTCTCACTACATTGTCAGGGTTTTGTATTGGATATAATGAATGTATAAATTTACCCATAACAATCCAAGTTCTTAAAAAAGAAAAGGCAATATTTGACGATAATTCTTTGTTTTTTAGATTAATGATGGAATTAACCACGCCATCGTCTGGTATCTCATCGGAATCAACAAAGAAAATCCAATCATTACAACATTTGTCAGCAGCATAATTTCTCTGATTTTTGAAATTATCAAATTTACGTTCATATATTTTGACTATATCATATTTGGAAATAATCCTTAACGTATTATCATTGCTACCAGAGTCCACAATTACTATTTCATCGGCAAATTTGGATAACTGTAATACAATTTTTTCAATGTATTTGGAACTATTGTATGTTAAAACG
>JAGCRI010000039.1 GCA_017964755.1 Bacteroidales bacterium | reverse complement strand
TTGTTATGAAAGACGATATTTCAATGAGTTTGAACCCGTTGGTTAAGTTTTTGAAGAAACCCCAGAAAGAGTTTACCAAAGCTGACATTATCAGATATATGGAAGATAATGAGGTGAGTATGGTGAATTTCCGTTATGTCGCCGGTGACGGGAAGCTGAAATCCCTGAACTTTGTTGTCAACAGCCGCGACTATCTCGAACAGATTCTCTCATGCGGCGAACGCGTTGACGGTTCGAACATCTTCCCAGCCACAATCCATGCAGGCTCAAGCGACCTTTACGTGATTCCGCGTTTCAGCACGGCTTTTATAGACCCGTTCTGCGAACGCCCGACAGTGTCGTTCCTCTGCTCATATTTCGACAAGGACGGCAAACCTCTTGAGACATCACCTGAGTACGTTTTAAGACAGGCTCACGAGTCTTTCACCCGCGTAACAAACATGAAGTTCCAAGCCATGGGCGAACTCGAATATTATGTCATCGGTGACCGCGAAGATCTTTTCCTGACACCAGACCAGCGCGGCTACCACGAAGCATCGCCGTTCGCAAAATTCGAGCAGTTCCGCACAGAGTGCATGTACTATATCGCACAAACCGGCGGACTTATCAAATATGGTCACTCAGAAGTCGGCAACTTCACATTGGGAGACAAAATTTATGAGCAGAACGAGATTGAATTTCTTGTCACCGACGTGGAAGATGCGGCAGACCAGCTTGTTATAGCGAAATGGATTATCAGAAGTCTTGCTTACGAGTATGGTCTTGATGTGACGTTCGCGCCGAAAATCACAGCAGGCAAAGCTGGTAGCGGCCTCCACATACACACCCGCATTGTTGACAAACACGGTGTGAACAAGATGGTTGACAAAGGCAAGCTCAACTCTATCGCAAAAAGCGCGATTGCCGGTTACATGACCTGTGCTTCGTCTCTCACGGCATTCGGCAACACCAACCCGACATCTTATTTCCGCCTCGTCCCGCATCAAGAGGCACCGACCACAGTGTGCTGGGGCGATAGAAACCGCTCCGTCCTCGTGCGCGTGCCGCTCGGCTGGACTACAAAAAACGACATGGTTGCAGCAGTCAACCCGCTCGAACGTCCACTAAACAAGGATCACTCCGTGAAACAGACCGTTGAGTTCCGTTGTCCTGACGGCTCGGCAGACCTCTATCTGCTGCTCGCAGGCCTCGTGGTCGCCGCCCGCCACGGCTTCGAAATGGAAGGTGCCCTGAAACTCGCCGAAAAGACATACGTTGACGTGAACATACATCAGGAAGAAAACAAAGGCAAGCTGAAAAGCCTCGAACAGCTTCCCGCATCATGCTGGGAATCAGCGGAGGCACTCGCCGCACATAGGGCCATCTTCGAAAAATACGGCGTATTCAGCCCTGAAATGATTGATGATATAATCAAAGGTCTTAAATCATTCAACGACAAGAATATACGCAAGGAAATAGAGAAAAACCCCGACAAGATGTTGGAAATCGTTAACACATTCTTCCACTGCGGATAATACAACACATTAACAATGGACATTTTACAAAACATTCTTCTTGTTCTGATTCCGAGTTTGGCGGTGTTTCTCACCTCATTCTTCTCTATCAGATTTTTCATACAAAACGAGCAGAAAAAACAGCTGTTCGAGCTCAAGCAGAACTCCCGTTCGGTGATAGCTCCGCTCCGGCTGCAGGCATACGAAAGAATGGCCCTGTTCCTCGAACGCATTGACCTGAACCGTCTTGTGGTCAAGATGAACAATCCGGAACTCAACTCCATGCAGTTCCAGATACTGCTCACCTCGTCAATACGGAGCGAGTTCGAGCACAACCTCTCTCAGCAGATCTATTTTTCTACTGACTTATGGAATCTGATAAAGGCGGCAGAGGAGACGACCATAAACATCATAAACCAATGTGCCGCCCAGCTGACTGCTGATGCACCGTCTCTCGAACTCGCAAAACTGATTCTTATGCGTGTTGCCGAATCAGTGCCGACATCAGCAGCAATGGCTGCGCTCAAAGCCGAAATACAAGAAGTGTTTTGATTAATCTGACATAAATATCCTTCAGGCGTGGGCACTAAAAAGTCCACGCTTTTTTTTATTTTCCCCTTACAAAATTCTCTCATACATTTCATGCGAATCAACAAAACAATGTGAATATCTTTACTGTTAAATAAAATATAAACCGCAAAAAATGAATAAATTTGCAGATTTAGGAAACAGTAAGACAACATGAAAAAATTTATCATATTCATTCTCATCGCATGCTTCACAACTTGTGTTATGGGGCAGAGCAAAAGCGACAAGCTTAAGAATGACAAAAAACAGATAGAAAAAGAGATAAACAACACACAGAAGCTGCTTGACGAGACGAAAAAAAACAAGAACGCCTCTTTGCATGAGCTCTCGGTCCTCCGCCAACAGATTTCAAACCGAGAAGCCCTTATCACAGCCATGAACAATGAGATTCTGTCTCTTGAGGAGGAACTCGCCCTGAATGAGAAGCTGCTTCAGAACCTCGACAAAAAACTGTCGTACATGAAGGCCGACTATGCGCATGTTGTCTATATCGCATACAAGAACCGTAAAATAACAGACCGCATAACTTTCATACTTTCGGCCGACAATTTCTCGCAGATGTTCCGCCGCGCCAAATATTACACAATGTTCGCCGAAAATGTGAAACAGCAGATGGAACTCATCTACAAAACCCAAGAGGAAATCAAGCAGAAAAACGCTGAAATTGTGTCTCTTAAAGAAGAAAAGACAGCACTCCTCGCAGGCAAGGAAAAAGAGGTGAAAGCATTGGAGCAGGATAGGAAATCGAAGAGCAAAAAAGCAGAAGAGCTGAAAAAGAAGGAGAAGACGCTTGCCGCAGAACTGCAGAAGAAACAGGCAAAACGCAAAGAGCTGGACGCCGCAATCAAAAAGGCTATTGAAGATGAAATCAAAGCCGCTAACGAGAAGAAGAAACGCGAAGCCGAAAAGGGCAGCACATCCGGCAGCGGCAAATCCAGCGGTTCCACTTCAACAACTACGACACCCGCAAAATCAAATGAGCTGATTCTGACACCTGAAGAAAAAGTGCTCAACACTTCATTTGTCAACAACAAGGGCAAACTGCCGTGGCCTGTGGCGAAAGGCGCGAAAGTGCTTGACTTCGGCAACAACCCGCACCCCGATGTGCCTTCGGTTATGATCGATAACAAAGGTATTGACATACTTGTTGAAGGCGGGACAGCGGTGCGCTCCATTTTCAACGGCGAAGTTACCGGAATCCTTACTGTGGGAGGAACAAAAGTGCTGATGATTCGCCACGGCGAATATCTTTCTGTCTATCAGAATCTTGCGACCGTATCAGTGAAGAAAGGCGACAAGGTTACGACAAAACAGACAATAGGAACCGTCAGCAGCGGCGCCTCCACCACCGAACTCCATTTCGAGATCTGGAAGAACAGCACCCCGCAGAACCCCAACCTCTGGCTTATGAAAAAATAGTTTTCAAAATCAAATAATAAAATGCAACAGACATTTGTAGAAAAAATATTAGGCGGCAAATGTGGAGCAATAGTCTTCGCAGCCCCAGACATTGTACTGACACACGACAACACGGCGAGCATTGCCGGAACCTTCCAGAAGATGAACGGCACAAAAATAGCCAACCCCGACCAACTGATGATTGTGCTTGACCACAACGCACCGCCAACGTCATCAACATTGGCAGACGACTACCGCAAAATCCGCAACATAGTCAAAGAGCAGGGAATCAAGAGATTCCACGATGTGGGCAAGGGCATCTGCCACCAGATGATGTCGGAGTATGCACGACCGGGTATGATAATTGTGGGGAGCGACAGCCACACCTGCACCGCCGGCGCATTCAACGCTTTCGCCGCCGGCATCGACCGCACAGAATCGGCCGGACTCTGGAAACAGGGCGAGACGTGGTTCCGCATCCCCGAGTCTGTGAAAATAACACTCAAAGGCAAACTTAATGACGGTGTTTACGCTAAAGACCTCGCATTGTGGATCATCGGTATGATTGGCTCCGCCGGTGCCGACTACATGTCAATTGAATATCACGGCGACGGCGTGAAAACGCTCTCCATTTCCGAGAGAATGACATTGGCGAACCTCGCCTCCGAAATGGGCGCGAAAAACGCCGTATTCCCCGCCGACGAAGTGTTAGCCGAATTTCTTGGCCATTCTGTCGAAGGTGTTTGGGCTGACCCTGACGCAAAATATCTGAAAGAAATTGAAATCAACCTTGGCGACATCTTCCCTGTTGTTGCCGCCCCGCACCACGTTGACAACGTGAAGGCCGTCTCCGAAGTGGAAGGCACTGTCATCGAACAGGCTGTCATCGGGACCTGCACCAACGGACGAATCGAAGATTTGAGAATTGCGGCTGCCATTTTGAAAGGCAAGCACATTCCCGAAGGGTTCCAGCTGCTGATAATACCGGCTTCGCAGAAAATTTATCTTCAGGCTATGGACGAAGGGCTCATCCGTATTTTCATGGAGGCAGGCGCAAGCGTGCTCGCACCGTCATGCGGACCGTGCCTCGGCACCGGGCAGGGCATTCCGGCAAGCGGCATCAACGTCATTTCAACGGCAAACCGCAACTTCAAGGGACGCATGGGCAACAAGGAAACGAACATCTACTTGGCCTCGCCCGCGACTGTAGCATATTCGGCTCTGCAAGGCTGTATC
>JAGCRI010000004.1 GCA_017964755.1 Bacteroidales bacterium | reverse complement strand
CTTGATTGCATTGTTGAACGCCTCGGCAATTTTGATTCTGCCCTCGGCATCGGCGTAAAGAATACGCGCCTGCGAGCCGACAACAAGATTATTCGCTTTCGCTCCTTTAATCCATGTGATGTTATCTTTCATCTGTTGCTGGATTTCAGCCGGTGCATGTTGGCTTATCTCTTCCAAAACCTTAATTGCCAGCATATCAGTCATTTCGAGGTCTTCGGGCTTGCCGGAAGTGCATACCCAGCGGAACGGACCGAAGCCGTAGTCGAAGCAGAGCGGCCCCATGATGTCCTGAACGTATGACGGATATTTGAAAGTGCCATCTGCCTTGAGCACATCAGCACCGGCACGGCTCGACTCCAAAAGGAAGGCGTTGCCGTAATCGAAAAAGTACATTCCCTTGGCTGCCAATTTGTTAATAGCCGCAACCTGACGGCAGAGGCTTTTCTGCACCGCCGCCTTGAATTTTTCAGGTTCTTCGGCCATCATGACTTTAGAATCTTCAAAGGAAATGCCGACCGGATAGTAGCCGCCAGCCCATGGATTGTGGAGAGAGGTCTGGTCTGAGCCGAGATCAACGTTGACGTTATGTTCCACGCAATATTCCCACAAATCCACGATATTGCCTTGGTAAGCGAAAGAGCGGGCCACTTTTTCAGAGCGCGCCTTCTCCACCTTTTGCATCAGTTCAGGCAAATCCTCACAGATTTCGTCCACCCAGCCTTGATCAAAGCGTTTGCGTGCAGCGGCGGGGTTAATTTCAGCGGTAACTGAGACAACGCCGGCAATGTTGCCAGCTTTCGGCTGTGCACCAGACATCCCGCCAAGCCCTGCTGTGATGAAGAGCCGCCCCGCAGGATTGCCGCCGATTTTGCGGCAGGCGTTCAGCACTGTGATAGTCGTGCCGTGAACAATGCCCTGAGGCCCGATATACATATACGAACCAGCTGTCATCTGTCCGTACTGGCTGACACCCATCGCGTTGAATTTCTCCCAATGGTCTGGTTTAGAGTAATTTGGAATCACCATTCCGTTTGTAACCACAACGCGTGGCGCATCCTTGTGCGATGGGAAAAGCCCCATCGGGTTGCCGGAATACATCGCGAGTGTCTGGTCTTCTTCCATTTCCGACAGATATTTCATGGCAAGGCGGTACTGTGCCCAATTCTGGAACACTGCTCCGTTGCCGCCGTAAGTGATGAGTTCGTGTGGGTGCTGAGCCACCGCCGGGTCAAGATTGTTCTGAATCATCAGCATTATGGCCGCCGCCTGCCTGCATTTTGCCGGATAGACGTCTATCGGGCGCGCATACATCGGATAGTCGGGGCGGAAACGGTACATGTAAATTCTGCCGTAATCGTGCAATTCCTGCATGAACTCAGGGGCAAGTATTGAATGCCATTCCGGTTTGAAATAGCGGAGTGCGTTCTTTAAAGCCAGTTTTTTCTCTTCTTTGGTGAGAATATCCTTACGCTTTGGAGCGTGGTTCACGGTTTTGTCGTATGGTTTCGGTGCAGGCAGTTCCTCAGGTATGCCTTGTCTCAGTTCTTTTTGGAATTCTTCTGTCGTCATATTATATTTATCCTTTAAATCGTTAATTCGGAATTTATAGTGCCACTTTTTATTTTGTATTCTTATTAATTACCTGATTGATAGTACAATATATTATGTTAAGATTTGTGCAAATTTACATTTTATTTTTCTTTTCTGCAATTATTTGTAAAGATTTATTCAAGCTGACAAGTAAAAACCTACAAGTTTACTACTGTGATGCCGCTCCCGCCAAATTCGAGCCTTTCATCGTCAAACGATTTGACTTCCTTGTGGCGCGAGAGGTATTTCCTTACTTCGGTGCGAAGAATGCCGTTCCCTTTGCCGTGGAGTATCTTCACTTGGTGTACGCTAAGCAGCACAGCCTCGTCAATGTAAAATTCGAGTTCTGTGATTGCGTCTTCAGCACGTTGGCCGCGAAGGTCGAGTGTGGTCTGGAATTTTGCGACTTTTTTGTTCATTGCCTCCGCAAGGCTGCCGCCATCGAAACGTGTGCTGCGCTGAACTGCACGCTCTTCCTTTTTGCTTATCCGCTCAACTTGGTCAAGTGTGGTTTTGAATGATATGGAATTGAACGAAACGGTAATGTCATCACCTTGTACTTTCGTAACTTCACCGACTGTCTGTATGTTTTTCAGATAAACCGAATCACCTGTTGTTATTGCTGCTGTGTCAGAGCTCTCCGTCGCAGGCTTTTTGTAAATCTTCTTTGGCATAATTGTCTTCACTCTCTTTTCAGTTTCAATGTTTTCAATTTCCTTTTCCAGCTCTTTTTTCATTTCAGAAATGTTGCTGCGTGCCGCTTTGGTCTTCACATTGTCGGCTTTGTTCTCTTTAATCTCACGTATAGTGCTCTCTATCACTTTATTAGCATTGTTGATGATATTGGTCGCCTGATTTTTTGCCTTTTGCAGAATATCTTTTCTCACTTTGTCAAATTCTGCAAATTTTTCATTGTATTGCTCAATCAGTTCAGCCAATTTTTCGTCAGTCTGCCTGATACGTTTTAACTCTTTTTCAATTTCCAATTTCTCGATCTCCAATTCTTCGAGCTTGTGTTCGTAGTCAATCTGTGCGCGTCCTGACTTTGATACGGCATTTTCAATTATTTGTGTTGGGAAACCGATATTCTTCGCTATTTCGTATGTAAATGAGCTGCCCGGCTTGCCGATTCGCAGAATAAATAGGGGCTTTATTGCATTGATGTCGAAGAGCATAGCGCCATTGACTGAGGCAGGATGGTTTTCAGGGAACATCTTCAGATTGCCGTAATGCGTTGTGATTATGCCGAATGCCCCTGTTGTGTATATCGTTTCAAGAATGGCTTCGGCCATTGCGCCGCCGAGTGTTGGCTCAGTGCCAGAACCGAATTCATCTATCAGGAACAACGAACTTTTATCGAGATTTTCCACCATCATCTTTAAATTCTTGAGATGCGAACTGTACGTGCTCAGGTCATTGTCTATTGACTGTTCGTCTCCAATGTCGATGAAAAAGTCGCTGAAAACACCCATATCGGAGGTCTCTTTCATAGGTACAAGAAGTCCGCATTGCAGCATGTACTGTAAAAGGGCGACTGATTTCAGGCATACTGATTTGCCGCCTGCGTTGGGGCCAGAAACAATCAATATGCGCTGTTTTGCATTAAGCTGGATGTCAAGCGGTTGCACCACTTTATTTTGCTCTTGGAAGTTAAGGAAGAGAAGAGGGTGGATGGCTCGTTCCCAGTTCAGCAATTGTGAGTTGTGCAGATGCGGTTTGTTTGCGTTAATCCTGATTGCAAATTTCGCTTTAGCCCGAACAAAGTCTATGGTGCCGAGAAAATCCTGTCCGTTTTTCAAGTTTGGAATTGCCGGGCGGATTTCGTTGGTGATTTCAGTGAGAATGCGGATGATTTCACGTTTTTCAGCGTTGAGCAGGTCTTTCAGCTCGTTATTGGCGTCAAAGACCTCGGTTGGTTCAATGAAAACCGTCTGTCCTGTTGCTGACTCGTCGTGGATGAAGCCGCGCACCTTGCGTTTGAATTGTGCCGGCACGGGTATGCAGAGCCGGCCGTTGCGGATTGTCATTTCGGCATCTTCTTTCACGAAACCTTCTTCTTTTGCGGCTGTAAGCAGTTTTCTGATTTTATGGTCTGCTTCCCTCGATATTCTGATAATGTCGCTTTTTATGCGGCGTAGGGTTTCGGAAGCATTGTCGCGCATGTTGCCTTTTTCGTCCAAAATCCTGTTTATTGAAGAAAGCAGGTCCTTTTCTAAAATGACAGGCTCGCAGATGCTCCATAAACGCTCATATCTGCCATCTTCATGCTCTATGCGGAAATATGTCACGGCATCTATAATGGCTTTTAGGAACCCGCGCAGCTGCACTAACTCGTCCAATTCGATGAAAGTGCCGTCAATGTGGAGGCGGGCAAAAACGTCGCTCATGTAAAAGTAGTCTTCGGCGGGGAAGGGACGGCCGAAAAGCAGTACAGACTGGAATTCTGCTGTCTCGTCCAATTGTCTGGCTATGTTGTCGTAGTCGTCCGAAAAGGCCATGTCATCTACGAGTTTGCGTCCCATAGTGCTTACACATTCCCCCTTGAGCAGTTCCCGGATTGTGTCAAAACCAATTTTTCCCTCAAATGAGTCGGGATATATCATTTTCTAAAAATATTTGAGTTTGTTTGCAAAAAAGACATATTTTCTTGATTTCGAGCCTTTTATGCCGCTTTTTATGTATTGGTAGCCTGATACGATAAAGCTGTTGTCGTACCAGTGTTCCATTTTCAGCATTTTGGTGTATTCAATTTCATCTTTAGGATGGTCTGTCTCCAATTTTATTCTGCCTAAAGGCTCAATGATTGTTTTACCGTTTACCAACATTGAAGTAAGAGTGTAATTATAAGGGTAATAGATGAGGGTGTTCGGATTGTCAAAATAGAGTGATACACGGTTTGTGAGGCGTTGCGTGAGCAGGTCGCCGAATGGAAGGAAATGGCTCCATTGGAGTGTGCCGTTCTTGTCAAAAGTCGTTATGTATGCGTTTACGTATCTGTAGCCTACAAATGTCGGTGTGCTTGGAATATAGTTGTTGTAAAAGTCGTAATAGCCACCATCGGTGTTTGTGTATTCCGGATAGAAAATTTCGGTTGCGAGTCCGAACTGTGAGCCGTCAGTGGTGATGTCACTTACAATAAGCTGCAGGCTTGGTGCGGTCGTGGGCGAGGTGGCGTTGGTATTCGCTTCATGAAGTTGCGAGTAATGGTATATTTTCGGCTCCGAAAGTACAGAATCCCTGAAAATTGATGTGTAAACTCCTGAATGGAGTTTGTGCGATGCGTTTTTTGTGATATTGTCGTAAGTGCCTATCACAATGAAAGATGTGCTGTCAATACGTGCTATTCTTGCGGAGTTGTATAGTCCGTTGCTCAAATTCGGAAACTCAATTTCGCGCAGTATTTTACCGTCTTCATCTGCTGCATACATTGTAAGTACGGAGTATTTTTCGTATTTCAATATCAACCCGAGCAGAAGTTCGGCAGGTTGCTTTATGGAGTCTCTTTCTACAAATTCGACAGAATATATTTCTGCATTATTAAAATATAATTTGTTGAGGATATTCTCTTTAAGGTTATAGAAGAATATATTTTCGTGAGTCTTTTCCGAAGTGCAAATTATAAGATGCTCCCCATTGACTGAAATTTGGAACACGCCAGTGTTTGAAAACCCTTTAATCTCTTGAAAATCAGATTTATATGTCCGATAATTTATAGTAGCCAAAAATGATTTTGTCAATTGTTTCTTGTTCGCGTCTGTTTGCAGCAGGACATAAAGTTCAGGGCTATTGTTGAAAATGGCGGCGACATGCACATTTTGAGGTAGTGGCACAATGGCGTTTTTTACTTTTATCAGATTGGTGTCGTAATGCATGAATAGCCATGCCACTGAATCCTTGTTTATGGCGTTGCCTTCATAGATAACCATACAGCCGTCCTTGCCAAGAGATTTGAAGCTGTAGTCTTCGGAATCTTTGGCAGTGGGGATTTCAATCCTCAGAGGGTAGTCGTATTGTGCGAAGATGAGGGTGGGGAAGAGCAAACAGAAAAAGAGTGTCTTTTTCATGGTTGTTAACGTCTTGTACCGCGTTGGTTGAGTTGTCGCATGAGGTTTTGGGCTTTGCCGTTGTTCACAAGTTTCATCACTTTGCGTGTCTCGTTGAACTGTTTGATGAGTTTGTTAACCTCCTGTATGTATTTGCCGCTGCCGAGCGCGATGCGTTTTTTGCGGCTGCCGTTGATAATGTCCGGATTCTTTCTTTCTTCGGGTGTCATTGAGAGTATGATTGCTTCTACACCTTTGAATGAGTTTTCATCAATGTCCATGTCTTTCACGACCTTGCCCACGCCCGGAATCATAGACATCAGGTCTTTGATATTGCCCATTTTTTTGATTTGGGCAATTTGTGTCAGAAAGTCGTTGAAGTCGAACTGGTTTTTGGCGAGTTTCTTTTGGAGTTTCATTGCCTCCTCCTCGTCAATTTGCTCCTGTGCCTTTTCCACGAAGGAGCGGATGTCGCCCATGCCAAGAATGCGTTCCGCCATACGGTCAGGGTGGAAGACGTTAAGAGCCTCCATTTTTTCGCCGACCCCGATGAACTTGATGGGCTTGTTGACGACCGCCTTGATTGTAAGTGCCGCACCGCCGCGGGTGTCGCCGTCCATTTTCGTGAGGATGACCCCGTCAAAGTTGAGTTTGTCGTTGAATGCTTTCGCTGTATTTACGGCATCCTGGCCGGTCATTGCATCAACCACGAAAAGTATTTCGTGCGGGTGGACGGCCTCTTTTATGTTGCCGATTTCGTCCATCATCTCCTGATCCACGGCGAGACGGCCAGCGGTGTCGATAATGACAACATCGTGCCCCCATGTTTTGGCGTGCTCTATTGCCCGTTTGGATATTTCAACCGGCTTTTTCGATTCAGTGTCGGCGAAGACATCCACTTCAATTTTTTCACCTAACACCTTCAGCTGGTCGATAGCGGCGGGGCGGTACACGTCTCCGGCAACGAGCAGCGGCTTCTTGTTGCGTTTGTTTTTCAACAGATATGCCAATTTGGCGGCGTGTGTCGTCTTTCCTGAACCCTGCAAACCGGCCATGAGTATTATTGAGGGGTTGCCTTTGAGGTTTATGTCTTCAACCTCCCTGCCCATCAGCGCAATCAGCTCATCGTATGTGATTTTCACCATTAACTGGCTGGGCGACACCGATTTGAGGACATTCATGCCGAGTGCTTTCTGCTTCACAGAATCGGTGAATTCCTTCGCGATTTTGTAGCTGACATCAGCATCAAGAAGTGCCTTGCGCACCTCCTTCATCGTTTCAGCAACATTGATTTCTGTGATATATCCGTGTCCTTTGAGTACTTTAAACGCCCTCTCTAATCTGTCGGTTAAACTTTCAAACATTTCTTTCGGTGTTTAGATTATCTTTCTGTTTTTAAAATGCAAAAATACTAAAAATAGTGCTTCGCTGCAGGCGTTTCCTTATATTTTTGCTATGTTGACTATCACTTTTACAGCCTTTTCCATTGATTCGAGAGGAACATATTCGTATTTCCCGTGGAAGTTGTGCCCGCCGGCGAAAATGTTGGGGCAGGGGAGGCCTTTGAATGAGAGGTTGGCGCCGTCTGTGCCGCCGCGTATCGGCATTACTTTGACTGCCACGCCTGCTTCTTCAATGGCTTGCTTGGCACGCTCCACCACATAAAACACCGGTTCCACTTTCTCACGCATGTTGTAGTATTGGTCTTTTATCTCCAGTGTCAGGCAGTTGCCGTGTTTCTTGTTCAGGAATGCGGCTATCTCGCGCATCAGCTCTTTCTTTTTCTCAAACAGATTTCTGTCATG
>JAGCRI010000038.1 GCA_017964755.1 Bacteroidales bacterium | reverse complement strand
TCCGTCAGAATAATCGACATCATACTGATTCTTCAGCGGTGCGAGCGTATCAGGAACGTAAAAGAGCATATCCTCGGCGTATGTGTAACGCGCGAACACATTGTAATTCAATTTCTTGACAAGATTACCTTTGACACCTCCCTGCACCACGACCCAGTTACGTGTGAAATGCAAATCTTCGAGATGAGGTTTAACGAAAGGATTTTCGTAAAGCAGTGATTGATAAGAATTATAGACAGCATTACCTCCCAAGTTAGCGTAAATGCTCAGAATACCGGGCACCACGCCGAGTTGCAGTTCGGCAAGAGGATAGATTGTAAATTTCACCTTCCGCTCCTTCGGAGCGCCGACCGTATCAGCAAGCGCCGCACGACTGAATGCCATACCGACACCTAACTTCACCTGATAATCTCCGAACGTCCAATGTGCAAACAATTCCGGAGAAATGACGTAACTGTGCCCTTTAGAAGCTGAGCTGTCACCTCTGTTCCACGAATTATTATAATAATCGAAATTAAAGTCCAAACGATATAGTTGGCTGCCGGAAATCTTAAGCCACTGCGCATCGTATGCGAAGAAGGATTTCAAGCCGAAATGGTTTTCCATATCGTGGAAATTGGCGAAGATACCGTCATAGTTCAATCTCACGTCCTGTTTCAGATTCTTTTCTTCCACAGTGTAATTTGAGCGCACGCCGACCTCTGCGCGGAGATGGTGGAACTGGTGTTTGAGAGTGTCTTTGTATTTGTCGCCCAAGTAATAGCCTCGCAGTGAATCCGCGATGTCTGCAATTTCATATCCGTAATAGCGTACCGCCTCATGGCTGTAGCCTATCGAAGAGTAAAGTGTCTGTTTTTTGAAGAAACGCGAAAAAAAGAGATCAGCCTTGGTATCCGAAAACGGGGCATAACCATACTGTTTCATTGTTTTCCCAATCGGTTTTGCCCATGCGGAAAAGTGATGCACATTCAACCCATACGAATATTTTTTGCTTATCCCGTTATGTATGGCGAGTTCAGCGAGCGGTGTTATCGGATAACCGAAGCCGACTTTTATAAAGTTGCGGTAAAGCCGCTTCTGCGGGTCAAGCATAACCTTCAACGGTTTTATTTTTGACGGCTCAAACGAGACATCAATCCGTTGCGGGGTGATATAATAGTCAAACGAGACTTTTGACTTGAATGTGTCAACAATCTCTGCCGGTTCGTTAATCTTTTTAAAATTTGACAGTTGCGGGTCATACTCGAATCTGAATCGGGCTGTATCAACACGCTGCGCCCACATTGCGCCGCAAACTGCCATCAAAGCCAAAGTGAAAACAAAATTTCTTTTCATTGTCTTATTCATTAATGTTTTCTAATTCTTCCTGTTGTTCCTGCTGTTTTTTCTCCTCTTCTTCCGCCGCCACTATCTTGTCAATTTTCTGCTGGGCGATGCTTCGCAGGTCATCGCCGTCGTAATTGTCAACAATGCTCTGGTAGGTGTGCTTCGCCTGAAACACATTCCCTTTGGCAAGATACCAGTCTCCGTAAAGGATAAATGTTGAGGCGTACCAATATTCAGAGCTGTAATTTGATGACAGTATGTCGCCTATGATTTTCTCACACTCATCCAGATTATTCTGCTGGAACTCGATAAGTGCTGTAATATAAGCTGCCTCTGCTGCTGCGTCATTGGTACCGCTCTTGGCAAGCGGTGTGAGGTACTTCTTCGCTGCCGCCATATCACCGAGCGCGAACGCCGATTTGCCTGCGACATAGCGGGCTTCTGTCCTGAGCTCATTGTCTGTTGACTCTTGCAGCAGGAGGAACTCAGCCGACTTCTTTGCCTGTGTGTGGTTCTTGAGTTCATATGCAGCACGCATAATACCGGAATGAGCCAAAAGCAGGTCTGTAGATGATGAGGCTATCTCCGACAATTTTGTGAATCGTGCCAAAGCCTTTTCATATTCATTTTTATTATAAAGGATAATAGCGGAGCGTCTTGTGGCTAATTCGTGGTATTGTGAGCTGTTCTTTTTGGCGAGCAACGCATCATAGTCAGAGAGCGCACCATCAAAATCCTTCGCTCCATATTCGCAATCAGCTTTGTTGTACAAGGCCGCTGCTGCAAAAAATCCTTCAGGGAAAAGCTTCAGATACTCTGTGAAGCCCTTGACAGCCGCCTCACAGTCGCCGCGGTTGTATTTTGACAATGCCGCCTTGTAAGTGAGTGAATCCTGCTCCTCAGTCTTTATGTCAATATTCCCTTTGCTTTTAATATAGTCGAAAAACTCGCCCATAGTCCCTTTTTCAGCGTAGATTGCCTGCAAGTTGTTGAGGGCATCTTTCGCTTCAGCCGACCCCTGATAATGTTCGAAGACATACTTGAAATTGGTGATAGCCGCATCACTCTGCTGCGTGTTCATATACGCCTGCGCCAACTTATTGTATGCCTGACGGATATACGGACTTTTCGGATGCTTTGATATGAAATTCTTGTAACTTGTGATTGCCATAGCATAATCGCCTTGCTCGTGATATGTGGCAGCGATGTCATAATCAGCATCATCAGAATACTGTGATTTCGGAACCTCAACTTGCAATCTCTCAAGATATTCAAGTTTCTTGTCGTTCTTATTCAGATACCCATAACATTTCGCCTGCTGATAAAGTGCATAGTCAAAATTGCTACTTCTTTTGTCTGCACATTTTTCATAATAGCTTATGGCTTGTGGGAGTTCCTTGCGCATGTAATAGCAGTCGGCGAGACGGGCAAGGGCGTCCGCTTCAAAGCTTTCATCAGGATTGCCATTCGACAGGTATGTCTTGAATGCAGTCTCGGCCTCTTGATATTTTTTAGTCTTAATGGCTGAATAACCGTATGAATAATAAGACTTTGCATAGTTGGCATCATCTTTCGCCCCTGAATTTTTATAATAGGATTGGAAAGAATAATATGATTTCAGAAACTCCTCATTACGATATTCGCATTCGGCCTTCCAATAAAGGTTGCTTGTCTGTATAGACTGGTCAAACGGATAACCCATTGATTTTTCAATAAGTTGCAATGCCCCTTTATAATTCTTATTGTTAATGAGTTCCAATGCACGATAATGCGTACAGCGCTGATAAGCTTTAAGCAACACAGGACTTTTAGCGGTTATCTTATCAAGAGATGTTATTGCACCCTGATAATTCTTTGTGGAAAGATAAATATCTGACAAATAAGACATTGCCTCCTCCCCTCTTGAAGTATGCGGGTAAGTGTTCACATATTGTTCCAATGCTTTGATAGCGCTATTGAACGGGCTGCCGGAAGTCTCATACTGAAGTTTCGCATAATTATAAAGTGCGTCCTCCTTAATTTCCTCAGAAAAATCATATTTGGAAGCCTCAAGGAAACTCTGCATTGCAAGGTTATTGTTCCCTGTCTTCAGATAGCAGTCGCCAATGATATAATAGGCATTTTGGGCAGTCGCATCTTTTTCAAGAGTGGCTTTTGCCAATGCGCTTATAGCCTTGTCATACTGTTTGTTTTCATAGTAAGTGTACCCTGCAGCGTAATTGTCATCACGGGTAGCCACCACTTTACTGTCCGACAAGTAGTTATCGAAATATTTCATTGCCTTGTCATACTGTCCCATATTGTAATATGAAAGAGCAATAATACGGTTCATCTCAGTAGGATTTTCGGCTTTGGGAAGCAGAGGTTCCGCAACTTCGACAGCTTTATCGTAATGTTTTTGCATAAAATAGATCTGTGCTATATAAAACGGCACAGTCCCCTGATAGTTCGGGTCATCCTTCAGGAGCAGAAAATCCTGAAGCGCAGCCTCATACTTCTTGTCAGTATATGCGATATGAGCCGTATAGTAAATAGCCTGATGTTTGTAATTGGACTCTGAAGAATCCTTGCGCGCCGCATCAAAGTTCGACATTGCGCAGTCATAATCTTTTGCAGCGAAGCAGGAATAGCCTTTTTTGAAACGGTATTCCGTAAGTGCATCATCTGGCACATCACGCTCGTCAATCTCATTAAACTGTTCCAATGCAGGTTTGTACTTCTTCTGCGAGAAATAATATTTCCCGAGATAGAAGCGGGCACTTTTCACATTGGAATGAACCGGATATTTCCTGATATAGTTCTTAAGAAGGAAATCTGCATCTGCATGGTCGAGAATGACAGCACAAACGCCCATATAATAATAGGAATTGACACGCACTTCATCCTCTGCACGTGTATCCTCATAAATCTCCTTGAAATGCTGCGCCGCAGACCCGTACTGTTCCTTGCGCATAAGCTCCATCGCAAGGTTAAAATCATATTCAGGGTTTTCGTAAATCACAGGCTTTTGGGCAAAAACCTGCATAAGTCCGCATAAACAGAGCAAAAACACAATATTTTTCATGCCTATTTTTTTCATATATGCACCTTGTTTTTCTTTTTTTATTATGTCAAAAACAGATTAATCAATTAATATATTATAACAATGTATAATTATGCAAAATTATAGTTTTGGCTTGGGCAAAAAGAGTTTTTACAAACAACTTTTCAACATCTCATTTTTAATATTTAATCAACTTTTTATTGTTAATTATTTTTTAATATAATGTAAATTATTTGATAAATTTATATTATCTTTGTCGCATCAATAACTGAAGAACGATGGCACGAAATCTAATATTATCTATAATAATGCTAATGAGCATGATCTGCAGTGCAAAAAACGACACTGACACGCTGAGGAAGAGACGTAAAGTAGTTGAAACAGACATTGTTGCAGCATTTTTGACAGATATTGGAATACGAAACAGCGCAGCAGCAGCACTATCCTACTCTCCAATAATTTCGCTCGATTTCAGAAATGATTTTCTACTGAAAGACCTGATGTACAAATCCATTTCAGCTCAGATTGGGATATCAGACAATCACCTGACATTCAACATTATGCATTATGGTTATCCGAAATACGGCGAATATAGGATTGCAGCAGGGTATTCTAGAATATTTGGAAAGAAGTTTGCCTTAGGCATGAATTTTTTCTACATCGGCAACCATGCACAGAACTATGGTGTCGAGCATTCCATAACACTTGACATAACAATATATTGTAACATCACGAAACGCATAGGGTTCGGAGCACGGGCATTCAATCCGGTGCATCTGAAATACGGCATTTCGGGTGAAGGAGCGCCGCCGCTGCCAATGATTTTCAACATTGATTTCCACTACAAGATAAGCCGTGGAATACTCGTCTTCATATTTGCGGAAAAGGAAATTGGCGGGGCTCTCCGAATAGGGGTCGGCGGCACATACTCACCACACAGAATATTCCGAATCAGCATGTACGCAGCCTTCCCCACCCCGGAAGCTGAAATAAGGACATTATTCTGCTGGAACCATATCGAATTTGGCGCCGGCGTAACTTGGAAACCAAATCTCGGCATCACACCGTGTCTGACATTAAATTTACCATTAAAAAAGAACAAGAGATGACATGTTTACTGAAATTTATCACAACTGCCATGGTCGTATCTGCGGCAATTTGCCAAACTAACGCACAAAACGACACGGTGCACGATGCT
>JAGCRI010000037.1 GCA_017964755.1 Bacteroidales bacterium | reverse complement strand
TCAACATTCTCGGTGCAGATGCTGTCGGTATGTCCACAGTCCCCGAAGTCATTGCAGCACGCCACATGGGCATGAAGGTGTTTGCTCTTTCAGTCATCACCGACCTTGGTGTTATCGGTGTCATTGAAGAAGCCTCACACGAAGCTGTACTGAAAGCGGCTGCCGAAGCAGGTCCGAAAATGGTGAAACTCGTTTCGGAGATGCTCCCTCTGATGTAAAAGGCATATTAAAAGAAAACGGCATAGGGACGCGGGCAGCCGCGCCCCTATAATTTTTTAACAGAGTGTATTATGCAGAAGAAAGTTGACTTTTTGGTCATCGGCTCAGGTATCGCAGGACTCTGCTTTGCCTTGAAAGCCGCCAACTACGGAAAAGTATGTATGGTTACGAAGGCCAACATTGACGACACCTCAACACGGTACGCACAGGGCGGTATTGCTGCCGTGATTTACCAGCCCGACACATACGAGAAACACATCAACGACACTATGATTGCAGGCGACCAACTATCGGACCGCCACATCGTTGAAATAACCATCCGCGAATCCACCGACAGAATCATGGAGCTTGTGGAATGGGGTGTGGATTTCGACAAAACCGCAAACGGGAAGTTCGCACTCGCGAAAGAAGGTGGGCATTCTGAATTTCGGGTACTTCACCACAAGGATGTCACCGGATTGGAAATAGAGCAGAAACTCATTCTCGCAGCAAAACAGCACGATAACATTGAAATTCTGGAGCGTCATCTCGCCATTGAAATAATCACGCAACACCATCTCGGCATTGAAGTAAACCGCCAGACGAAAGATATAACTTGCTATGGCTCATACGTTTACAACCCTCAGACAAAGCAGGTTGACACCATTCTCGCCAAGACAACTATGATGGCGACAGGCGGTATCGGCACAGTTTACGGCAACACCTCCAACCCTGCAATTGCAACAGGTGACGGCATAGCTATGGTTTACCGCGCAAAGGGAAGTGTGACAAACATGGAGTTTGTGCAGTTCCACCCCACCGTACTATACAATCCGCGCGAAACGCCGTCCTTTCTCATCACCGAGGCAATGCGCGGCGCAGGTGCGATACTGAAAGATGCTGACGGTGTCGCCTTCATGGAGAAATATGACCCACGCGGCTCATTGGCACCGCGCGACATAGTGGCACGCGCCATCGACAACGAGATGAAGCAAAGCGGTTGCGACCACGTCTATTTGGATGCCACCGTCATCGACAAAAACGAAATTTTCGAGCATTTCCCTAACATATATGCAAAATGCCTCAGCATAGGAATTGACATAACCAAGGACTTCATCCCCGTCGTTCCCGCGGCGCACTACTCGTGCGGCGGCATCAAGACAGACGAATGGGGGCGCAGTTCCATTCACAATCTTTACGCTGCCGGCGAATGTGCCTGCACCGGACTGCACGGTGCAAACCGCCTTGCCTCAAACTCACTGCTTGAGGCTCTTGTCTTCTCACACCGCGCCTGTCTCAACGCCGTTGAAAATATCAACGACATAACATTTTGCGACAACGTGCCGGATTGGGACACAAAAGGCACTGTCCTCAACGAGGAAATGGTTCTCATAACCCAGACTAAAAAAGAGTTGCAGACAGTAATGTGCAACTATGTTGGCATTGTGCGCTCAAACTTGCGGCTGAAGCGTGCTCTCGACCGGCTATGGCTGCTATACAGCGAGACTGAGGAACTTTACAAAAAATCTATCCTTAGCCCCGAAATTTGTGAACTAAGAAACATGATAAACGTGGGATACCTCATCATTAAAAATGCTATGGAAAGAAAGGAAAGCTTAGGTCTCCACTACTCCCTTGACTATCCCCCTCAAAAAAAATGACACAAAATTCCTATGCTTGACTCTTTTTTATTATTTTTGTCAATTAAAATAAAAACCGACCAATGAAACATACATTACATCTTATTCTGACGATTATTTTCATAGGATTAATATTTGAAAGTCAGGCTCAAGAGCCGAACAGAAGCCACAGTTCCGGAGTCGGGAGGCGTTACTCTTTAGGATTCTGCATGGGCAGTGGAGCAGACTGGATTCTGACCAAAAAAGATGAATTCAAAAACGCCGGCCCTGTCGCCTCACTACGCTACGGCATTCCTATTGACATTAACTTCACTACCGCCACAAACTACTATTTCACCACAGGTCTGCTTTTCCAGCATTTGGGAGGCAAACAGCAGTTCACCATGACTGACACCGCGAGAGCGCTCTATGACATTGAAAACAATGTCCGCTCATACCGGTCTATTTTCATCACCATACCTGTCGGTATCAAATTGAAAACACCTGATTTCAGCAACTTTGTATTCGCCGTCAATTTCGGTTTGCAGCAGAGTTTTGCAATATCGTCTAAAGCCACCGACAAATTCAAACTTGAAGACGGCACAAAACAGACCATCAAGCGCAACGACTTTTCAAAAAGCACATTCATTTTCCGCGAAGCCGCCTATATCGGTGTCGGACTCGAATATGTCATCAAAGACGATTTCCGTGTACATCTTTTCGTCAACTATGCGTACACTTTCACAAATTATTTCAAGAAAAGCACAGAATGGGGCGAAAAAGGCAACCTCAACAGTCTTGAATTAGTATTAGGCTGTAATTTCTAAAATGCCCTTACAATCCGCAAGCTATAAGCTGGTATGATTTCCATAGAAAAGGTTTCTGTAAACTTCACCGGCGACTTCCTGTTCAAGGACATTTCCTTTGTTGCCGGCGACAAGGACAGAATCGGGCTTGTAGGGAAAAACGGTGCGGGCAAATCCACACTTCTGAAAATAATACACCACCTGATTGAACCTGAATCGGGCACAATGGTTATCACACACGGATTCAAGACGGGCTACCTTCCTCAGGAAATCATAACAGACTATAAAACAACAGTTTGGGAAGAGACGATGACCGCTTTTGTGGAGCAACGCGAATTGGACCGTAAAATCAAGGAGCTTAACGAAGAGCTGATGAGACGTGACGACTACGAAAGCGAAGACTACATCAAGCAGGCACAGCTTTTAGCAGACACCACCGAAAGGTTCCACCACCTTGGCGGCAGCACCATGGAAGGCGATGCAGAAAAAGTGCTCTCCGGACTCGGTTTCAAATCTGCCGACCTGTCGCGCCCGATGGCGGAGTTCAGCAACGGCTGGCAGATGCGTGTGTCGCTCGCAAAAATCCTGCTTCAGAAGCCGGAAATCATACTCCTTGACGAACCCACCAACCATTTGGACATAGAATCAATACAATGGCTTGAAGATTTCCTTGCAAATTATTACGGCTGCCTGATTTTAGTGTCGCACGACCGTGCATTTCTCGACCGTGTTACAAACCGCACGATAGAGATTACGGCAGGTAATATACAAGATTACAAATGCAGCTATTCGGAATATGTCAGGCAACGCCTCGAAAGAATTGAAACCCAACAATCGGCATACGAGAACCAGCAGAAGCAAATCGCTGACATAGAGCGTTTTGTAGAAAGATTCCGCTATAAGGCCACAAAAGCGAAACAGGTGCAAAGCCGTCTCAAGATGTTAGACAAGATGGAGCGTATTGAAGTTGACAGCATCGACAATTCGTCAATTTCTTTCCGTTTCCCGCCGGCGCCGCATTCGGGGCGCGTCACAGTAGAAACTGACGGGCTGTCGCTCGGCTACGGGGATTTGAATGTGCTACATGACATCAACTTTCACCTTGAGCGAGGCGAACGCGTGGCTTTCGTGGGACGTAACGGCGAAGGCAAATCCACGCTCGTAAAGGCAATCGTAGGGGAACTGCCACCGCAAAAAGGAGTGATAAAACTCGGACATCAGGTTGTCATCGGCTACTACGCCCAAAACCAGGCAATGCTGCTCAATCCTGAAAAGACCGTTTTTGAAACCATAGATGATATTGCAGTCGGTGACATAAGGCCGAAAATCAGAACTATACTCGGCAGTTTTCTATTCGACACAGAAGACACGGAAAAAAAGGTGAAGGTTCTTTCCGGCGGTGAAAAATCACGGCTCGCACTCGCAAAACTCCTGCTTTCCCCTTTCAACCTTCTAATTCTTGACGAGCCGACCAACCATCTCGACATGAAATCGAAAGACGTACTCAAAAGCGCTCTGCTCCAGTACGAAGGCTCGCTTATCCTCGTATCACACGACAGGGATTTTCTGCAGGGACTGACTGAAAAGGTCTTTGAGTTCAAGGATAAAGGCATAAAGACGTACATTGGTGACGTTTACGATTTCTTGGAGAAGAAAAAGATTGACTCGTTAAACGAGTTGCAACGCCAGAACAGCAACAGGGCCGCCAACGAAAAAGAGAACTCATCAAGCAAGGAGCTTTACGAATTGAAGAAAAAGAAAGAGGCTGAAGCAAGAAAACTCCAAAACCAGATAAAACGTTTGGAAGAGGAGATATTCAAATTAGAGGAAGAAAAAGAGCAATTGGAGAAGATGTTAGCTAACCCTGAAGAGAATGCCGAACGCATAGCTGACGGCTCCCTTTACAAACGATATGAGAGAATCAGAAAAAGCATTGAGGAGAAGGAATATGAATGGACGATTCTCGCAGAAAACTAAACCAGACCAATTATGACATTGAACTTCAAGGTTATATTGTCCAAAATCGCAACAATAATCCGCAAATTCATTTTACGGAGCCACATCTCTGACGATCCGCCGATGGAACTGCATTTCGACAAGCTACGACAGCCGAAACGCGTGTATGACATACGGAAAAAATATTTCACCTTCTCAATAAAAAGCAAAGACGACATTTACAAATACCTGTTCTATCTGCTTATGCTTATGCTTCTCATCGTGCTGCCATACGCCAGTATTCAGACAGGCATTTCAGACATTGAATGGGAGCAGGTGAAGCATATTGAAAGCATCAATGCAGGTGAGACGCAGCCTTCTGAGATACCATATATGCGAAACCACGGCATGATACTCGACAAAATAACATACGCTGCAGCAAAATGGATTTCCCCCAATGACCCGTATGCTGTCAGGCACGTCACCAGCGCGCTGTTCGGCTGGGGCACCATTCTCGTTGTCGGGCTTTTCATGCTAAGGCTTTTCTCATGGCGCGCCGCCTTTTTCGGAGCGTTGTTCCTCTTCGTATCACCACGGTTCATAGGGCACACATACAGCAACCTCACCGACATACCTTTCGCATTCGCCTACGTTTTCACCTTATATCAACTGCACCGCCTTTTTGAAGAGTTTCCCGTCATAAAACGCCAACGGATATCACTTCTTCTCATAAGCGTTATCCTTTGCTGTTCAATACATGTCGGCGGTACAATACTTCTTATTTACATATTAGTTCTTCTGCCGCTGTTCTATTTCATAAACAATCCTATACGCAAATTCTCATCAAAAGAATACCTTAAAAATTTCGCACTGATATTCGGAATGGGCGTGGCAGTGGCACTCATAACTTACATAGTATGCTGGATTATCTATCCTGACAACCAATTCTTCACAGTATCTCCCTCATTTGCCTTGTCACAAATGACAGCTAACCGGCTGCCAGTGAAGCAACTCTTTGAGGGCAAACTCATATTGTCGAATCAAGCGCCGTCGCACTATCTTATCAAGTACCTGTTCATCACCAC
>JAGCRI010000036.1 GCA_017964755.1 Bacteroidales bacterium | reverse complement strand
GTAATCTGAGCTCCCTTTTCAAGACGGTTCAGCTGCAACATCATAGCGTTTACAATATATTTATAATAGCAGGTTTTATAAGCCGAAGTATCGGGAAGAAGTGTGAGTTCAACAATTTTTTTATCAGCAATATAATAAAGGGAGAAAAGATCAGCGCGGGTCTCCTCAATCACCGAATGGTAATTTTTCAGCATATCGTCATTCACGCCGGGGAGCATCTGACCGGAGCCGTGTCCCAGACATTCATGAAGATCAACTTGCAGATTGTCAGTCACATAACCATATTTCTTTGCAGCCTCAATTTCATCATCAGAATAGTAGAACTCTTGTATCGTACCGTTCTTCAGCTTCGCTTGCGCATACGCGTACATAATGTTCTCCATTGTCACCGACTTTGAGCCGTACTGTTTGCGAATCCAGTTGGCATTAGGCAGGTTAATGCCGATAGGTGTTGCCGGATAGTTTGCCCCTCCAAGTTGCGCAACCGTAATAACTTTAGCCTCAACGCCTTTCACCTTTTTTTTCTTAAAGATACGGTCAATAGGCGAATTATCCTCAAACCATTGGGCGTTCTTGCTTATGATCTCTGTGCGGCGGTTGTTCACAAGGTCTTTATAGTTGACCACAGCCTCCCAAGTAGCCTTTTGTCCAAGCGGGTCGTCATAAACCTCTATAAAACCGTTGACATAATCGATATGCGACTCAGTATCCTGCACCCAGAGCACATTATATTCGTCCCAAGTCTTCAGGTCGCCGGTGCGGTAATAATCAATCAGCTTTTCGATATGGGCTTTCTGTGCATCATTTTCTGCCACCTCTGCAGCCTTCTGGAGCCAGAATACTATTTTCTCGATAGCGGCGCTGTAAAGTCCCCCAATTTTATATGGCTGTTCCACAATCTCACCCTTCCCGTTTTTCACAAGCCTGCTGTTCAATCCGTAAGAAAGCGGCTCCGCAGGATTCGCGCCAGCGTCGTTTTTTCGCAACTGTGCATAAAACTTGTCAGCCTCCTTCTGGGTAACATTCTCATAAAAGTTCACCGCCGAATTGGTAACAAGATCCTTTTGCGGATTCTGACATACTTTGATAGGAGCAATAGCCTTGCTGTACACAATTTCAGTTACTCTGTCCACAAAGTGCGATATATCTTCACCCTCCTCAAACGGAAAATCAGACTCAGCCGAATTGAGAATCAGCTGCTTGAAGTAAGATTTGTCAACATCAGGGAAAAACTTGTCATTTGAATAATGATGATGAAAACCGTTCGAGAACCAGAACCTTTTCACATAAACCATAAAGTCAAGCCATTCGGGGCAGTCGCGCTCACCGTTATAGGTGGAAACGATATTTTCGAGAGTGGTCTTAACAGTGAGGTTGTATTTACAATTTTGGGCAAAAATAATGTCGCGGCCACACAGTGCAGCCTCACTCAGATAATAAACGAGTTCTTTCTGACGCAAAGAGAGGTCTTCCCAGTCATCAACCTTATAGCGCATAATTTCAATATCGGCAAAGCGGTCAACCACGAACTCAAAGCTTTCATCTTCAGCAAGTTCGCCTTTAACAGCTGTACGGCGCTGGCAGGCGGGTAGCGACAAACAGAACAGCAAAACCATAATCTGCAATTTAAGTTTCATACGATAGAAATGTTTTCAGAAAAAATCTCCCTCACGGGGAGGGAATTTTTATAATAAACTATCAAAACAATTTGACAAAAATCATTTGCTCTTCAGGGCTTCGACATCTTTCTGAAGGGCGCGGAACTCTTCCATAAGTTCGGGCAGCATACGTGAGCAAGCCATTTCCTTCCATTTCTTGCGCGCTTCGTAAGCCGGAGCACCGAAAAGTACTGTATTTTCCTCTTTCACGCTCTTGTCAATAGCAGAAAGTGCCAACAATGTTGTACCCTTAGCCACATAGAGATCCTTGTTCACATAAACACCTGCCCAGAGCATACAATCATCATCAATAAACGAGCAGCCGGCAATAGCGGACTGAGCACCGATGAGGCAGCGTTTTCCAATATGGGTATCGTGGCCAACTTGGGTCTGGTTATCAAATTTGGTGCCGTCCCCGATATAGGTGTCGCCAGAAACGCCCTTGTCGATTGTGACGCTGCAACCGATTTCCACGTCATTGCCGATAATAACGCGCCCGCATGTTTCGAGCTTGTTCCAGCCGTTGCTACGCTTTTGGAAATAGAAGGCATCTGCGCCGATGACACTTCCAGAGTGGATAATCACGTTGTCGCCGATGACGCAGTTAGCGTATATGCTCACATTTGAATGTATAATGCAGTTTTTGCCAATAACAACATTCTCACCGATGAAGGAGCAAGGCTGCACCACAGTGCCCTCGCCTATCACAGCCGTTGGATTCACCGGCACATTCTGCGGTGTGAACGATGTGAAATGCTTGACTATACGGACATAATCTTTGAACGGGTCTTCTGTAACTATAAGCGTTTTACCTTCAGGGCAACTGTATTCCCTGTTGATAAGGATTGTGCCAGCCGCACTGTTCACCACACGCTCATAATACTTCGGCGAATCAACAAAAGAGAGATTTCCCGCCTCAACGGAATGTATCTCATTGATTCCGGTAACCTTGTTATCGGGATTGCCAATAATCTTGACATCGTGGCCTATAATGCCAAGCACTTCATCTATAGTCAGTGCTTTCTCGAATCTCATTTAAATAATGGTTTATACAGTAAAAAACTACTTGACTCTCTCAGCGTATTTGTTTGTACGGGTATCAACCTTGATTATTTCGCCCGATTCAATAAAGAGTGGCACAAAAACCTCGGCACCAGTCTCAACGGTTGCGCGCTTCAGCGTATTTGTAGCGGTATCGCCCTTGACACCGGGTTCAGTATAAGTAACCTGCAAATCAACAAACGGCGGGAGCTCACATGTCAGCGGAGTGTCAGTGTCTGCATGATACATAATCTCCACGGTTTGGCCTTCCTTCAGCAAACCCGGATTGTTGATCATGCTTTCTTCAATAGCCAGCTGTTCGAATGTTTCCACATGCATGAAATTGTATGTGGTGTCACCTTCCTTATAGAGGAACTGGTACGGACGGCGTTCCACACGCGCCAACTCTATCTTCACACCGGCATCGAAACGGTTTTCGAGTACTCTGCCGCTCTTGATATGTTTCAATTTCGTACGAACAAACGTATTTCCTTTTCCCGGTTTTACATGTTGGAACTCCACAATCGTCCACAATTCGCCATTATGAACTATACACAATCCGTTTTTAAAATCAGCAGTTGTTGCCATAATTCTATAGTTTTGTTAATTTTCAATTTGAGTGCAAAAATACAAAAATTCCCCCTATCAAAATAAAGGTTAACATTTATTAAGAATGTTTTTTGACCTAAACAAAAACATAAAATCTTGAAAATTATCAATCAATCTACAAAAATATTATTTTTGCAACCTAAATTCATTTTTAAAAAAATAATAACTGTAAAATAAAATTGTAAAAAACTATGAAAACGAGAATTGCAATTATAGGATACGGACATATAGGACGTGCTGTGGAGCAAGCTGTTGCTGCATCGGCAGACATGGAACTTGCCGGAATTTTTCACCATAACGATACTCTTGACAGCATAGAGGCAGACATAGCGGCACTATGCGTTCCGTCACGTGATGTGCCGGCATACGCAGAACGGATGCTCGAAAAGGGGATTTCCACCGTTGACAGCTTTGACATTCACACGCAAGTCCCTGATTTGAGGAGAAAACTTATGCCTGTTGCACGCGAGCACAATGCGGTGAGCGTCATTTCAGCAGGCTGGGATCCGGGTACTGACTCTATGGTCAGGGCGATACTTTTGGCAATGGCTCCGGAAGGGCTCACCTACACAAACTTCGGCCCGGGGCGCAGCATGGGGCACACGGTGGCAGTCAGAGCGATAAAAGGTGTTAAAGACGCACTCTCCATGACCATCCCGCTCGGCACAGGCATACACAGAAGAATGGTGTATGTGGAATTGGAACCCGGCGCCGACTTCGCGACCGTGGAAAAAGCCATCCTCACAGACGCCTACTTCAAGAATGATGAGACGCACGTCATGCAAGTGCCGTCAGTGAAAGCGCTTGACAATGTCGGACACGGCGTGAACATGCTCAGATACGGTGTCAGCGGAGCCACCCACAACCAGCGTTTCGAGTTCAATATGTCGATTGACAACCCCGCGCTGACAGGTCAGGTACTCGTTGCCACAGCCCGCGCCGCCGCCCGCATGAAAAACGAGCAGAAATACGGCGTCTTCACCATGATTGAAATTCCGCCTATCTACCTGTTAAACGGTGACACAGAAGAACTTATCCGCACTTTGGTATAGCAATTAGGCTGCAAAAAATCACTTCACAACTTCGCTTGCCCAGACTTCTATACGTCTGACAGCAAGAGGTTTGCCCGTCTGATTCCAATAATAGACACAGAGCGGGTCGTTGGGGGTACGCACCTCCGGTGTGAGATAACTGACCTCAAACTCGCTCCACTCACCTGCAGGAATTGTCTCCGGCAATTGATATGTGCGGTATTTGTAATTACCATTGTGATAAAACGTTACAACAAGCTGCCCGCCACCAATGGCGGCACTGTCAATAGGCATTACCTCACATACAATTCTCAACCACGCATGGTCGGACAATGTTATTTTCTTATATGGAATCTTAATTGCAGGCGTGAAATTTGTCTCCGAATCTGTCACAATCCCATTTTCCCCATAATTCTCAGCCAACACAAGCCGTTCCTTGTAATTTCTGGCACTATCCATAGCGTCAATCCCTGAGAAATCCCGCTTTATCAACAGCAGCCGGTCATCGCAACTGCCGGCATCTGTCTTGAAAAAATTCGCAGCCCAAGCCGCTTTCGTCATTCTTGAACCGTCTATTATCTGTTTTTCGTACTGCCATGTCTGAAAAAGATTAAGCACAATCAAAAGTGAAACCAACAAAAAGAACGGCAGTCTGAATTTCATTGGCTTTTCATCAAAAAACCGTATAACAAACCCTAAAGGAACGGCCATAACAATGTATGCCGGCACAAAAGCGCGCTGGCTGAACGACACGGCATACCACCAGCACGACCAGCATGACACCAGATAAATGTCTATCAGCATAAAAATGAAAAGAGCATAAAAAGAGTTCCGTTTTTCTTTCCATACAAAAATAAATCCGGCAAATGCAACAACCATAAGCGGGGTATATACAAACCACCCCTTCCTGAATGAAAATAGAACTCCAAATATATGTGGATAGAAAAAGTCAAGGCCTTCGGCTGGATTGTTGTAGCTGTCGATAAGCAGATGCCCCGAATAGATTTTCCAATAAACCATCTGCAAAGAGCCTATTGCACATACAATTATCGCACTAACGACCAATTGCGGGAAATTTTTCTGAAGAAGCTCTACTTTGTTCTTCCATCCCAATTTGTCGGTAACATTCCACAAAAACGGAATCAGCAGACATATCACATCAGTCGGGCGGGTAATGATGATAAGCCCCGCCGCGACCGCTATAGGCAGAATATTTTTCCAAGTCTGCTTTTCGTGCCAGCGTATTGTAAAAAGCACAATTATTGCATAGAGGAAAAAAAGTTGGGAATGAACCCCTGCTATATTAAATAATGTATTTGCGAAAAGATTTGTCCCTAAAAAAACAACCGACATTGTAACGGCTGTAATTTTGTCATTGAAGAAATGAAGAAGAATGAGGCGCAAAAGCGCAAAAGCCGCCACAAAATAGATGAAACAGCCGGCAAGAAGCCCAATCTGGTATGGCAGGGAAAAACCGTCAGCAGGGAAATCTGTAGCCAAAGCAACCGCGTGTGAGACAAAAAAGGCAGGGGCAAACATCACAGCCTGTCCGGAAGTGTAACGGATAAGCCAATCCCCTGTCTCCGTCTGCCATATCTGATAAAGGGTAGCTGTATTATGGTACGTGGCGACAATATTGTTCAGATTTTCTATATCATTAATACCCAAGTCATTATAAATAAAAAGCTGTGGCAGATAGAGATAATAGCCGAAAACGTCCCATGAAATGATATTTGAAGGGAATTTTATCACAATTAGAATTAAAGCTGCGGAAACAACCGCCAGCAAAGCTGACAATGACAATCTATTTTTCACAGCCATATTCACGATGAAACATTTTTTAAAGTGCAAGTATAACCATTTTTCTTGTATTTTTGCAAGCTAAAAATTCATCCAAACAAAAACATGAGAAAAGCAGACTATATATTTGAGACAAGTTGGGAAGTATGCAACAAAGTAGGCGGCATTCACACCGTAGTCGCAACAAAAGCACCCACAATCACAGAAAGTTATAAAGACAACTACATTTGTATCGGGCCAGATATAGCCAAGGAGGGCATCGCGAATGAAGAATTTGAAGAGGACAACAGCCTATACAGCTTATGGAAGGAAGTTGCAGCGGCGGAAGGGCTCCGTATCCGCATTGGCCGATGGAAGATAAGCGGCAGCCCTGTAGTGGTGCTTGTCAACTTCACACCATATTTTGAAAACAAAAACGAAATTCTGACCCATTTCTGGGAAAAATACCGTCTTGACTCCATATCGGGGCAATGGGACTACATTGAACCGGCACTCTTCGGCTATGCGGCAGGGCGTGTCATCGAAAGTTTCTACCAGTTCCACTGCACTGCACACGACAAGATAATAGCGCAGTTCCATGAATGGATGACAGGTACAGGGATTCTGTACATTAAGGAGAATGTGCCGCAAGTGGCCACAGTCTTCACCACACATGCGACAGTGCTCGGCAGGTGCGTCGCAGGCAACGGGCTGCCTCTGTATGAAAACATCGCCCAGTACGAGCCCGCCGCCACAGCCAACCGCTTCGGGGTGCAGTCTAAAGCCTCCCTCGAATACCTGTCAGCCCAAACTGCAGACTCCTTCACCACTGTCAGCGAAATCACAAACAAGGAATGTTCATCATTCCTCGAAAAGGGTGCCGACACTATTACAATTAACGGGTTTGAAAACGATTTTGTGCCACAAGGGGACGACTATGCAGAAAAACGCGCGGCCGCCCGGAACAAGCTGCACGCCGTGGCCGAAGCGCTGCTACAACAGCCTATCTCCGATAATGCACTCTATGTCATCAACAGCGGCAGGTATGAGTTCAAAAACAAGGGGATTGACATTTTCCTTGAGGCGCTCGCAAATATGAAGGACGATGAGCTACAGCGCGAGGTTGTAGCCTTTATCGCCGTCCCCGCAGGTTTCAGCGGACAACGGCAGGAACTCGCCAGCAAAATTGAACAAGGCGTGAAATATGATAACTGCGACAACGCTCGTCTGAGGGACTACGCAACACACCCGCTTCATGACCCTTACAACGACCCCATTATCAGAAAATGCAACGAACTCAATCTTGACAACGCCCCCGAACGCAAAGTCAAGGTCATTTTTGTCCCGACATATCTGAACGGGCACGACGGCATTTTCAATCTTAATTACTACGATTTTCTTATCGGTTTTGACCTTTCTGTCTTCCCATCTTATTATGAGCCATGGGGTTATACGCCATTAGAAAGTGTAGCTTTCGGCATCCCAACCATAACAACATCATTAGCAGGGTTCGGGCTGTGGGCACGCGAGAACTTCGGCGGCACGAATGCGCAAAAGGCAGTATGGGTGATTGAACGCACCGACCATAACGATGAACAGGTATATTCCGAAATCGTGCACGCCATCTCATATTATGCCAGCTGCTCTGATAAAGAAAACTCATTGAACTCAGAAAAAGCAGTTGAAATTTCACAGTCCGCTTTATGGAAAAACCTGTTCGACAATTATTTGGAAGCGTACGATATTGCACTTTCAAAATCGGAAGAGAGATTTGAGACATACAAAAACAAGACATCTAAGATTGACCTTATGGTCTCAAAGATTGAGGTTTCCGAACCAAAATGGAGACGTATCACTTTCAAATCACAGTTAACCAATAACTTGCAGAAGCTATACAAGTTAGCGCATAATCTTTGGTGGAGCTGGAACTACGAAGCGCGCGAACTCTTCATGGAGATTGCCGGTCCTGAATTGTGGGCGAAATATAACGAAAACCCTGTGCATCTGCTTCAGTTCCTGCCTTTAGATGTTATAGAGAAATACAGTTCGAATCCTGATTTTATGGCGAAACTTGAAACCGTTTACCAGAAGTTCCAAGACTACATGAACACCCCGCGCACCCGCCCCGAAGAGAAGGTGGCATATTTCAGTATGGAATTCGGCATCAGCAACGAACTGAAAATATTCTCAGGCGGGCTCGGCATGCTGGCAGGCGACTACCTCAAGGAAGCGAGCGACTGCAATGTCAACATGATTGCCGTGGGGCTGCTCTACCGTTGCGGCTATTTCACACAGCAGATTTCCCCTTACGGCGAACAAGTCAACCTCTACCCGAACCAGAGCTTCTCCAAACTGCCGATGTCGCCCGTAAAGAACGAGAAAGGGGAATTTGAAAAAATAAGCATCGGGCTGCCTGGCCGCACCCTCTATGCCCGTATCTGGCGAGTCGATGTGGGGCGCATCCCGCTCTATCTTCTTGACACAGATTTTAGAGAAAACTCTGACGAGGACAGAAAGACCACTTACCAACTATACGGCGGTGACTGGGAAAACCGCCTGAAACAGGAATTCCTGCTCGGCATAGGCGGGATAAGGATGTTACGGAAACTGGGTGAGAACCCGACAATCTACCATTTGAACGAAGGGCACGCAGCATTCCTTAATCTTGAACGTCTCAGCAACATCATGCGTGAAGAGCACCTCACATTCAGCACAGCCGTTGAAGCCATAAAGGCATCATCGCTATTCACCACCCACACACCGGTTCCGGCAGGGCACGACTCGTTCAGCGAAGACATGATGCGTATCTATTTCGCCAACTACCCTGCAAAATGCAATATTTCGTGGCAGACCTTCATGGGACTCGGCCGCAAAAACGGCGACAGCAACGACAAATTCTCCATGAGCATTCTGGCTTGCAAGCTCTCGCAGGAAATCAACGGTGTGAGCCGCATACACGGACGCGTGTCGCGTGAAATGTTCCAGTATCTTTACGATGGGCATTTCTCTAACGAACTTCATATCAGCTATGTAACCAATGGTGTCCACTACCCCACTTGGGCGCACAAACGGTGGCAGCAGTTCCACTCTCAAGTTTTCGGCAAAGAATTTCTCACCGACCAGTCAAATCCAGACATCTGGGCAAAAATCCGTGAAGTTGACGATGCCAAAATATGGCAAATCAAAGATGATTTGAGAAAAGAGCTGATTTCTGAAGTCAGAATATTGTTAGAGGCGCAAATGCGCAGGCGCAACGAGTCGCCGGCACTGATTGTCAAGACCTTGGACACACTCCGTGACGACATACTCACAATCGGGTTCGCACGCCGTTTTGCAACATACAAACGTGCACACCTGCTCTTCTCTGACGAGGAACGGCTCCGCAGGCTGCTCAACAACCCTGAAAAGCCTGTGCAGTTCATATTTGCAGGGAAAGCGCACCCGCACGACAAAGCCGGGCAAGACCTCATCAAGAGAATCATTGATTTTTCGAGAAAGCCGGATTTCATAGGGAAAATCATCTTTTTGGAAAACTACGACATGATTCTGGCAAAAAAATTGGTTTCGGGCTGCGACGTGTGGATGAACACTCCGACACGCCCGCTGGAGGCTTCCGGCACAAGCGGCGAGAAAGCAATCATGAACGGGGTCCTCAACCTCAGCGTCCTTGACGGCTGGTGGGCTGAAGGGTATGTTAAAGGCGCCGGCTGGGCTATCAACGAGCAGATAACCTACACCGACAACCGCCTGCAGGACGAACTCGATGCCGCCACCATCTATTCTCTCATTGAAGGTGAAATATCAAACTCCTTCTACTGCCGCAACACAGACGGCATACCTACAAAATGGGTAGGCATGATGAAAAACAACTTCGCCCTCATCTCACCTCACTTCACAATGAAACGCCAACTTGACGATTACTATGGCAAATTCTACCACAAACTTGAAGCAAGGACAAAACAGCTTGCGGCCAACAACTATGAAAACGCGAAGAATCTGGTGCGCTGGAAAGAGAAGATGATAACATCGTGGGGCAATATCGAACTTGTTGACGTACAATATCCGCAATGCGAAGAAGAGCACACGTATGCGCTGGGCAAATCCATAATCACCACACTCCGCGTCAGGCTCGGCAACCTCACCCCCGATGACGTGAAAATCGAATTTGTCTTTGCCATTCAAAATGACACACAGCCACTCCTTGCCGCCAAATATCCGTTCCACTTCGTCAGAACTGACGGCAACACGAGCATCTTCGAATGTGCAATAGATGCCAAGTACGCTGGTGTATGGAACTGTGCCATCCGCATTATTCCGGCCAACCCGCTGCTGCCTCACGACCTGGACTTCAACTTGGTCAAGTGGATGTAGCAGGATGATATCTCCAAAAAACAGATAAATATTTCCCATAATTCCATAATCCAATAGGCTGTGATGTCAACCCTTTGCAGCCTATTGTTTTTCTATTTGTAAAATCTTCAAAAAACAAGCCCTTCATATCATTTTTTTTTGTATTTTCGTATTTTGTAATTAATAAACATAAAATACTGAATATTAAAAAATTAACTATAAACAAAATTCTAAAAAATGATTGAAGAAGAACGTATAATACCGATTACGATTGAAACAGAGATGCAAAGGGCCTACATCGACTATTCGATGTCTGTCATAACGGCGCGTGCTCTCCCAGATGTGAGAGACGGCTTGAAACCCGTTCACCGCAGGATTCTCTTCGCAATGTACGACACAGGCATTGTATCAGGCAAACCATACAAGAAATCTGCGAGAATCGTGGGTGAGGTGCTCGGTAAGTACCACCCGCACGGCGACACCGCAGTCTATGATGCAATGGTGCGCCTCGCCCAAGCATGGTCTATGAGATACCCCTTTATTGACGGTCAGGGCAACTTCGGCAGCGTTGACGGCGACAGCCCCGCAGCTATGCGTTACACCGAAGCACGCCTCCGCAAAATAGCAGAGGAGATGCTTGAAGACATAAAAAAAGAGACCGTGGATTTCCAGCCCAACTTCGACGGCGAATTCCCGGAACCGGTCGTGCTGCCCGCCAAAATACCGAGCCTGCTCGTGAACGGCTCCTCCGGCATAGCTGTCGGTATGGCTACAAACATGCCGCCTCATAACCTCAGCGAAGTGTGTGACGGAATATGCGCCTACATCGACAACAACGAAATCACTACTGACGAACTCATGCAGTACATCAAAGCCCCCGACTTCCCAACAGGCTGCACCATTTACGGCTACAGCGGCGTGCGCGAGGCTTTCGAGACAGGACGCGGCCGTGTCATCATGCGCGGCGACGCCACCATCGAGGAAGAAAACGGCAAAAATGTCATCGTGGTAACCACCCTGCCCTACCTCACCAACCCGTCTGAAATGATTAAACGTACAGTCGAACTTATCAAGGAAGGGAAAATCGAAGGCATCACAAATATTGAAAACCTTTCAAACAAGCGCAACGGCACACGCATAGTCTATACCCTGAAACGTGAGGCAGTCGCCAACGTTATTTTGAACAAACTATACCAATATACAGCTCTCCAGACTTCATACAGCGTGAACAATGTCGCCTTGGTCAACGGACGCCCCGTGACTCTGAACCTCAAAGGCATGATCGCCGAGTATGTGAAGCACCGCCTTGAAGTCATCTACCGCCGCGCACAATTCGACCTGCGCAAAGCCGAAGAACGCTCCCACATCTTGGAAGGCCTTCTTAAAGCCCTTGACATCATTGACGAAATCATCAACCTCATCCGCTCTTCAAAGACCCCTGATGACGCACGAATCGGATTGATGGACACTTGGGGCTTCAGCGACATCCAGGCGCGCTCAATATGCGAAATGCGCCTCCGTCAGCTCACCGGTCTGGAAAGAGAAAAGCTGCAGGCTGAATACGATGAGCTGCAAAAACAGATTGAATACCTGAGGCGCGTGCTTTCTGATGAAAAATTAAGACAACAGATTGTCAAAGACGAATTGCAGGAAGTCAAGGAAAAATATGGTGACGAAAGACGCTCCCACATCGAAAAGAACGCAGCCGAATTCCGCATTGAAGACGAGTATGCCGATGAGGACGTGGTAATAACAATATCACACCTCGGCTATATCAAACGCACACAACTTGCCGAATACAAGGCTCAAATCCGCGGAGGCAAGGGCTCAAAAGGCGGCGATGCCCGCGAAGAAGACTTCATCGAAATGATGTATGTCGCCACAAACCACAACGATCTGCTCTTCTTCACCGAAAAAGGCAAATGCTACTGGCTCCGCGTATTCGAAATTCCTGAAGGCAACAAGACATGGAAAGGCCGTGCCATCCAGAATCTCATCAACATTGAACAGGATGACAAGATAAAGGCGGTCATCAATGTCAAGGATCTTACAGATAAAGAGTACGTTGAAAACAACTACGTGATTCTCTGCACTGAAAACGGCACGATAAAGAAGACTACACTCGAAGCATATTCACGTCCGAGAGTAAACGGCATCAACGCTATCTCAATCCGCGAAGACGACCACCTGCTTGACGCCTGCATCACTTCCGGCAACTGCGACATCATGCTCGCCGCACATTCCGGCAAAGCCGTCCGCTTCAACGAAACCACAGTCCGTCCGATGGGACGTACCGCTCTCGGAGTGAAAGGTATCACCCTCATGCGCGACAATGACCGCGTCATCGGCATGGTCTGTGTTGACGATCCTGAATGCAATATTCTTGTCGTCTCCGAAAACGGATTCGGGAAACGCTCCCCGCTCAACGAATACCGCATAACAAACCGTGGCGCTCGCGGCATAAAGACCATCAACATCACTGAAAAGACAGGCGGACTCATAGCTCTCAAAGCCGTTACCGATGACGATGACCTCATGATCATCAACCGCTCCGGCGTCGCTATTAGGCTGCATATCGACTCGCTGCGCATCACCGGCCGCGCTACACAAGGCGTGAAACTCATAAACCTCAAAGATACCGATGTCATAGCTGCTGTTACAGAAGTGCCGAAAGAAGAGACTGAAGATGAAACCGATGAAGAGAACTTGAACGGAACTGAAAACCCCGACACTATGGCAGACAGCCAGCCAGACGTTGAAACAGAACAGGAAGACAACCAGTAAAATCGTTTTATCAATCTATAAAACAAATCATTATGAAAAAAATCTTCTTATCTGTCTCTATCAGTCTTGTGCTTCTCTCAGCCTTTTGTCAAAAGCCTTCTCTCACAAAAGCCTATAACTATTATTATGACCAGAATTTTGCAAAGGCAAAAACAGCTATAGACCTCTGCACTAATGATGAGAAGCTGGCGGAAAAGGCTAACACATGGCTATACAAGGCAAATATATACTACTACCTCGCCAACGAGGAATACGGTGCACGCCAGAAAGACGAGACTTATAAGATAACTGCTCCCAATACGCCGGAAGAGGCATACGATGCTTTTGTAAAAGCCAAATCCATCAACAAGAATATCATGGCTACCGGAATGCTTTCGCCTGATGAAGGACTTCCGAAAATGTACACCCTGCTCCTTATCCAAGGCGTTGATATGCTTATGGCACAGAATTTTGAGTCGGGAAAACGTATTCTTGAAAAAGCGATAAAAAGCTATGAAATACAAAAGCCTGAATATCCTCTGAACGGGGAAATCTACTACTATTATGCTTACGCCCTCGAAATGCTCAACCGTCCGCAAGATGCAATAGCCGCTTACGAAAAAGCGATTAACGACAACTCAAAAGATGCTAACGTTTTCCTGCGTCTCATTGAAAACTACAAGAAGAACAATCTCAAAGAGAAGGTTTTTGAGACAATAGAAAATGGGAAACAGACAATTCCTGACAACATCGACATTAAAGTTGCCGAAATCGACTACTACTATTGGATTAAAGATAACAGCAAAGGCCGCGCGCTGCTGCAAAACCTGCCCGCCTCATCGCTGAACACACCTACCTCAATAGTAAACGTTGCCAACATCTACATCGCCGACTCTAACTACACCGAAGCCGAGACGCTGCTGAAACGCGCCTACCACTCATACGAGCCTAACTTCGCTGTCATTTACAACCTCGGTGTCTGCTGTTACTACATCTCGCAAAACAAATTCGCGACAGCAAACCAGTATGACGTGCAGGGCAAAAAGGAGCTCGCCGCCTCCGTAAAACAAGAATCAGACAACTACCTCGACAAAGCAGAGACATATTTTGAGAAGGCTCTTGAAATGGAACCTTCTGAAGAAAGCGTGCTCAATATCCTGAAAAACATCTATGCAAGAAAACAATCGCCAAAATATGACGATATAATTAAACGAATCGGTAAATAAACAATCTATACGAATATTAATTTTAAAGAAACAATACCATGAAAAAGTTATTTGTCATTATTGCCACAGCTTTGGTATGCGAATTTGCAGTCGCACAGCCAAGTTGCGTTAAAGACGCTTGGATGAACCTGCAAAACGGGAAAATCGGACCCGCAAAAAAAATCTCTGACGAATGCGTCAAAACCAATGAAAACAGCGCTGACGCGTGGCTTATGCACGGCAACGTTTATCTGCGCCTGTACGATTATGACCAGCAACGTCTCAAAAAAGACCCCAAATATGTGTCTAAAAACCCTGATGCGATTCTCATCGCAAACGAAAGCTTCTTGAAAGCAATCACATTAGATGCTCACGTACAACCGCTGCAAACCATGTATGACCCTATTCAGGGGCAGAACTACTGCGCCGGTCCTCTGTACGATATGGGACAGGCAGCAAAGAAAGCCGGGAACTGGGAAAAGGCATACGAGTATCTTAACCTCGCCGCCAAAAACCTGAAATTGGACAAAGCCACAAGCAACCCGACAGACCTCGGACTCATTTATCTTGACCTTGCCCAAATTTCATTGAAGATGGATAACAAGGAGAATTTCAAGAAAATGCTTAACGAAGGGGTTACAGTAAAAACTCCTGTCGCTGTAATCTATACAACATTATATTATAGTTATAAGGATGAAGGTGACACAACATCATGTGCGAAAGTTGTCAATGCCGCAAAAAAGAACATTGCTGATGCCGAAATTGACAATGCTTTTGAAATAGAGCTTGACTATCTTGCTATGACAAACCAGACTGACAAGATGAACAAAGTGGCCGACAAAGCCGTGAAAAAATATGCCAAGAATCCTGCAGTTATAACAATGGTTGCGAACTATCTTATCAACTCGCTCGAATTTGAGAAGGCCGACACACTGCTGCAAGCCGGCATTGAGGCTTCACCAAAAGATTTCCAACTGCTCGCAATGTACGGATACCGCTATCTCTACGAAGCGACAGCAAAATACGGGAAATTGATGGATGATGCAACTAAAGCCAAAAACTGGGATTTGCGCAAGGAACTTGACGAACAACGCAAAGGCGTGCTCGAAAACGCACTCTCATGGTGCAACAAGGCATACGAAATCAACAAAGACGACAAGGACAACAATATAAGGCTGCAACAGACTTACGTGCTTCTGCTCCGCGTGCAGGACATTCCTGAAGAGCTGAAAGCAAAAGTTGATTCATACCAGAAGAAAAATTAGCATTAGACTCAAACAGTAATGAGCAATATCAAAACCGTCAACATCGTAACCTTAGGCTGTTCCAAAAATCAGGTGGATTCTGAAGTTATCGCCGCTCAGCTGCAAAAACGCCGCTTAAAAGTGTTCCACGAAGCGGAAAAAGATTGCGATGCAGTGATAATCAACACCTGCGCCTTCATTTTGGATGCAAAAGAACAGTCGGTGGAAACAATACTGATGTATGCAGAAAGAAAGAAAAAAGGATACATCAAAAAGCTATATGTGATGGGCTGCCTTGTGGAACGGTACCGAGACGAACTTGCCACAGCAATTCCTGAAGTTGATGGCTTTTTTGGCTTTTCCGATTTGAACAAGCTTTTCGAGGAGAAATCTACATTTGACATATTGGGGC